>JBMOJU010000645.1:0-1852 GCA_049315625.1 Paracraurococcus sp.
GAATACTTTCTCCCCCGGCCTTCCTTGGCTCAGAACGCCCGGCTCAGCCCCGCCAATACCGTCCTCCGCAACCCGTATTGCGGCGCACCCACCCCGATCCCCGACCCGTCGCGCAGCTGGTAGACGGTGTCGAAGACGTTCAGCACATCCAGCCGCGCGGTCCAGGTGCCGCCATCCGGCCCCACGACATCCTGCGCCACGCCGAGGTTGACGCTGGCATAGGCGCCGAGCTTCTCCGAATTGGCAAAGCCGCGCCGCAGCCCGTTGCCGTAGAGCATGGCGGCCGAGAGCCGGCCGCCCTCCCACCCCCGCCACACCGCGCCGGCCGACCCCGTCACCGTCTGGTCGTGGTCGGTGCGGACGTATTTGCCCGCGATATAGGCCAGCTCCGCCGGGTCGAAGGTGAATTGCGCGGAGCGGATGTCGCGCCCGGCGGAGCGGCTGAGCGCCAGGTTGCCGTAGACCTGCCACGGCCCCTCCCGCCAATCGGCGCTGAATTCCACGCCGTAGATCCTGCCCTGCCGGTAGTTGAACGGGGTGAAGATCGGCGCATTGCCGAACTGGCCAAAATCCAGCAGGTCGCGGACGTCCTTCCAGTAGGCGCCGGTGCCGAGCGTGAGCGCCTCCCCCACGCGCTGCGTCACCCCGGCGTCGAGCCGGTGCGCGCGCTCCGGCCGCACCGGGTCGTTGCGGGTGCCCGGCGGCGCGCCGGTGGTGCCCTCGAAGCGGGCGAGCGTGGCGTTGCTCACCAGCTCGAATTGCGGTGGGGTGAAGGTGCGGGCGTAGCCGGCATGCAGCGTGGTGCTGTCCGTCGCCTGCCAGACCAGGCTGGCGCGCGGGGAAAGCTGCCCGGCGGTGACGTATTCCGCCATCTGGTCCCAGCGCAGACCGTAATTCAGGGTCAGCGCCGGGTTCAGCCGCCAGGAATCCTGCACGTAGCCGCCATAGAGCCAGCCGGTGCGGCCGAAGCGGTCGGCCAGGGTCAGCGGGTCGTCGATCGTGTTGCCGGCGCCGTCCAGCGGCAGCACCGTCGTCGCGCTGCGGAAGCGGGCGCGCTCCCCGGTCACCTGCAGCCCGGCGCGCAGCGTGTGGTCGGCGTCCGCGCGCCAGGTCGCATCGGCCTGCGTCCCCATCGCCAGGCTGCCGCGATAAACGTCGGACGCGACGCCGTTCAGCACCGTCTCCCCCACCACGCTCGGGACATAGTGGATCGAGGAGGAGCGGATGAAGGGCGCGATCTGCAGTTCGACATCGCCGAGCTGCTTCTGCACCGCCGCGGTGCCGTACCAGCTCCGCTCCCATTGCCGGGCGCGCAGCGCGGCGCTGTCGAACTCGGAGACGCCGAAGGCGGTGTACTGCGAGGGCAGGCCCGGCGTGACCGGGATGCGGAAGCGGCTCAGCGAGGTCCCGGCGATCACCGCGAGCCGCGTCGTCTCATCCAGCGGCCGCGCGGCGTAGACCAGGCCGCGGGTTTGCTGCGTCTCCCCGTTGCGGGCGGTGAAGCTGCTGGTCGGGTTCTCGATGCCCTGGTCGCTGCGCAGGACGGTGCCGCTGGCGAAGACCTCCCAGCCGCCGAGCGTGCCGGCCCAGGAGGCGTTGGGCTGCACCGTGCCGCGCGAGCCGCCCTGGATGCCCGCCGCGCCGCCGGGATCGGTCGCGGGATTGCGGGTGCGCAGGTCGATCACCGCATTGGTGCGGAAGCCGTATTGCGCCGGCAGCGCCCCGGTCAGGACCGAGACGCTGGACAGCGCGCGCGCATCGAAGACCTGGCCGAAGCCGGCGAGCCCTTCCGGCAGCGCCACGCCGTTCAGCCGGTATTGCAGGTTGCGGTGCTCGCCGCGGATGTGGATCT
>JBMOJU010000249.1:0-8142 GCA_049315625.1 Paracraurococcus sp.
GCCGGCTGTTCCTCCGGCGCGCGGCTGTCGCTGCTGCTCGCGCTCCACCATCCGGAGGCGGTGCGCGGCCTGCTGCTGTGGCGGATCACCGGCGGCGCCTATGCGGCGAAGCGCCTCGCCTTCAATTACTACGAGCAATACCTGGCCGCGGTGGAGCGGGGCGGCATCGAGGCGGTCTGCGAGACCGAGCATTTTTCCGGGTTGATCAAGGCCAACCCGACCAATCGCGCCCGGCTTGAGGCGATGGGGGCGGAGGCCTTCGCCGCCGCCATGCGCCGCTGGCTGGCCGGCTTCCACCAAGGTTCGGGCTTTCCCGTGGCGGGCCTGTCGCCCGAGGAACTGCGGCGGATCACGGTGCCGTCCGTGCTGGTCGCCGGCAACGACCGCGTCCACCCGGCGGAGGGCGCGCAATCCGCGCATCGCTGCATGCCGAACAGCGCGTTCCGGGAGGTGCTGACCACGCCGGTCGACCTCGACGTCGACTTCGCCGGCTGGGAGGCGGCGACGCCGCGCCTGGCCGCGGTGTTCATCGACTTCCTGCGCGGGCAGGAGGCGCGGCAGGGCTGATCGCCGCGGCGCCATGCTGCGCCGGCTACGGGACTGGGCGCGCGCCATCCGCCGCGACGTCCATGCGCTGTGGCTGGCGGCGCGCGACCCGCGCACGCCCTGGATCGCCCGCCTGCTGGCCGTGGTGCTCGCCGCCTATGCGCTCTCGCCGATCGACCTGATCCCGGATGTCATCCCGGTGCTCGGCCTGCTGGATGAGGCGATCCTGCTGCCGCTCGGCATCCTGTTGGCGGTGCGGCTGATCCCGCCGCCGCTGCTGGCGGAGTTCCGCGCGGCGGCGGCGGCGGCGCAGGCGCGCCCGGGCAGCCGGGCAGGGGCGGCGATCGTCGTCGTGCTTTGGCTGCTGGCGGCGGCGCTGGCGCTGCGCTGGGCCTGGCCGAGGCTGGTTGGCTAAAGCGCCACCACGAGGTCGATCTCCACCAGCGCGCCGACCGCCAGCGCGGTGACGCCGACGCAGGTTCGCGCCGGCAGGCCGCCGGGCGGGAAGCTCGCCTCCCAGATCGCGTTCATCGCCGGGTAGTCGCGCACGAACTCGGTCAGGTAGACGCGGGCGAAGACCGTGCGTTCCCAGGCGCCGCCGCTGCCGGCCAGCACGGTCTTCAGGTTGGCGATCACCTGGTGGGTCTCTGCCGCGACCCCGCCGTCGACCAGGACCATGCCGCCGCCCGGCAGGGTCGGCATCTGGCCGGTGACGAAGAGGAAATCCCCCGCCCGCACCGCATGGCTGAACGGGGCGACGCGCTGCGGCGCATCGGGGAGGACGAAGCGGGCGATCTCGAGCATGCAGCAGCCTCGCTCCCTCCCCCGCTGGCGGGGAGGGCTGGGGTGAGGGTGGTGCGTGGCGGGTGGACGGGCCTTCGACGAGCGAGGTCACCCCCACCCTGACCGTTCCCCGCAACGCGGCGGAGGGGAGCGGCTACAACCCGCGCTCGGCTTTGGTCGCCGCCAAATCATCCTCGATGAAGGCCTGGACGATGGCCTCCAGGCTCTCCTGCTCGGAGAACCCGAGCAGGCCGCGGGCGCGCATCGCGGTGAAGCTGGCGGGCCAGGTGCCGACGATCGCCGCGATGGCGGCATCCGGCACAGGCTTCACCCGTGCCCGCGCCGCCGGCCCGGCCACCGTCTCCAGCGCGCTCAGCATCTTGCCGACGGTCGCGCTGCGCCCGGGCGGGTTGATGCCGCGATCGAGGCCGAGCGGCGCCGTGTCCATCGTCATCGCGTGCAGGAACCACTCCACCGCCCGGCGCGGCGAGCAGATCCACACGCCGAATTCCTCCGGCACCGGCAGCTCGGTCTCCAGCCCCAGCAGCGGCTCCCGCAAGATGGCGGAGACGAAGCTGGACGCCGCCTTGTTCGGCCGCCCGGGGCGGATGATGACGGTGGGCAGGCGGATGTTCACCGCATCCAGGAACCCCTTGCGGCTGGCATCCTGCAGCAGCAGCTCGCCGATCGCCTTCTCGGCGCCGTAGCTGTTGCCGGGAAGCTGGCGGGCGTCATCCTCCAGCCGCGCCTCCTGCCCGCCCGAGAAACTGGCGACGGAGGAGGTGAAGACCACCCGCGGCGGTTTCGGCAGGGCACGGGCCGCCTGCAGCACCGCCAGCGTGCCGTGCAGGTTCACCGTCAGGCCGAGGTCGAAATCCGCCTCCGCCTGCGCCGAGACCACCGCGGCCAGGTGCACCACCACGTCGGTGCCGGCCGGCACCGCGGCCTTCACCGCCTCCGGGTCGGCGATGTTGCCGCCGAGGCAGCGCACCGGGAAGGGCGCCGGCACCGGGGCGGGCGCGGCAAGGTCGAACAGGGTCAGGCCGGTGATGGCGCGGCCGCCGAGGGCGCCGTCCTTCGCCAGGCGATGCGCCAGCTTGCGGCCGAGGAACCCCCCGCCGCCCAGGATCGTGATCTGCATGGCGTCCTCCTTCTGCGCGCCGCGGCGCCGGCGCGTCATGTCGCGCCTTGGCAGGTGACGCGCAAGCGGGCCATGGTCCGCCGCCATGACGATTCCCCGCCGCCCCTACCGCCTGCTGCTCAACCGCCATGCCGGGGTCCCCGGCGTCGTGGTGCTGCCCGAGGGCGGCTTCCGCCGGGCCAAGGCGGAGATCGCCTCCTGGCCCGGCTATGCGCCCACGCCGTTGCTGCCGCTGCCGGAGCTGGCGGCGGCCGCTCGCGTCGCGGCGATCCACTGGAAGGATGAAGGCGGGCGCTTCGGGCTCGGCAGCTTCAAGGCGCTGGGCGGGGCCTATGCGGTGATGAAGCTGCTGCAGGCCGAGCTGTCCCGCCGCGGGGTGGCCAATGCCGCGACCGCCGCGGAACTCGCCGACGGCACCTACAAGGACGCCGCCGCCGCCATCACCGTGACCTGCGCCACCGACGGCAACCACGGCCGCAGCGTCGCCTGGGGCGCGCAGCGCTTCGGGGCGCGCTGCGTGATCTTCGTGCATGAGACCGTCAGCCAGGGCCGCCGCGACGCCATCGCGCGCTACGGCGCCGAGATCCGGGTTGTGCCGGGCACCTACGACGATGCCGTGCGCGCCGCGCAGCGGACGGCGGAGGCGGAGAACTGGTTCGTCGTCTCCGACACCTCCTACGCCGGCTACACCGAAATTCCCCGCGACGTCATGCAGGGCTACCGGCTGATGGCCGAGGAGGCGGCCGAGTCGCTGCCCGGGCCGCCGACGCATGTCTTCATCCAGGGCGGGGTGGGCGGTGTCGCTGCTGCGGTCTCTGTGCAGATGCGGGCGCGCTACGGCGCCAAGGCGCCGAGGCTGGTGGTGGTGGAGCCCGACCGCGCCGCCTGCCTGCTCGCCAGCGCCGAGGCCGGCCAGCCCACCGCCATCGAGGGCGAGCTGGACACGCTGATGGCCGGCCTCGCCTGCGGCGAGCCGAGCCTGCTGGCCTGGCAGGAGCTGGAACGCGCCGCCTTCGCCTGGATGGCGGTGCCGGACGACTCGGCGGTGGATTGCATGCGGCTGCTGGCGAAGCGCGACCCGAAGGTCGTCGCCGGCGAAAGCGCCGTCGCCGGGCTGGCGGCGCTGCTGCTGGCCGCCCGCGACCCCTTCGGCCGCGCGGCGCTGGGGCTGGAGGAGGGCAGCCGCGTGCTGCTGTTCGGGACCGAGGGGGCGACCGACCCGGAGGTCTATGCCAGGCTCGTTGCATAGGCCGGCGCCGCAACGGCGCTTCATCAATCTGTCGCCGAACAGCCACGAAGCTGCAATGCTCCGGCGGCTACCTGCGCCGCACCGCACAACAATACCGGGAGACCTCGTCATGCAGCGCCGTTCCTTCCTGGCCGGCACCGCCGCCCTCGGCCTCGCCGCGCCCGCCACCATCCACGCCCAGGGCACCGGCCGCACCACCATCGAATTCTGGTACGGCCTGGGCGGCGCGCTGGGTGAGCGCGTGGCCGAGCAGGTGAAGCGGTTCAACGAGAGCCAGTCGCGCTTCACCGTGAACGGCAGCTTCAAGGGCAGCTATGTCGATGTGCTGACCGGCGCCATCGCCGCCTGGCGCGCCGGCACCCCGCCGCATATCGGCCAGGTCTTCGAAGTCGGCACCGCCACCATGATGGCCGCCGGCCCGGCGATCCGCCCGACCCACCAGCTGCTGGCGGAGGCGGGCATCGAGCTCGACCCGAAGCGCTACCTGGCCGGCGTGCGCGGCTATTATTCCGACATCCAGGGCCGCCTGGTGTCGATGCCGCACAACTCCTCCTCCGCGGTCATGTGGCTGAACCTCGATGCCTTCGAGAAGGCCGGGCTGTCCACCACCGACCTGCCGCGCAGCTGGAAGCAGGTCCGCGCCGCGGCCGAGCGGATCAAGGCCGCCAACGCCGCCCCGGCCGCCATCACCACCGCCTGGCCGACCTGGGTGATGTTCGAGCAGATGGCGGCGATGCACGACGTGCCCTTCGCCACCAAGGCGAACGGCTTCGAAGGCATGGATGCCGAGCTGCGCCTGACCGGCGAGTTCTTCAGGAAGCACACCGATTTCCTGCTCAACCTGCAGAAGGACGGGCTGTTCAAGTATGCCGGCCGCGACGCCGCCGGCGGCAACCTGTTCCCGGCCGGCGAGGCGGCGATCAGCTTCAACTCCTCGGCCGGCCGCGCGCAGGTGGCACGGGAGGCGAAGTTCAAATGGGCCTCCGTGCCGCTGCCCTACCATGACGACGTGACGACCGCGCCGAAGAACGGCGTCATCGGCGGCGCCAGCCTCTGGACCTTCTCTGCGCGCAACCGCACGCCGGAGGAATACCGCGGCGTGGCGGAGTTCTACCGCTTCATCTCCGAGGTCGAGCAGGATCTGTGGTGGCACCAGGCGACCGGCTACGTGCCGATCACCGGCGCCGCCTTCGAGCGCGCGCGGGCCGAGGGCTACTACGCCCAGAACCCGGGCGCCGACGCTGCGATCGTCCAGCTCTCCCGCGCCGAGCCGACGCCGAATTCGATGGGCTTCCGCCTGGGCGGCTTCGTCGAGATCCGCAACATCATCCAGGAGGAGCTGGAGAAGGGCTTCCAGGGCCAGCAGGGCGCCGAGCCCGCGCTGGACAGCGCCAACCGCCGCGGCAACGTGGTGCTGCGCAACTTCGAGCGCGCCAACAAGGCCTGAGCAGGCGCGTGGCCGCCATCCCCACCCAACCCTCCCCCGGAAGCGGGGGAGGGCTCCAGGTCTCCCTCCCCCGCCAGCGGGGGACGGGTGGGGTTGTGGTTGCGCATCCCCCATGAACCGCAAGGTCGTCTTCCGCCAGCGCCTGCTGCCCTACCTGCTGCTGGCGCCGCAGCTCGCCATCACCATCCTCTTCTTCTTCTGGCCGGCCGGGCAGGCGGTGTGGTTCGCCTTCCTGCGGCAGGACGCCTTCGGCATCCGCACCAGCTTCGTCGGCTTCGAGAATTTCGCCGACCTCTTCGCCGACCCGCTCTACCTCGACACCATCCGCAACACGGTGGTGTTCTCGACCGGCGTCACCGTCATCGCGCTGTTTGTCGCGCTGCTGCTCGCGGTGCTGGCGGACCGGCAGATCCGCGGCGGTGCCGGCTACCGCACGCTGCTGATCTGGCCCTATGCCATCGCGCCCGCCATCGCCGCGGTGCTGTGGATCTTCCTGTTCCACCCGACCATCGGCCTGTTCGGCCGGATGCTGAACGACGCCGGCATCGCCTGGGACTACAAGCTGAACGGCAACCAGGCGATGCTGGTGGTGATCCTGGCGGCGGCGTGGAAGCAGGTCTCCTACAACTTCATCTTCTTCCTGGCCGGGCTGCAATCCATCCCGAAATCCGTGTTGGAAGCCGCCGCCATCGACGGCGCCCGGCCGGTGCGGCGCTTCCTGACCATCGTCTTCCCGCTGCTCAGCCCCACCACCTTCTTCCTGCTGGTGGTCAACCTGGTCTACGCCTTCTTCGATACCTTCGGCGTCATCGACGCGCTGACCAAGGGCGGCCCGGCCAAGGCGACGGAGACGCTGATCTACCGCGCCTATATCGACGGCCGGGTGAACCTCGACCTCGGCATGTCCTCCGCCCAGTCGGTCGTGCTGATGCTGGTCGTCGTCGCTCTCACCGCCATCCAGTTCCGCTTCATCGAACGCCGTGTCCACTACTGAAGCCGCCCCCGCCGCCATGCCCCGCCGCGCCGGGGACTGGCTGACGCACGCCATCCTGCTGGCCGGCGTCGTGCTCTTCGCGCTGCCGCTCTGGATCGTGCTGATGGGCTCGACCCATGATGCCGCCACCATCGGCCGCGGCGAGGTGCCGCTGCTGCCCGGCCCCCATGCGCTGGAGAATTACCGCCAGGCCTGGACGCGCGGCGGTGCCGGCGTGCCGGTCTCCCGCATGCTGTTCAACAGCACGGTCATGGCCCTGGCGATCGCGCTGGGGAAGATCGTGATCTCCATCCTTTCGGCCTATGCCTGCGTCTTCTTCCGCTTCCCCGGGCGGCAACTGGCCTTCTGGTCGATCTTCATCACCCTGATGCTGCCTGTGGAAGTCCGCATCTTCCCGACCTTCAAGGTCGTCTCCGACCTCGGCATGGTGAACACCTATGCCGGCCTGATCGTCCCGATCATCGCCTCCGCCACCGCGACGCTGCTGTTCCGGCAGTTCTTCCTGACCATCCCGGACGAGTTCGTCGAGGCCGCGAAGATGGACGGCGCCGGACCCTTGCGGTTCTTCTGGGACGTGGTGCTGCCGTTGTCGCGCACCAACATCGCCGCGCTCTTCGTCATCCTGTTCGTGTATGGCTGGAACCAGTATCTCTGGCCGCTGCTGATCGCCACCTCGGCGGATGTCGAGACGGTGGTGATCGGCATGGTCAAGATGATCGGCTCGGAGAGCGTGGTCGACTGGAACATCGTCATGGCGACCTGCGTGCTGGCGCTGCTGCCGCCGGTCGCGGTCGTCGTCCTCATGCAGCGCTGGTTCGTCCGCGGCCTGACGGATACGGAGAAGTAATGGCCACGCTCCATATCGCCGGCGTGCAGAAATCCTTCGGCGCCACCCAGGTGCTGCACGGCGTCGACCTCGACGTCGCCGATGGCGAGATGATCGTCATCGTCGGCGCCTCCGGCTGCGGCAAGTCGACCCTGCTGCGGATCGTCGCCGGGCTGGAAACCGCGACCGCCGGCCGCATCCGCATCGGCGGCCGCGACGTCACCGCGCTGGAACCCGCCGACCGCGACATCGCCATGGTGTTCCAGACCTATGCGCTCTACCCGCATATGAGCGTGGCGCAGAACATGGGCTATGGCCTGAAGATCCGCGGCCTGCCGCGCGCCGAGATCGACCGCCGGGTGGCCGAGGCGGCCGGGCTGCTGGGGATCGAGGCGCTGCTCGACCGCCGGCCGCGCCAGCTTTCGGGCGGCCAGCGCCAGCGCGTGGCGATGGGCCGCGCCATCGTCCGCGACCCCAAGGTCTTCCTGTTCGACGAGCCGCTCTCCAACCTCGACGCCAAGCTGCGGGTGCAGATGCGGGCCGAGATCCGCCGCCTGCAACGGCGCCTCGGCGTCACCTCGCTCTTCGTCACGCATGACCAGGTGGAGGCGATGACGCTCGGCGACCGGCTGGTGGTGATGCACCAGGGCCATGCGGCGCAGGTGGCGACGCCGATGGAGATCTTCGAGCGGCCGGCCGACACCTATGTCGCCGGCTTCATCGGCAGCCCGGCGATGAATTTCCTGGCCGGGACGCTGGCGGAGGGCGGGCATGCCGTGGCGCTGGCGGCCGGGCCGGTGATCCGCTTCGCCGACGGGCCGCGCCCGGGGCCGGAGGGGCTGGCGCTGACCATCGGCATCCGGCCGGAGCATGTCCGGCCCGACCCGGCCGGCCTGGCCCTCGCCCTCGACCTGGCCGAGCCGCTGGGCTCGGAGACCGTGCTGCATGGCCGCCTGGCGAATGGCGAGGCGTTGGTGGTCAAGCTCCCCGGCGCCGGCCCGCGCGACGGGACCCTGCCGGTCGCCCTGCCGGCGGAGGCGCTGCATGTCTTCGCCGCCGAGGGCGGCCGGCGGCTGGACCCGGCGGGCTAGCCGGGCCGGAGAGGCGATGGCGCCGGTCGGCGCCGTTCCGTCGGTTTCGGACAAACCCCGGGCGG
>JBMOJU010000646.1:0-1842 GCA_049315625.1 Paracraurococcus sp.
GCGGCGAGTGCCAAGCCCACAGAAAGGAAGGGTGGGGTTTGGGGAGGAGCGAATAGTTTTCCCTCCCCAATCTTGCTGCCTGACGCCGCCGAACTGTCCAGGAAAATCCGGGAGAAGAACCACCCATGCCCATCCTCACCCGCCGCGCCGCGCTCGGCGCCACGGCCAGCCTGCTCGCCGCGCCCGCCCTGGCGCAGGGCCGCTTCCCCAACCGGCCGATCCGCTTCTTGATCCCCTGGCCGCCGGGCGGCAGCCTGGATGCGCTGCACCGGCAGATGTTCGAGATCATCCACAAGGACCTCGGCCAGCCGGTGCTGATCGAGAACCGCCCCGGCGCCCGCGGCACCCAGGCGGCGATCTTCCTGGTCAACCAGGCGCAGCCGGACGGCTACACCCTGGCGCACCACCACCTGTCGATCCTGCGCCACCCCTTCCTGACGAAGCAGAAAACCTGGGACCCGATCGCCGACTTCACCTACATCATGCAGGTCAGCGGCTTCCTGTTCGGCACCGCGGTGCGCAGCGACGGGCCGTACAAGACCTTCCGTGACCTGATCGACGCGGCGCGCAAGGCGCCGGGGCGGCTGACCTTCTCGACCAGCGGCATCGCCACCACCAACCACCTGGCGATGGAGGAGATCTGCGCCCGCGAAGGCGTGGAGATGACGCACATCCCGTTCCGCGGCAGCCAAGAGGGCGTCACCGCGCTGCTGGGCAAGCAGATCGACGTGGTGGCGGACAGTTCCTCCTGGCGGCCGAATGTGGAGGCGGGGGAGCTGCGGCTGCTTTCGGTCTGGACGCGGGAGCGGCTGGCGGCCTTCCCGGAAACGCCGACCCTGCGCGACCTGGGCTACGACATGGTGGTGACCTCGCCCTACGGGATCACCGGGCCGAAGGGGCTGGATGGCGAGATCGCCGAGACGCTGCACCAGGCCTTCCGCAAGGCGTATGAGGACGAGGCGAGCCAGGCGATCATCAAGCGCTGGGACATGCCGCGGGAGTACCTGCCGCCGGCGGAGTATCTGGCCTTCGCGAAGCAGCGGGTGGCCTATGAGAAGGCGATGGTGGCGCGGTTGAACCTGAGCATCGATTGAGACGCTACACCGCCACCCGCGTCCGCCGCGCCACCAGCCGCGCCGCCGGTCGCAGCGCTGCCACGCCGGTGAAGGCGCCCGGCGCCTGCCGCAGCACCCAGGCGCCAAAGCCCGCCCAGCCCATCGGCCCGGCGTTGCGGCGGCGCCAGCGCGCCTGGAAGGTCGCGGCTGCCTCCCCCGCCAGGATCGCCGCCGCCGCCGCCAGGCCGGAATGCAGCGCCAGGGCCATGCCCTCCCCGGTGAAGCTCGGGATCACCGCCGCCTGGTCGCCGATGCGGTAGAGCCCGGCCGGCCCGTGCGCCGAGGCGCGCCAGCCATAGGGCACGCCGGCCACCGCCAGCGGCCGGTCCCACGCCGGCGCCGCATCCCGCAGCAGCCGGGCGCCCAGCGCCGAGCCAGCCGCGACCTGCGCCAGGAAAGCCGCCGGCGCGCGCACCGCGACACCCGCTTCGCCATGCAGCGCGGCGCAGAGGTTCGCCCCACCGCCCGGGATCGGCTGCAACCCGGCATAGCCGCCGGCGAAGGGCAACAGCGTCACCGCATCGCCCGCCTCGACGCCGCGCAGATGCAGCTTCAGCCCGAGCGCGCCCGCCGCCGCGCCGGCGCGCGGATGCCCGCGCAACGCATGCTTGCCGGTCGCTAGCACCACATGCCGCGCCGCGACCTCGTCCTCCGCCAGCCGCAGCCGCCAGCCCGCGGCGCCGGGTTCGGCGCCGAGCACCGCGGCGCCGGCGCGCAATTCGACGCC
>JBMOJU010000250.1:0-8100 GCA_049315625.1 Paracraurococcus sp.
TCCCGCCGCGACGCATCTGGCGCGGCTCCCGCCGCGACGCATCTGGCGCGGCTCCCGCCGCGACGCACTTGCCGCAGCGCTTGGCCGGACGACCGACGCGCCCTAGGATCGGCGCAATCCTAGGGAGCACGTCCATGCCCGCCGTGACCGCCGAGCTTGCCGCCTATTGCGCCAGCCTCGATTTCGCCACCCTGCCGGCCGAGGTGCAGGAGCGCACGCGCTTCCTCGTGCTCGACCTCGTCGGCAACATCGTCCGCGGCCGGCACGATGCCGAAAGCACGCCGGCGCTGCTGGCGGCGGCGCGGGCACTGGGCCTGGCAGCCGGCGGATCGGCCGTGCTGGGCGACAGCGCCCGCTATACCCCGGCCGGCGCCGCCTTCCTGAACGGCGCGCTGGCCCATAGCCTCGACTTCGACGACACCCATGCGGCCGGCACGCTGCACCCGGGCGCGCCGGTGATCCCCGCCGCGCTGGCCGCGGCCGAGATGGTCGGCGCCAGCGGCCACACCGTGCTGTCGGCCATCGTCGCCGGCTACGAGGTCACCTGCCGGCTCGCGGTCGCGCTGCCCGGCGGCGACCACTACGACCGCGGCTACCACCCGACCGCGACCTGCGGCGCCTTCGGCGCCGCCGCTGCCGCCGCGCGCGTGTTCGGGCTGGACGCCAAGGGCATGCAGGACGCCTTCGGCATCGCACTGAGCACCGCCGCCGGCAGCCTGCAATTCCTCGCCAACGGGGCCTGGACCAAGCGCTTCCAGGTCGGCTGGTCGGCGATGAACGGCCTCGCCTCGGCGACGCTGGCGCGCGAGGGCTTTCGCGGCGCGGCCGAGGCCTTCGAGGGCAAGGCCGGGTTCCTGCGTGCCTATGCGCCCAATCCGATCCCGGAGCGCGCGCTGCAGGGGCTGGGGACGGAGTTCGAGCTGATGCAGACGGCGGTGAAGCCCTACCCATCCTGCCGCTATGGCCATGCCGGCGTCGATGCGGCGATCGCGCTGCGGGCCGAGCTGGGCCTGAAGCCGGAGGAGATCGAGAGCGTCACCATGGGCCTGCCGAACAAGGGCATGCTGCTGGTCGGGGCGCCGCTGGCCTACAAGCAGAACCCGCAGAACGTGGTGGACGGCCAGTTCAGCGGGCCCTTCGTGGTCAGCTGCGGCCTGGTCTTCGGCCATATGGGCTGGGACAGCTACGCCCACCTGCAGGACCCGCAGGTCCGCGCCCTGCTGCCCAAGATCAATTGCGTCGAGGACCCCGACATCCAGGCGCTGTTCCCGACCTACATGGCCGGCAAGCTGACCATCCGCGCCCGCGGCCAGGACCATGTCCAGTTGGTGAAGGTCGCCAAGGGCGAGCCGGAGAACTTCCTCACCGAGGCCGAGCTGCGCGCCAAATTCCATGGCCTGGCCGATGCGGTGCTGGGCGCCGACCGGGCGGCGCAGCTGGCCGATGCGGTGATCACCCTGGACACCGCGCCCAACGTGAACGGGCTCACGCGGCTCGCCGCGCCGATGATGGCGGCGCGGCTGGCCGGCGAGTAGCCGCCGGGGACGCGCGGCCTCGCACGCGCGTCCACCGCAGTCTCAGGCCCAGAGCCGTTCCTTCTGCAGGCCGGCATACATCCCGGCGACGAACTCCCCGTAGCCGTTGAAGAGCTGGGTGGGGATGCGGTCCCCGGTGCCGAGTACGCGCTCGCTCGCCTGGCTCCAGCGTGGGTGCGACACCTCCGGGTTCACGTTGGCCCAGAAGCCGTATTCCGAGGCCTGGATCGTCTCCCAGAAGGTCTTCGGCCGCTGCGCGACGAGGCTGATCTTCACCAGCGACTTGCCGGCCTTGAAGCCGTATTTCCAGGGCTGGTGGAAGCGGATCGGCCCGCCATTCTGCGGCGGCAGCGGCTTGCCATAGGCGCCGACCACCAGGAACGACAGGTCGTTCGCCGCCTCCTCCACCGTGCAGGCCTCGATATAGGGCCAGGGGTACCAGGATTGCCGCAGGCCGGGCATGACGCTGGGCAGCGACGCGGTCTCGAAGCGGACATACTTCGCCTCCGGCTTCGGGCCGACCGCCTTGAGCAGGGCGGAGATCGGGAAACCGGTCCAGGGCACCACCATCGACCAGGCCTCGACGCAGCGGAGCCGGTAGACGCGCTCCTCCAGCGGCATGGTCTTCAGCAGGTCCTCGATGTCGAATTCGCGTGGGGTATCGACCAGCCCGTCGAGCTTCACCGTCCAGGGGCGCTGCGGCAGCTTCTGCGCCGGTCGGTGGATGCCCTTGTCGGTGCCGAATTCGTAGAAGTTGTTGTAGGTGGTGGCGTCCTTCTCCGCGGTGATCTCGCGGCCGGGGAGGTAGCGCGGGTTGCGCTCCGCGGCCGGCAGGCCCTGCGCCAGGGCGGGTGCGGCGATGCCGCCGGCGCCGAGGGCGGCGGCCGCCTTCAGGGCGGCGCGGCGGCCGAAGACCAGGCTCTCGGGGGTCACGTCGCGCTCCGGGATCTCCCAGCCGCGTGGAATTCGGATCAGCATCGCAGGTCTCCGTGGCGCCCGTTGCAGAAGGGGCCGGCTCCGGCCGCCGTCAAGCACGGTGGCCCTCCTGTCAGGTCATTCGCCAGAGGCCGGGGCGGCGTTACGCCACCATCGCAGGGCGGGAAAATGTGTACTTTATGATTGTATCCTAAATCAGGCGCACTATCATGTGATCCAACACAATACGTTGTTTCATTGGAGATCACATGCGCATTGCCGTCGCCGCCGATGCCGGCTCCACCACCGATCTCGAAGCCGCGCTGGGCGCGCTCGGGGTGCTATGCGATGCCGCGGAAAACCTTGCCGAATTGCCCTCTATCGTTGCCCTCAGCGGACCCTATGACCTCGTCCTGCTGCGGGTCAGCCAGCCGCTCCGGGGCCTGCTGCCGGCTCTGCGCGACCTGCGCCGGCGCGGCATGACGCTGCCGGTCATCCTGTCCTGCGCCGGCACCGCGGCGCCCGAGGAGGAGGAGGCGGTGCTGCATGCCGGCGCGGACGACGTGCTGTTCCATCCGGTCCGGCTGGCGGTGCTGCATGCCCGGATGCAGGCCATCGCCCGCCGTGCCCGCGGCTACAGCTGCGCCGAGCTGGTCTGCGGCAACGTCGTGCTCGACCAGGAACAGCACGCCGTGATGGTCGACGGCATGCGGGTGAACCTGACCGCGCGCGAATTCGACTTCCTTGAGACGCTGATGCTGCACAAGGGCGTCCTGCTGACCAAGGAGCGCTTCATGGCGCGGCTCTACGCCGATACCGAGGCGCCGGATTCGAAGATCGTCGACGTCTTCGTCTGCAAGCTCCGCCGCAAGCTGACCGCAGCCGGCGCGGCCGAGATCATCCGCACCGTCTGGGGCCGTGGTTATGTGGTGTTCGAGCCCGCCGTCGCCGCCATCGAGGCGGCCCGGCTGACCCGGCGGCCGGAAGCCGAGCCGGCGCCGCGCGGCTGGGTCCGCCGGGCGCCGCGCTTCCTGGCCGCGAGCGCCTGATCCGGACCACGCCGGCGCTGGCACACCGGTTGCGCTGATCCGACCCGCGCCCCGCCGCCGCGGGGGCGGGGAAGACCGGACCATGCGCGCCATCGCCTGCTGCCTGCTGCTGCTTCTGCTGGCCCCGCCCGCCCTGGCGCAGGGCCAGGCGCCCGGCGAGGTCTGCCGCGCCGCCATTGCCCAGGCGGAGCGCGAGCGCCGCCTGCCGCCGCGGCTGCTGGCGGCGATAGGCCGGGTGGAGAGCGGCCGGCGCGACCCGGCGACGGGGGCGACGCAGCCCTGGCCCTGGGCGATCAATGCCGAGGGGCGCGGCAGCTTCTTCCCGGACAAGGCGGCAGCGATTGCCGCCGTCCGCGCGCTGCAGGCGCAGGGCGTGCGGTCCATCGATGTCGGCTGCCTGCAGATCAACCTGCGCCACCATCCGGCGGCCTTCGCCAGCCTGGAGGAGGCCTTCGAGCCGCTGGCCAATGCCCGCTACGCGGCGCGCTTCCTGGCCGAGCTGCAATCGACGCGCGGCGACTGGATGCAGGCCGCGGCGCATTACCATTCGCAGACGCCCGGATTCGCCGAGCCCTACCGCGCCCGGGTCGCCGCCGCCTGGCTGGCGGAGCAGGGGCTGCCGGAGGCGCCGCCCACCGCGCTGGCCGCCGCCGCGCCGCCGGGCGGCGGCGGTGCCATGCTGGGCAACGGCGCCGAACGCGCCGCCATCCTGCCAGGCGCCCAAGGCGGCGGCCGTGGTCTCGATGCCTACCGCGCCGCGCCGATCCCGCTGGCGGGACGGGCGCCGGCGCTGCTGGCGCGGCGCTCCTGACCCTGCCCGCTCAGCGGATCGGCGACCAGGGAACCGGCTTCAGGATCAGCGTGTTCTGCGCCTTGAGCGCGCCGAGCCCGCCGGTCGCCTTGGCGAATTCCGCCCAGCCCGGATCCGCCGCCATCGCCGCCCGCCGCCGGTCGCGGTCGCCGAGCGAGCTATAGCCCCAGGCGAAGACCGCCTGGTTGATCGGGCCGCATTCGGTGACGCAGAAGAACAGCAGCTGGCCGAGCAGCCGGTCCTGCACCGGCTTGCCCAGCGCCTCGTAGGCCTGCAGCCAGCTGTTGATCTTGCCCGGCTCGAAATCATAGGTGCGGTGGTCGACGAACATCGCGTCGCCCTCGATCGTCTTGACGAAGGGCTGGCCAACCTTCTGGATCGGCGAGAAGGGCACGGTCTTCATCAGCTTGGCTTCCTGCGCCATCAGCGCGCCGATCGGCCGCGTCTCGCCCAGGAAGCGCTGCCACTCCGGGTCAGCATCGCGGCGGCCCATGCCACGCTCGCGCTCGTCGATATCGTCGAAGCCGCGCAGGAAGAGCACGCGGTTGATCTGGCCGAATTCGACGGTGAACATGCCCATCAGCGGCGTCAGCGTGCGGGAGGAGGCGGGGCCGCCGATCTCGCTATAGGCCTTCAGCCAGGCCGGCAGCTTGCCGGGATGCGCGGTGTAGATTCGCTGTTCGATGAACATGGTGTTCCTCCCTCCCCTGCCGCGGCGCGTGCCTCTGCCGTGGCGCGGCGCGTTCGGCCGAAGTGGGGCATGCCACGGCGAGCCGGTCAATGCGACCGCAGGACGCCGCCGCGCCGGCGAAAGCCCCGGCCGGGCTTGGCCACGTGTGCGCATGGCCCCGCCCGAAACAACCAATGCGCGGTGGGGCAACGACACCCTGGATTGATACGGCGCAGTGTGAAGCGATTTCGGGTATGCATGAGATAGTAAACAAAGCAACGCCGCGTGATGCGGGAGCTTGGCGGAATGGTTGCGAAGCATGTACACAACCTCCGCCGTACGTTACCCAGTCTGGGCTGGACGGATGGTAAACCCCTTCGGAACGTCCGACATAAGTTAATCATGATGCACGACGCTCCACGGCGCCGCCGGACCGGAGTGCGGCGGAGGAAAGCGTGCCGAAGGCGAAGATCCCCGTCTCCGCGGTGACCCGGGCATCCGTGCGGGCGCGTCTCGCAACCCTGGTCCTGCTTGCCGGCGCGGTGGCGCCGCTGCCGGCGCTGGCGCAAAGCGGCGCGACCGATGCCGCCACCGTCGCCGAACTACGCCGGCAGATGCAGGCCATGCAGCAACGGCTCGACCAGCTCGAGGCCGCCCTCGCCCGCAAGGCCACAGCCGAGCCGGCGCGGCAGAAGCCCGCTCGACCAGCCCAGGCCGTGGCCGCGCCGGCCACGATGCCGCAAGCGGCCGCACCCATCGCCGCGCCGGTACCGGCCGTCATCGCCTCGCCCGGCTCGCCCCCGACGCCGCTCATCACCTCGGTCGAGGCCAGCGTGCCCGGCCTGCTGCCGCCCGAGCCGATGGGCAACAGCTTCGAGGATGCGCTGCGGTCGGATCTGCCCGGCATCGCCTTCCGTGTGCCCGGCGCCGATACGCAGGTGCGGCTCTATGGCTTCGCCAAGGTCTCCGGCTACTTCGATGCCGGGCCGCGCAACCAGACCGACGCGCCGCTGCCCGGCGGCATCCCGCTGACCGCCAGCCGGGCCGACCGGCAGGGCGGCGAGTTCAGCATGAGCGGGCGGTTCAGCCGCTTCGGCGTCGATACCCGCACGCTGACCGATTGGGGCACGCTGGAGACCCGCATCGAGGGCGATTTCGGCGGCGGCTCGCCAACCACGAGCAATGCGGTCTTCCGGCTGCGCCAGGCCTGGGCCGAGTTGGGCAACGAGCGCTTCCGGGTGCTTGCCGGCCAGGCCAACAGCCTGTGGAACGAGGGTCTGTTCGAGACGCTCATCGACGCCACCAACCTGAACCAGTCCTTCATCCGCCAGGCGCAGCTGCGCGCCACCTTCAGGGTGGCGGATGGCCTGACCGGCCAGGTCTCGCTGGAGGCGCCGGACACCCAATTCACCTCGGCGAACGGGGTGACGACACCCGACAGCTCCAGCTTCGGCTCGCCGAGCCCGGCCTTCAACGGCGCACCCGACCTGCTCGGCCGGCTGACCTGGCGACAGGACGGGCTGGAGCTCGGCGGTCGCGCCATGCTGCGGCAGCTGCAGATGAAGCCGGGGACCGACGCGGCCCCGGCGCCGGTCGGCGACCGCTCCGCCACCGGCTGGGGCCTGGCCGCCCATGCCAGGCTGCCGCTGCGCTGGGTGGCGGAGGGCTTCGGCCCGGATGAGCTGCTGGCGATGGGCTATTACGGCGAGGGCATCGGCCGCTACTTCCCCGCCGGAACCAACGGCCAGGACGCCGTGTCCAACCTCGGCCTCGCCAATGCCGGCGGCCTCCGCTTCGACACCGTGCCGGCCTGGGGCGCGACCATCGCCTACCGGAAGTTCTGGACGCCAACGCTGCGCAGCCACCTGACCTATGCCTATGCGCGGCAGGATTTCCCCAGCTACACGCTGGGCTTCACCCCCGGCTCGGCCGCCGCGATCGGCCTGAACCGGGACGTTCAGCAGGTCTTCGCCAACCTGATCTGGAGCCCCTTTGGCAGTCTGCGCGACGGGCTGTTCGGCGCCGGCTGGCTGGATGTCGGCGTCGAGTACGTCTTCACCCGGCGCGACGTCTATGGCGGCGCCGCGGCGACCGGCCCGGCCGGGGTCGGCCATGGCATCGGCAACCGCATCGTCTTCGCCACCATCGCGCGCTTCTGACCGCAACACATCAAGGGAGACGTCCATGGCCACGCTCGATGAGGTGCTCAAGCGCATCGACCAGGAGCTCGAACCGGCGCTCGCCCGGCTGTTCGAGGTGCTGCGCATCAAGTCCATCTCGACCGACCCGGCCTATGCGGCGGAGTGCCGGGCCAATGCCGAATGGCACGCCGCCGACCTGCGCAGCATCGGCTTCACCGCCGAATCGCGGCCGACCCCGGGCCACCCGATCGTCGTGGCGCATGACCGCTCGGCGAAGGGCCGCTCGGCGCTGTTCTACGGCCATTACGACGTGCAGCCGGTCGATCCGCTGGAGCTCTGGGACAACGACCCGTTCGATCCGAAGATCGAGACGCTGGAGGACGGCACCAAGGTGATCCGCGGCCGCGGCTCGGCCGACGACAAGGGCCAGCTCATGGCCTTCGTCGAGGCCTGCCGCGCCTGGAAGGCGGTGACCGGGTCGCTGCCGATTCCGATCACCATCCTGCTGGAAGGCGAAGAGGAGAGCGGCGGCGTCAACCTGCCCGGCTTCCTCGCGGCCAACGCCGCCGAGCTGAAGGCCGATATCGGCCTGATCTGCGACACCAACATGTGGGACGCGGCGACGCCGGCCATCGTCACCATGCTGCGCGGCCTGTGCGGGGAGGAAGTGATCATCCACGCCGCCGACCGCGACCTGCATTCCGGCTTCTACGGCATGGCCGCGGCCAACCCGAACCGCATCCTGGCGAAGATCCTGGCCGAGCTCTACGACGCGGATGGGCGCATCACGCTGCCCGGCTTCTACGACGGCGTGCCGGAGCTGCCGAACTCGCTCGCCGCGCAGTGGGACACGCTGGGCTTCAGCGCGGAGGCCTTCCTCGGCGCCATCGGACTTTCGGTGCCTGCGGGTGAGAAGGGGCGCAGCGCGCTGGAGATGGTCTGGTCGCGGCCGACCTGCGAAATCAACGGCATGGGCGGC
>JBMOJU010000251.1:0-8092 GCA_049315625.1 Paracraurococcus sp.
GCCTCGCCGACGTGCCCCAGGGCGACATGCGGGTCTACGACATGCTGGGCCGGGCGGATTCGGTGGGCGTGTTCCAGATCGAGAGCCGCGCCCAGATGTCGATGCTGCCGCGTCTCAAGCCCAAGGTCTTCTACGATCTGGTGATCGAGGTGGCCATCGTGCGGCCGGGTCCGATCCAGGGCAATATGGTGCATCCCTATCTGCGCCGGCGCGAGGGCAAGGAGGCGGTGACCTACCCCTCCGACGCGCTGCGCGCCGTGCTGGAAAAGACCATGGGCGTGCCGCTGTTCCAGGAACAGGCGATGAAGATCGCCATCGTCGGCGCCGGCTTCTCCCCCAGCCGCGCCGATGAGCTGCGCCGCGCCATGGCGACCTTCCGCAACGTCGGCACCATCTGGCAATTCCAGCAGGAATTCACCGCCGGCATGGTGGCGAACGGCATCTCCCGGGAGTTCGCGGACCGCTGCTTCCGCCAGATCGAGGGCTTCGGCACCTATGGCTTCCCGGAAAGCCACGCCGCCGCCTTCGCACAGCTGGTCTACGTCTCCGCCTGGCTGAAGTGTCACCACCCGGCGGCCTTCGCCTGCGCCCTGCTGAACAGCCAGCCGATGGGCTTCTACGCCCCGGCGCAGATCGTCCGCGACGCGCGGGAGCATGGCGTGCGCATCCTGCCAGCGGATGCGCTGGACAGCGACTGGGACTGCACGCTGGAACCCGATCCGGGCAGCCCCGATCTGGGCGGCATGGCCGGCCTCGCGCTGCGGCTCGGCCTGCGCCAGGTGCAGGGGTTTTCGGAAAACGCGGCGAAGCGGGTCGCGGCGGTCCGGCCGGCGCGCTCGCTCGCCGACCTGGTGCGCCGCGCCGGGCTCGACCGCGGCGCGGTGGAGCGGCTGGCGGAGGCGGATGCCTTCCGCTCGCTCGGCCTGGATCGACGGGCCGCGCTGTGGGAGGCGGCGGCGGTGGAGGCCCCTGCCCCGCTGCAGGCCGAGCTGTTCGAACCGGCCGCCAGCCTGCCCGGCGCCACGGCGGGGGAGGAGACGGTGCTGGACTACACCAGCACGGGTCTCTCCCTGCGGCACCACCCGCTGGCGCTGCTGCGACCGGCGCTGCATGCGGAGAAGCTGGCCGACACCCGCGTGCTGAACGCGGCGAAGCGCGGCGCCTGGATTCGCCTGCCCGGCCTGGTGCTGGTGCGGCAACGCCCGGGCAGCGCCAAGGGCGTGGTCTTCTTCACGGTCGAGGACGAATGGGGCGTGGCGAACCTGGTCGTCTACCCCGACCTGGCGCGGGAGTTCCGCGCCGCGGTGGTCTCGGCCCGGCTGGTGGTCGCGGAAGGCCGGGTGGAGCGGCTGGATGCCGCGGTGCCGATCATCCACCTGATCGTAAGGCGGTTGATCGACCGGTCGGACCTGCTCGCCGGCCTGGCGGTGCTGGACGATCCCGACGCCGGGCCGTGGCGCCGCGCGCTGGCCCGCGCCGATGAGGTGGCGAAACCCGACCGCCCGAATGCCCGCACGCTGTCGCGTGACGGCGACCCGCGGGTGAAGCTGCCACCGAGCCGGGACTTCCACTGAGCGGGGAAGCCTATTTGCGAATCAGTCGCATTTGCTATAACCCTTCCCCCCAGGAGGACCCCGATGGCAACCCATGGACTTCCCGCCTGGCCCTGGGCCGGCACGTTGGCCGAGGCGTTGCCGCCGGCCGAACGCCTGCTGCTGGATGGCGCCCGCCTCTGGGCCGAGGCGGCGCACCGCGGCCACCCGCCTTTGCCCGCGGCGCGGCTGACCTTCATCGCCGAGGGCGCGGCGGATGCCGTCGCGCCGCTGGACGCGCTGCTGCGCGCCGCCGCCGCGATCGCCGCCGGCTGCCCGCTCTGCCCCCGTGTGGCACCGGCCGAGGCGACGTTGCTGCTGGGCTGTGCCCTGGCCCAGCGCGGGGCGCAGCGGGAGGCGCTGGCCCTGCTGCTGCGCCATCTGCCGCCGGGCGCCGCCCAGGCTGCCGTGGCGGCCGCGACGCAATTGGGCGACGCCCTTGCCCGCGCCGGGCTGCCATTACGGAACCCCCTGCGCTGCCGGCGCGGCTGAGCGCCGCGGCTCAATGCCCGGCGGCGCCAGCCAACCGTGGCCGGCGCACGAAGACCACCAGCGGGATCGCCAGGACGAACAGCAACCCCATCAGCAGCAGCACGTCGTTGTAGGAGAGCACCAGCGCCTCCCGCTGCGCCACGCCCTGCAGCCGGCGCAGGGCCGCCGTATCGGCCGGCAAATAGGGCTGCAGCACCGCGATCCGCGCCGCAAGCGTGTCCAGCCAGGCCTGCACGTTGGGCCGCGCCCAGTTCACCTGCTCGGACAAATGCAGCCGGTGCTCCGCGCCCCGCCAGACGATGACGCTGTTGATGGCGGCGAGGCCGAAGGCGCCGCCCAGGTTGCGCATCAGGTTGTACAACGCCGCGGCGTTCTTGATGGCGGGCGGCGCCAGGGTGCCGAAGGTGATCTGGTTGACCGGGACGAACATCAGCATCAGCCCGACGCCGCGCAGCGCCAGCGGCGCCGCCATCTCCCAGAAACCGGAGAGCCAAGTCAGCCGGGCGATCCACCAGCAGGCCGCGGCGAAGACGGCCAAGCCAAGTGCCAGCATCAGCCGAAGGTCGAGCACCTTCGATAACTTCCCGGCGAAGGGCGCCGTGGCGAACATGCAAAGGCCGGTGATGAACAACGTCTCGCCGATCTGCATCGAATTGTAGGCGCGCACCCGCGCCAGGAACAGCGGCAGCACATAGACCAGCCCGTAGAGCCCGACGCCGACCACCATGCTGAACAGGCAGCCGGCAGCGAAATTGCGGTCGCGGAAGGCGCGCAGATCAATGATCGGATCCGGCCGGGTCAGCACCCGCCAAAAGAAAACGAGCGCGCTGAGGCCACAGAGCAGCGCCAGCCGGGCGATCGCCGCATCGTCCAGCCAGCCCCAGCGCGGCCCTTCCTCCATCACGTATTCCAGCGTGCCGAGGAAGAGCGCCATCGCCCCCAGGCCCCACCAATCGAAGCGGCGCAGCAGCGACAATTCCGGCCGGTCGATATCCAGGGTAAGCCAGACCGTGGCACCGACGACCAGCCCGATCGGCAGGTTGATGAGGAACAGCCAGTGCCAGGACAGCACATCGGTCAGCCAGCCGCCGAGGCTGGGGCCGATGGTCGGCGCCATGGTCGCGGTCAGGCTCATCAGCACGCCGATCTGCACCCGCTTGGCGCCGGGAAACAGCGTGAAGCTGACCGCGAAGCAGAGCGGGATCATCGCCCCGCCGATGAAGCCCTGCAGTGCCCGGGCCACCACCATGCTGGGCAGCGTATCGGCCATGGCGCAGGCGGCGGAGAACAAGGTGAAGCCGCCGCAGGACAGGGTGAATAGCACCCGCGTCGAGAGCGCCCGTGACAGGTAGCCCGAGAGCGGGATCATGACGATCTCGGCGATCAGGTAGCTGGTCTGGATCCAGCTCGCCTCGTCCGGCGCCGCCGAAAGCCCGGCCTGGATGTCGGAAAGCGAGGCGGAGACGATCTGGATGTCGAGGATCGCCATGAACATCCCGACCACCGTCGCGCCGAAGCCGATGCGGTGGCGCAGGCTGACGCGCGGCTCGGGGAGGCTCATGGCCCGCGCTGCAGGCCGACCCGCGCCGCCGCGGCATCCAGCAGCCCGCGCGGTGCGTCGGGGTCGTCCCGCGTATCCACCTCCGCCGCGATCGACAGGCCGGGGCGCAACAGCGGCGGGACCGTGGTGGCGTCGAGCGCGATCCGCACCGGGACGCGCTGCACCACCTTGGTGAAATTGCCCGTCGCGTTTTCCGGCGGCAGCAGGCTGAACAGCGCACCCGTGGCCGGCGCCAGGCTGTCCACGCGCCCGGCCAGCACCAGGCCCGGCATCGCATCCAGGGTGATCTGCACCGATTGGCCGGGACGGAAGCGCGCCAGCTGCGTCTCCTTGAAGTTGGCGCTGATCCAGAGCCGTTCGGGCGGCGGCGCCACGGCGATCAGCGCCTGTCCGGTGCGGACGAACTGGCCGAGTTGCGCCGCGCGGTTGCCGACGATGCCCTCGAACGGCGCCCGGAGGATGGTGTTGTCGAGGTCGATCCGCGCCCGCCCGACGACCGCCGCGGCCTGGTCACGCCGCGCCTCCTGCTGCGCCAACCCGGCATGCAGCACGTCCAGCTGTTGCCGCGCGGCGGAAAGCTGCGCCGCGGCGGCGCCGACCCCGGCATCGGCCTTGCGGATTTCGGCGGTGGCGCGGTCGGCGGCCTGGCGGCTGGTCCAGCCCGAGCCGACCAGCTCCCCGGCCCGGCGGGCATCGGCGGCGGCGCGCACCTGCTCGGCCCGTGCCTGGTCGAGCTGCGCCTCGGCGGCCTCGATCTGCGCCCGCTGCTGCAGGACCTGCTGATGGTTGGTCCCGATCGCCGCGGCAGCCTCGGCGAGGCTCGCCTCCGCCTCCACCAGCCGGGCGCGCCAAAGACCGGGGTCCAGCTCGATCAGCGGCTGGCCGGCGACGACGCGCTGATTGTCGGCGACGCGGATGGCGGCGACATGGCCCTCGATCCGCGCGCCGAGTACGGCGATGTCGCCCTGGACATAGGCGTTGTCGGTGGATTCCAGCCAGCGCCCGACCAGCAGCCACCAGTTGCCGACCAGCAGGGCCGTGCCAACGGCCAGCAGCAGCAAGGGCCAGCGCAGCAGCCGCCAGGCGCGGCGGCGCGGCGGCGCCTGGGTTCCCGGCGACGGAGCAGGCCTGGTTTCGGAAAGGGCGTTCATCACGATCGGCGGGAGGGGCAAGGGTCACGCTCCGCCCATTCCCGCCGCAGGTCAATCCGGCGCCACAAGCGTGACGATCTCGGTCCCCTCCTCCACGCTGTCGCCGGCGGCGCAGCCGATATGGGCGACCACGCCATCGGCCGGGGCGGTGATGCGGAGTTCGGTCTTCATCGCCTCCAGCACCGCCAGGACCTGGCCGCGGGAGACCGCCTCGCCTTCCTGCACCAGCACCTGCACGACCCGGCCGGGGATGGGCGCGTGGAGCCGGCCCTGGCCGACCGCCTCGCCCTCGGCCGGGACATAGGGGTCGCGCAGGCGGAGAATCCAGGCACCGTCGGGAAGCGCGACCTGGATGGCATCGCCGTCGCGCAATACGGGCATACGGTGGATGGTACTGTCCACCACGACCTGCAACGCACCATCGAGCCGGTGGCCCGAGAGCGGCACCGCCGCGCCATCCAATTCGACCAGCCAGCCGGTGCCGGCATGCACCGGCCGCAGGCGATGCAGCGTCTCGCCATCCGCCAGCAGGATGAGCTGCGAGCCGCCACCCTGCAGCCGCCAGCCATCGCGGCGGTCCCAGGGATCGGTCGGGGTGCCGCTGGCGGGCAGCAGGATCTCCAGCGCAGCGGCAGCCAGCGCCAAGGCAGGCGCCGGGCGCGCCGGCGGTTGCAGGTCCGCGGCAAAGCGGCCGGCGAAGCCGGTGTCCAGTTGCGCCGCCCGCATCGCCGGGTGGGCGACCAGGCGCTGCAGGAAGCCGAGGTTGCTGGTGATGCCGGCGATACGGCATGCGCCGAGCGCCGTGCCAAGCCGCGCCAGCGCCGCGTCGCGATCCGGCCCCCAGGCGACGAGCTTGGCGATCATCGGGTCGTAGAAGGGGGTGATGGAATCGCCCTCGACCACGCCGCTTTCGATGCGAAGGTCCGGTGCGGGGTCCGGCAAGGTGAATCGGCGGAGCGTGCCGGTGGAGGGGCGGAAATCCTGCGCCGGGTCCTCCGCGTAGAGGCGGACCTCGACGCTGTGGCCGTGTGGCGGCGGGGTATCGCGGAGCGGCAGGGTTTCTCCGGCGGCAACGCGCAACTGCCATTCCACCAGATCGAGGCCGGTGACCATCTCCGTCACCGGATGCTCGACTTGCAGGCGGGTGTTCATCTCCATGAAGAAGGCGTCGTCGCCCTCGACGATGAACTCGACGGTGCCGGCCGAGACATAGCCGACGGCACGCGCCGCGGCGATCGCGGCCTCATGCAGCCGGGCGCGGAGCGCGGGCGGCAGGTCGGGTGCCGGCGCTTCCTCCAGCACCTTCTGGTGGCGGCGCTGCACGGAGCAATCGCGCGTATGCAGGTGAAGCGTGTTGCCCTGGGTATCGGCGAAGACCTGCACCTCCACATGACGCGGCTTCTGCAGGTAGCGCTCCAGCAGCACGCGGTCATCGCCGAAGGCGGCCTTGGCCTCCCGCCTTGCGCCGGCGAGCTGCGCGGCGAAATCCTCGGCCCGCAGCACGGGGCGCATGCCCTTGCCGCCGCCACCGGCGCTGGCCTTGATCAGCAAGGGAAAGCCGATTTGCGCGGCCTGGTCGGCAAGGTGCGCTTCGTCCTGCTCCTCGCCATGGTAGCCGGGGACAACCGGCACGCCGGCCTCGACCATCAGGCGCTTCGACTCCGCCTTGCTGCCCATGGCGCGAATGGCAGCGGGCGGCGGGCCGATGAACGCGATACCGGCTGCGGCGCAGGCTTCGGCGAAGCCGGCATTCTCCGACAGGAAGCCGTAGCCGGGATGGATCGCCTCGGCACCGCTGGCGCGGGCGGCGTCAAGAATACGATCGATGCGCAGGTAGCTGTCGGCGGCGCGGGCCGGCCCGATCGGCCAGGCCGCATCGGCCAGCACCACGTGCTGCGCCTTGGCATCGGCCTCGGAGAAGACAGCCACGCTGCGGATACCCATGCGCCGCGCGGTGCGGATGATTCGGCAGGCGATCTCGCCGCGATTGGCGATGAGGATGGTGCGGAACATGCGGCTACATCCGGAACACGCCGAAGCGCGTCGGCGCGATCGGCGCATTGGCGGCAGCGGCGAGGCCGAGGCCCAGCACGTCCCGCGTCAGCGCCGGATCGATGATCCCGTCGTCCCAGAGCCGCGCGGTGGCGTAGTAGGGGTCGCCCTGCACCTCGTACTGGGCGCGGATCGGTGCCTTGAAGCGCTCCTCCTCCTCGGCGGACCAGGCCTTGCCGGCTGCTTCGAGGTTGTCGCGGCGGACGGTGGCCAGCACGCTGGCCGCCTGTTCCCCGCCCATGACCGAGATCCGGCTGTTCGGCCAGGTGAAGAGCAGCCGTGGCGAATAGGCGCGGCCGCACATGCCGTAATTCCCGGCCCCGAAGCTGCCGCCGATGATAACGGTGAATTTCGGCACGCTGGTGGTGGCGACCGCGGTGACCAGCTTGGCGCCGTCCTTGGCAATGCCGCCAGTCTCGTATTTCCGCCCGACCATGAAGCCGGCGATGTTCTGCAAGAACAGCAGCGGGATGTTGCGCTGGCTGCAGAGCTCGACGAAATGCGCGCCCTTCTGCGCTGATTCGGAGAACAGGATGCCGTTGTTGGCGATGATGCCGACCGGCCGGCCCCAGATGCGGGCGAAGCCGCAGACCAGCGTCGCGCCGTAGCGCGCCTTGAACTCGTCCAGTTCCGAGCCGTCGACGATGCGGGCGATCACCTCCCGTGCATCGTAGGGCTGGCGGACATCCTGCGGGATGATGCCGTGCAGCTCGGAGGGGTCGTAGCGCGGTGGCACCGGCGCCGTCAGGTCGGTGGCGGGCGCCCGCGTCGGCGCCAGATGGCCGATGATTCGGCGGGCAAGGCCGAGCGCATGCATGTCGTCCGCGGCGAAATGGTCGGCGACGCCGGACAGGCGGGTATGCACGTCGGCGCCGCCGAGATCCTCGGCGCTGACGATTTCCCCCGTCGCCGCCTTCACCAGCGGCGGGCCGGCGAGAAATATGGTGCCCTGGTTGCGGACGATGATGGCCTCGTCGCACATGGCGGGCACATAGGCGCCGCCGGCGGTGCAACTGCCCATCACCACCGCGACCTGCGGGATGCCGAGCGAGGACATGGTCGCCTGATTGAAGAAGATCCGGCCGAAATGGTCGCGGTCGGGGAAGATCTCGTCCTGGTTCGGCAGGTTGGCGCCGCCGCTGTCGACCAGGTAGAGGCAGGGCAATCGGTTCTGCTGCGCGATCTCCTGCGCCCGGAGGTGCTTCTTGACGGTGATGGGGTAGTAGGTGCCGCCCTTCACCGTG
>JBMOJU010000252.1:0-8063 GCA_049315625.1 Paracraurococcus sp.
CGCGCAAGTTCAAGATCGCCATCACCGGCGCGCCGCATGACCGCGTCGCCGCGCTGGTGCATGATGTCGGCGTGCTGGCCAAGCGCAACGCGGCCGGCGAGGTGGGCTTCGAGGTCTATGCCGGTGGCGGCCTCGGCCGCACGCCGCTGATCGGCCGCAAGCTGCGCGACTGGGTGCCGGAAGCCGAGTTCCTCGGCTACATGGAAGCCGTGCTGCGGGTCTACAACGCGCTCGGCGAGCGGGACAACATCTACCGCGCGCGCATCAAAATCCTGGTGCGGGAGCTGGGCGACGCGTTCCGGCAGCGGGTCGAGGCCGAATACGCCCGCATGCCGAAGCCGGCCTGGCGGCTGGACCCGGCCCTGGTCGCGCAGATCGCCGCCCACTTCGCCCCGCCGCCCTTCGCCGCGTTGCCGGACATCGCGCTGCCGGCCGATCCGGAATTCAGCGCCTGGGCGCAGCGCAGCGTGCGCGCCCACAAGCAGCCCGGCTATGCCTCCGTGACCATCTCCCTCAAGCCGATCGGCGGCATCGCCGGCGATGCCAGCGCGGACCAGATGGACGCCGTCGCGGCCCTGGCGGAGCGCCATTCCTTCGGCGAGATCCGCGTCAGCCACGTGCAGAACCTGGTGCTGCCGCATGTCCGGCAGGAGGATCTGCTGGCGGTGTGGCAGGGCCTCAAGGCCGTCGGGCTCGCCACGCCGAATGTCGGGCTGATCAGCGACATGATCGTCTGCCCGGGGATGGATTACTGCGCCCTGGCGACGGCGCGCAGCATCCCCGTGGCGCAGATGATCTCGGAACGCTTCGCCGACCTGGCGCGGCAGCACGATTTGGGCGACTGCCACATCAACATCTCCGGCTGCATCAACGCCTGCGGCCACCACCATGTCGGCCATATCGGCATCCTCGGCGTCGATAAGCGCGGCGAGGAGGTCTACCAGGTCACGCTCGGCGGCAGCGCGACCAACGACGCCGCCATCGGCGACCTCGTCGGGCCGGCCTTCGCCTATGACGAGATCACCGACGCCATCGAGACCATCATCGACACCCATGTCGCGCATCGCGTGCCGGGCGAACGCTTCATCGACACTTATCGCCGCATCGGCCTCGCGCCGTTCAAGGAGGCGCTCTATGCCGCTGCTTGAGGACGGGCGCCGTGTCGCCGACGACTGGGCGGTGGTGGCCGACGACGCCCCGCTGCCGGATGCCCCGGCGATCCTGACGCTGGCACGGCTGCGCGCCGAGGCTGTCTCCGGGCGCAACGCGAAGCTCGGCCTGGCGCTGGACCCGGCGACGCAGCCGGAGGAGATCGCCGATCTGCTGCCGCGGCTGTCGCTGATCGCCGTCAGCCTGCCGAAGTCGAAGGATGGCCGCGCCTTCACCCAGGCCCGGAGCTTGCGCGAGCATTTCGGCTTCCAGGGCGAGATCCGCGCCACCGGCCATGTGCTGCCGGACCATTACCGCATGCTGCTGCGCTGCGGCGTCAGCACCGTGCAGGTGCCGGAAGGGGCCGACCCCGCGGTCTGGACCCGCTCGGCCGATGTGGTGGACATCGCCTATCAGCCGGCGCTCGATGCCGGCGCGCCGCTCGGCCTGCTGCGCCGGCGGATGGAAAGGGTCTGAGATGCATCGCCGGTCCCTTCTGGCGCTCGGCGCCGCGACCCTGGTGCGGCCGGCCTATGCCCAGGCCTGGCCGGCGGAACGCTCCATCCGCTACGTCGTGCCGGTCGCGCCCGGCGGCAGCCAGGACATCGTCGCCCGGCTCTTTGCCCGGCACCTGACCGATGCGCTCGGGCAGAACGTCCTGGTCGAGAACCTGCCCGGCGCCGGCAGCAATATCGGCTACGAGCACGTGTCGCGGGCGAAGCCGGACGGCTACACGCTGCTGGCCGGCTCCGACAGCCTGTCGATCAACCGGACGCTGTTCCCGAAGCTCGGCTTCGACACGACCGGCTTCGCCCCGGTGGCGCAGGGCGTGCGGGTGCCGCAGATCATGGTAGTGCGCGCCGACTACCCGGTGCGCAGCTTCGCCGAATTCGTGGACGCGGCGCGGGCCGGTCCGGTCGCGGTCGGCACGCCGGGCAATGGCAGCCTGGCCCACCTGCTGGGCGAGCAGATCCAGGGCGCGACGGAGACCCGCTGGACGCATGTGCCCTATCGGGGCGGCGCGCTGGCGGTGAACGACCTGCTGGGCGGCAGCCTGCAGGGCGTGCTGATCAACATCGGCGCGGTGACCGACCACGTGAAGGTCGGCCGGCTGCGCGGGCTCTTCGTCTCCTCCGGCCAGCGGACTCCGGCGCTGCCGGAGGTGCCGACGTTGACCGAGGTCGGATTGCCGGGCGCCGTGGCGGTCGGCTGGCACGGCATCGTCGCGCCCGCCGGCACCGATCCGGCGATCCTGGCGCGGGTTAATGCCGCGCTGGCCGAGGTGCTGCGCCGGCCCGACGTCGCGGAACGCGTGGCGGCGCTCGGCCTCGATCCGGTCTTTGCCCCGCCCGAGGCGCTCGGCCAGGTGATCCAGGCCGACGCCACCCGCTGGGCCGAAGTCATCCGCCGCGCCCGCATCCAACCCGACTGACCTCCGCCTCCCCCGCTCCGCGGGGGAGGGCCAGGGTGGGGGTGTTCCTGCGGCCATGCCGCCTGCTACGCTCCCCCAAAGCGCGGGAGGAGCCTGGCGTGCAATTCGGCATCTTCGACCAGAACGACATCGGCGCCTCGGACCTTTCGGCGCATTACGAATCCCGCCTGCAGCTCGCCGCCTTCTACGACCAGGCCGGTTTCGACCGCTACCATGTGAGCGAACACCACGCGACGCCGCTCTCGGCCACGCCGGCCACCGGCGCCTGGCTGAGCGCCGTGGCGCAGCGCACCACGCGCATCCGGCTTGGCCCGCTGGTCTATATCCTGCCGCTGCGCCACCCGCTGCAGGTGGCGGAGGAAGTCTGCCTGCTCGACCACCTCTCCAACGGGCGGTTCGAACTCGGCGTCGGCCGCGGCGTCTCGCCCTTCGAGCTCGGCTACCACGGCGTCGATGCGGCGGAGAGCCCGGCGATGCTGCGCGAGGGCCTCGACCTGCTCATGCGCGCGCTGACGCAGGAGGCGGTGACGTTCGAGGGCCGCTTCTGGCAATGCCGCGACATGCCCATCGTGCTGCGGCCGAAGCAGTTGCCGCACCCACCGCTCTGGATGCCGAGCGCGACCGTGGAGCATGCGGCGCGCGCCGCGCAGGGCGGTTTCGCCACGGTGTGCAACGGCCCGACCGCCCGCGTTGCCGAGATCGTCGGCCGCTTCCGCGCCGAATGGACCCGGCCCGCGCCGCTGCCCTGCATCGGCCTGTCGCGCGCCATGGTCATCGCGGATACCGCCGAGGAGGCGCAGGCAGTCGCGCGGCGCGCCTGGCGGGTGCATGCGATCAGCTTCCTCAAGCTGTGGCGGAAGCACGGGGCGGGACCGATCAACGCGGTGATGAGCGAGGATTTCGCCCAGGCCGAGGCGGCGGGGCTCGCCTTCGCCGGCACGCCGGCGCAGGTGCGGGACGCGCTGCGGGCGCAGGTGGCGGCGACCGGGGTCAACTACGTGGTCAGCCGCTTCGCCTTCGGCGACCAGAGCCATGCGGAGATGCTGCGCTCCGCCACGCTCTTCGCGCGCGAGGTGATGCCGGCGCTGGCGGAAGAGCACCGCGAGGCGGCGTAGAAACCAAGAAGGAGAAATTCCGATGAGCTTCCCGCTGGCCGAATCCAACCCGGAGGCCCTCGGCCTCGACCCGCGCCCGCTGGAACGGCTGTGTGCCACCATCGAGCGGCATGTGGCGGAAGGCCACCAGCCCGGCGCACAGGTCGCCATCGCCCGGCACGGCAAGCTGGCGCTGTTCCGCAATTTCGGGAAGGCGCGGGTCGCGCCCGACGTGGCGGCCGATTCGCGCAGCGTCTTCCTGATGTACTCCAACACCAAGGTCGTCACCGCCGCCGCGGTCTGGATGCTGGTGGAGGACGGGCTGCTGCGCTTCAGCGATCCGATCGCCCAGCACGTCCCGGAATTCGCCGCCAACGGCAAGGCCGGCATCACCGTGCTGCAATTGCTGACTCATCAGGCCGGCTTCCCCTCCGCGCTGGTGCCGGAAGCCGCCTGGGCCGACCACGCGCTGCTGCGGCAGGTGGTCTCCAATTTCAGCCTGGAATGGACCCCCGGCAGCAAGGTGCAGTACCATCCGGCCGCGGCGCACTGGACCGCCGCGGTGCTGATCGAGGCCATCACCGGCCAGGATTTCCGCCGCTTCATCACCGACCGCGTCATCGCGCCGCTCGGCCTGGCCGACGAGATCTTCGTCGGCCTGCCGGAAGCGCAGCAGGACCGCGCAGCCGATATCTACGACGTACCGGTGGACGGCAAATTCACCGCCCGCATGCCGGAGAACACGGTCGCCGGTCGCGCCGCGGGCATCCCGGGTGGCGGCGGCTACGGCACCGCGCGCGGCATGGCGGCCTTCTACCAGGCGCTGGCGCAGGGCGGGCAGTTGAACGGCACCCGCATCCTCTCACCGAGGATGATCGAGTTCGTGACGCGCAACTTCACCGCCGACCGCATCGACGAGTATATGGGCCTGCCGATGAACCGCGGTATCGGGCCACATTCGCGCGGCGAATTCCCCGTCGCGCGCGGCCTCGGCGCCATCGCCCATCCGCGCACCTTCGGGCATGGCGGCGTGGGCAGTTCCTATTGCTGGGCGGATCCGACCAGCGGCGTCAGCTTCGCGTTCTTTTCGAACTGCCGGCAGACGGAGCTCTTCCACAACCAGCGGATGGACGTGCTGTCCAACCTGGCGCACGCCAGCATCCTGCCGGCCTGACCCGGCGCGGCGGCGGCGTCAGGCCGCCGCTGCCAACGTCGGCTGCTGCCCGGCGATGGTCGTCCGCACCATCAGCCGCCGCTCGGTCGTGCTGTCGAAGGGCGTCGCCCGGTGCAGCACCGCGCGGTTGTCCCAGATGACGATGTCATGCGGCGTCCAGGCATGCCGGTAGACGAATTCCGGCTGCGTCGCATGCGCCATCAGCGTCTCGATCAGCACCCGCCCCGCGGCCTCGTCCAGCCCCTCGACGCTGCGGGCATGCGCGCCGAGATAGAGCGCCGGCCCGTGCGGATTTTCCTCGATCAGCATCGCCTGCCGCACCGGCGGGTGCTGGGTGCGCTCTGCCTCGCTCACCAGGTCGGGCGCGATGCGGCTGCGCGACCAGCCGAAATCATGCACCGCCACCCGGCCGCGCACCTGCACTTGCAGCGTCTCGGGCAGTGCCGCCCAGGCGGCGCGCATGCTGGCGAATTCGGTCTCCCCGCCGCGGGACGGGATGGCGCGCGCGGACAGCGCCGAAGCGCGGGCGGGGACCGGCTTGAAGCTGCTGTCGTGATGCCAGTGGCGGTTGGCCTGGTTGTTCAGCACCTGCCGGTCGGTCGGCGGCGCGATTTGCCCCGCCGCATCCATGTTGCTGAGCACGATCAGCGGGCTGCCGGCGCCGCGCGCGCCGGGCCGCGTGGCCTCCAGCGGCCCGAAGGCCTCGGAGAAGGCGACCTGCTGCGCGTCGTCGATCTCCTGGCCCGGCAGCACCAGCACGGCGTGGCGATCCAGCGCCTCGCGCAGCCAGGCGGCCTGCTCCGTGGTCAGGCCGCGGCGCAGGTCGATCCCGGTGACCCGGGCGGCGAAGTGCTGTTGCAGGGGCGTGGCTTCGGGCATCGGTCGCAGTCCCTCCGGATTTTCCGCGCAGCATGCCCCGGCGGTCCGGCCCTGGCCAAGCCGGGATTCAGCGTCGTCGCACCAGCATCGTCAGGATCATGACGCCGACCAGGATCACCATCCCGGTGCGGTGCTCGCTGATCCATTGCAGGGCTTCAGGCAGCATCGGGCGGTCATCCTTCCGGTCGCGTGCAGGCCAGACTGGGCGCGGGATGGCAGCCGCGCCAGCCCTACTCCACCCGCAGCGCCGCCCCCGCGGCCAGCGGCGCCAGCGGCAGGGCGGCGGCCAGCAGCGCCGCCAGCAGCAGCAGGTAGGGCCGGGCATCGAGCCCGGCCGCCGCCGCCTCGATCCCCGCCGCGCCGAAGATGACGGCGGGGATGGCCAGCGGCAGCACCAGCAGCGGCAGCAGCACGCCGCCGCGCCGCGCCGCCCCGGTCAGCGCCGCCCCCGCCGTCCCCAGCAGCGAGAGGAAGCCGGTGGCCAGCCCCAGCGCCGCCATCGCCGCGCCCCAGGCCTCGACCGGCAGGTTCAGCATGGCGGCGGTGATGGGTGTGGCCAGCAGCAGCGGCAGGCCGGTGGTCAGCCAATGCGCCACCGCCTTCGCCGCGGCCACCGCGCTCGGCCCGAGGCCGGACAGCAGCAGCTGGTCCAGGGTCCCATCCTCGGCATCCGCGCCGAACAGGCGATCCAGCGGCAGCAGGGCGGCCAGCAGGGCGGCGGCCAGCAGCGCGCCCGGGGCAATGCGCGCCAGGGTCTCCGGCGCCGGGCCGACGCCGAAGGGGAATAGCGCGGCGACCAGGACGAAGAACAGGACGGCCGCCAGCGTATCCGCCGGATGGCGCAGCGCCAGGCGCAACTCGCGCGCGAGCAGGGCAAGCCAGGGTTTCACAGCCGCAGCTCCCCCGCGCCCGGCAGCGGCAACGGCAGATGCGTCGCAGCCAGCACCATGCCGCCCGCCGCGCGGTGCCGCGCCAGCATCGCGCCGAGCCGCGCGACCGAGGCCGCATCCAGCCCCACCGTCGGCTCATCCAGCAGCCACAGGGGGGCCGCGCCCAGCGCCAGCCGGGCCAGCGCCAGGCGACGCTTCTGGCCCGAGGACAGCACCCGCGCCGGCAGCTCCGCCAAAGGGAGCAGGTCGAGGGCGCCGAGCGCCGCCTCCACCCCCCCACCCCACAGATCAGCGAAGAACAGCAGGTTCTCCCGCGCCGTCAGCGCCGGCTTCAGCGCATCCTGGTGCGACAGGTAGCGCAGCCGGGCCGCATGCGCCGCGCGGTCGGCCAGCGCATCGGCGCCGTCCCACAGCAACGCCCCGGCTTCCGGCCGCAGCAGCCCGGCCAGCAGCCGCAGCAGGGTGGATTTGCCGGCACCATTCGCCCCCACCAGCAGCAGGGCCCCGCCGGGATCGAGCCGGAAGGACAGCCCGGCGAAGACCACCCTCTCGCCCCTCAGGCAGGCGAGGTCCCGAGCCTCCAGCATTATCCGACCTAGCCCCTTGGAATTACAGCGCCCGTGGACCGTCAAGGCGCGTCATGCTTAAAACCGCCCCAGTGGTGCGCCGCAACGGCGTGCGACGAGCGGAGAGGTTCCGGATCATGCGGATGATCGGGCAGGACAGCCTGAAGACCCGCCGTACCCTGACGGTGGACGGCAAGACCTACAACTACTTCAGCCTGCCCGAAGCGGCCAAGAGCATCGGCGACATCAGCCGGCTGCCCTACAGCCTGAAGGTGCTGCTCGAGAACGTGCTGCGCTTCGAGAACGGCACAAGCTACACGGTGGACGATGCCAAGGCCGTCGCCGGCTGGCTGCCCGCCGGGCATTCCGACAAGGAAGTGCCGTTTCGCCCGGCCCGCATCCTGCTGCAGGACTTCACGGGTGTCCCCGCGGTCGTGGATCTCGCCGCCATGCGCGACGGAATCATCAAGCTGGGCGGTGACCCGCGCAAGGTGAACCCGCTGCTCCCCGTCGACCTGGTCATCGACCACTCGGTCATGGTGGACCATGCCGGCACGGCGACGTCGCTGCAGCAGAACGTGGATGTCGAGTTCGAGCGGAACGGCGAGCGCTACGAATTCCTCCGCTGGGGCCAGTCGGCGTTCGACAATTTCCGCGTCGTGCCGCCCGGCACCGGCATCTGCCACCAGGTGAACCTGGAATACCTGGCGCAGGTGGTCTGGACCGCGACCGACACCGGCGACACCTTCGTCTATCCGGACAGCTGCTACGGCACCGACAGCCACACCACCATGGTGAACGGCCTCGGCGTGCTCGGCTGGGGTGTGGGCGGGATCGAGGCGGAGGCGGCCATGCTCGGCCAGCCGATCGCCATGCTGA
>JBMOJU010000647.1:0-1832 GCA_049315625.1 Paracraurococcus sp.
CCCGGCGACGTCGTCCTCGACCCCTTCTGCGGCTGCGGCACCGCCGTACATGCCGCGCAGAAGCTCGGCCGGCAATGGATGGGCATCGACGTCACGCACCTCGCCATCTCGCTGGTGGAGCGCCGGCTGAAGGACGCCTTCGAGGGCATCCGCTTCGAGGTGCTGGGCACGCCCAAGGACCTCGCCGGCGCGCGCGACCTCGCCGCGCGGGACAAGCACCAGTTCCAGTGGTGGGCCGTCTCCCTGCTCGATGCCGTGCCGCAGGGCGGCAAGAAGAAAGGCGCCGACCATGGCATCGACGGCATCCGCTGGGTCCGCACCGGCCCGCGGGAGAGCGAGCTGGATCGCGTCGTCGTCTCGGTGAAGGGCGGCGCCACGGTCGGCGTCGGCGCGCTGCGCGACCTGGTCGGCACGGTGCAGCGGGAGGGTGCGCTGGGCGGCGTGCTGGTGACGCTGGAGAAGCCGACCCGGCCGATGCTGGAGGAGGCGGCGAAGCACGGCTTCGCCTCCACCGGCCTCGGCCAGTTCCGCAAGATCCTGGTCTATACGGTCGCCGAGCTGATGGCCGGGGTGCACACCAACGACCTGCCCCCGCTCGGCCGGCAGGAGGGATTCCGCCGCGCCCCGAAGGAGCGCGCCGCCCCCCGGACCAGCCAGCAGGCGCTGGAATTGTAGCCAAACCCGAGGTTTCCAAACGCCTTGCGGCCTTTGGCGGGTGGGGTCCGTGCAGGGCAGCGCCCTCCCCGGCCTGTCACGTCCCGAACACCCTCGGATCCAACCGCACCGCCCGCTCCGTCCCCACCACGATCCGTGCCGCATCCGGGTGCGCCGGGTTCACCACCACGTTGCTGTCCTGTCCGGCCGTGACCACGGACGGCACCACCAGCAGCGCCGATCGCCCCGAAGCGATCCACTCCCGGCCGAAGGCCTGCCCCACGCCGACATCGTGCGGGTCGTCCCAGCCGGGATGCGCCGCGGCATCGAACACCTCCCGCGACACGTCCGCGGGCACCGTCGCCTCGACGCAGCGCGCCGCGCTGGGCGGGCGGCGACGGTTGGCATGGACCAGGATTTCCAGCAGGCAGACGGCGAAGCTGGTGCCGGTGTAGATCGCCGCCATCCCGGGCGGGTTCCAGCGCTGGCCGAACAGCCGCGCCCCCTCCCCCGACCAGATCGGATGCGGCCCGGTGACGATGCGCCAGAGCCGCAGCCCTGGAGTCAGAGGGCGAGGCCGTATTCGAGCGCGGTGAGCAGCCGTTCCACCCGGCGGGTGCCGAGGTCGGTGCGCGCGGCCTCGATCGGGCTGCGGTTGTCCAGTTCGGGGTGCGGCGCGGTCATGAATTCCCGCGCCTCGGCCGTGGTGCCGAGCGCGCGGCTGGCATGGACGAAGAGGCGGGCGACGCGTTCGGTCCGCTCGCTTTCCTGGGGGGAGAGCTGGGTGGCGCGGCGGTCCAGCGTGGTCTTCGGCACCACGCCCCATTGCAGTTGCGTCGCCAGCGCCTTGTCGCCGCCGGCCAGGTCCTCCGCCAGGTGGCGCAGCGCCTGGCGGGGCAGGCCGTGTTCCACGGCCTTCTCGATATGGGCGAAGGAGGGGGCGTCGCCGCCGGGCGTGGTGGCTTCGACCACATGCACGGTCGCGCCGTCGACCAGGATGCTGAAGTCGCCGGCGGCGGCTGGCGCCGCGATGCGGCGGAAGCCCAGGCCCATGACCGCGGCGATGGCGGTGGCATCATAATTCGAGAGCATCGGGCACCCTCCTCACCAACTGGGCGTAAATGGCACCCCACCTGGCCAGAATCAAGCCCAAACCCAAGGTTTCCAAAGGCCTTTCG
>JBMOJU010000648.1:0-1831 GCA_049315625.1 Paracraurococcus sp.
CGTACATGCCGGAGACGAAGCCGGCGACCGCATTGGCCGCCTCGCCCACCGCCTTGCCGGCCGTCACGCCGAAGGACCGGAAGCTGCCCTCGGCGCCTTCCATCGGGCCGGTCAGGTTGGTGAACCAGCCGATGAGGCCACCGAGGGCGTCGCCGACATCCTTGACCAGCGGCCCGGCCGGCCCGAGTGCCGCCATGAAACCCTCGCCGAAGCCTTCGGCCATGGCCTTCAGGTTGGACCAGTTGTTGTAGATCCAGGTGCCACCGGCGGCGATTCCCAGCGCCAGCGCGCCGATGCCGGTGCCGACGATGGCGGTCCGGAAGGCCAGCATGGCGATGCGGCCGATGCCGCTTACCCTGACCAGGCCCATGATGGCCGCCTTGGCCGAGGTGATCGGCGACCGGACGGCGGTGCCGAGGCTGTGCGTGGCCAGCAGCGCGTAGCCGGCGGCATTGCCCGCGGCCCGGCCCACCGCCTGGGTTGCCGCGGACGCCCCGCGGCCGACCGCCTGCGCCGCGGCGGAGGCCGCGCCCGCCATCCCCGCGACCGCGCCCTTCACCGTCCGCACCGGGTGCAGCACCGCCCCCGCCGCGGCGGCGCCCACCGCCCCGATGCCGCGGGCGACCGTGCCCATGCCCGTGGCCGTGGCAACCGCGGCGCGGTCCAGCACCCCGACCCCGCCCCTCGCCAGCCGGGCGGCGCCGAGCGCGGCCGTGGCGCCGCCCGCCGCGGCTACGCCCATCCCCGCCCAGGCATAGCTGCCCACCAGAACCGCCGTCGTCAGCCCCAGCACGGCGCCCGTCGTCAGGGCGATTTCGGAGACCAGCTTCGGGTTCTTTGCCATCCAGGCGCTCAGCGCTTCCAGATGCGGCCCAAGCGCTTCGGTCGCCTGCCTGATACCCGGCGTGAGGCCCTGCCCGAAGCGGATGCGCAACTCCTCGATCCGGTTGCCCAGGGTTTTCGTGGCGGCGGAGGTCGTCTCCATCTGCACGCCGAATTCCCTGTGGACCGAGCCGGCCGACTTCGAGGTGTCGCGCGCCGTCCGCAGCGCCTTGTCCAGCTCCTCCAGGTTCGCCAGCGACAGCAGCTTGCCGACATGCTCCTTGCCGAACAGTTGGGATGCGGTGGCGATCTGCTGGTCCGGCCGCAGCTTGCCGAGCTTCGTCATCAGGGCGCGCACCGTGCCGCCCGCATTCCTCGTCCGGAGCGCCACCCGCTCCGCATTCAGCCCAAGGGTTGCGAAGGCCTCTTTCTGCCCCTTGGTGGCGGCCTTCCCGGCGGTCAGGTCGGTGATCATGTCCTTGACCGCCGTGCCGACCGCCTCCGGCGCGTTGCCGGCGGACAGCATGACGGAGGTGAACGCAGCCACGTCCCCCATCGACACCCGCGCCACCTTGCCCAGCGACCCGAGCCGCTCCATTGCCGACAGGATGTCCTTCTCGTCGGACGCCATGCTGTTGCCGAGTGCATTCATGGTGTCGGTCACCTGCACCAGTTCCGGCAGGGTGGCGCCGAAGGCGCTGCGCAGGTGCTGCATTGCGTTGCCCGCGGCGTCCGCCGGGATCTTGAAGGCGATCGCCACCTTGGCCGCGGCTTTGGCATAGCCGAGCAGTTCCTGTGTCGGCACGCCGCCCTGGCCGAAGGCCGCCACGATCTCCGCGATGCCGGTGGCCGCAATCGGCATGCGGTTCGCCATCCGCAGGATGCTCGCCTCCATCTCCTTCAGGCCGGTGGGCGTGTCGAAGTCCACCACCTTGCGGATGCCGGACATCGCATCCTCGAACGCGATGGCGGGTTGCACCGCGGAGTACAGCCCGGCGCCCGCCGCCGC
>JBMOJU010000649.1:0-1828 GCA_049315625.1 Paracraurococcus sp.
GCATCCGGCCCGGCCTCCTCACCGATTGCGGCCATGACGCCGCGGATCAGCCCGTCATGCAGGAAGGGGTAGCGGAACACCGCCGCCTCCTGCGCGGCCTCGGCGTCCCACAGCCCGGCCAGCCGCGCCGCGATCGCCGCGTGCCCCGGCAGCAATTCCGGGGCGATGTATTCGTCGAGCGGGTCGTCCTTCCACCGCTCGCCGACCGGCGGGTGCAGGAAGCAGATGCCGCAGGACCGCATCATGCCCAGCAGCAGGCGCTGCTCCTCGTCCGTCCGCCCCTGCCATTTGGTCAGGCCGAGCAGCCAGCGGGTGAAGCGCCCGCCGTTGCGGACGACCTGCTGGTAGCAGCCGCCGCGGTCGAAGACGGCGTAGATCGCCTTCAGCGCCCAGCCCTGGTCGAGGATGATGCGGCCCTCGAACAACCCCGGCCGGTGCAGCACCGCGCCGCTGGCATCCAGCCAGGCGAGCGCATGGTCCCGGGAGGTGATGCCGCCCTGCTCGTCGCAGAGGGCGTCGAATTCGCTGCGCTCGATCCAGCGCGCCCCGGCATCGCACCGCGCTTCCAGCGCCCGCTGCACCCGCAGCCGTCCGGCGCCGACCTGCTGGGTGCCGAGCCGCTGCGGGTCGCGCATCCAGCCCATGGCGCTGCCCAGCATGGCCAGCAGCTCCGCCTTGCCGCGATGCTCCTTGGCGCTGACATGCAGTTGCCGCTTCCAGGGCAGCGCATCCAGCGTGTCGGCGGGGATGGGGAAGGGGTGCGCCTCCTCCGCCTCGGTATCGCATTGCGCCTGGAGGAACAGCACGGGGCTGGCGCGGTGGCGCTGGTGTCGGGCCAGCGCGGCCCAATAGGCGAGCGGATGGTTGCGGAAGCTGAGGTCGCCGAGGGCGTAATCCGGCACCACCTCCGGCTCTCGCCCCCGTGCCCAGACCGGCGCGAGGATGGCCGGGTTGCGCAGGAACAGCGCATGCGTGCCGTGGTAGATGTCCTGCCCGCCGAAATCCCAGATCTGCACGCGGCCGCCGCCCGGCAGCTCGAAGCCGCCGAGCTGGATGCCGTGGGTCGAGGGGACTGCGGGATCGAAGCCCTCGCCGCGCAGCCAGCGGGCGATCTGCGTCTTGCCGGCGAGGCCGTTGCCCAGCAGCAGCAACCGGGCATCGGCCGCCTCGGCGCCGCCGGTGTCGAGGTCGGCGAGGTGCGCCCGCAGCGCGTCGAGGCAGGAGTCATCATAGCGTTGTGACAGCAGCTCGGCGGGAATACCCGGCACAAGAGCCTCCTGCAGAATCAGCTCCGTGAGCGCCGGCAGGGCAAGCACGTCGCGCGGCAGCGCGCGCAGGTGGCAGCGGCTCGTATCCAAGCTGCGCAATCCCACGAGGCCGGCGAGCGGCGCCAGATCGGCGACCTGGGTGTTTCGGCAGTCGAGCGTCTGGAGGGCCGTGAGGCCGGCAAGCGGCGCCAGATCGGCGACCTCGGTTTTCCAGCATTTCAGCGTCTGGAGCGCGGTAAGGCCGGCGATCGGCGCCAGATCGGCGACCTGGGTGCTGGCGCAGTCGATCGTCTGGAGGGCGGTAAGGCCGGCGAGAGGCGCCAGATCGGCGACCTGGGTGCTGGCGCAGTCGATCGTCTGGAGGTCGGTGAGGCCGGCGAGCGGCGCCAGATCGGCGACCCGTGTGCGGTAGCAATGGAGCGTCTGGAGGGCGGCGAGGCCGGCGAGCGGCGCCAGATCGGCGACCTGGGTGTCGGTGCAATTGAGCGTCTGGAGGGCGGTGAGCCCGGCGAGCGGCGCCAGATCGGCGACCTGGGTGCTGGCGCAGTAGAGCGTCTGGA
>JBMOJU010000014.1:0-32096 GCA_049315625.1 Paracraurococcus sp.
GCGCTTGACCAGGCTGATCATCTCGGGCGCGGCCTTGTGTTCATCAAACAGCCGGCCCACGCGCAGCACCGCATGCAGGCCAAGCGTGATTTCGGTTTGCATGTCAGCGAGCTTCTTCTGCACCAACTGTGTGGCCGCCAGCGGCTTGCCGAACATGATGCGGTTCAGCGTGTAATCCCGCGCCGCATGCCAGCAGAATTCCGCAGCCCCCATGGCGCCCCAGGCAATGCCATAACGCGCGCGATTGAGGCAGGAGAAGGGGCCGGCCAGCGAACGCACGCCCGGCAGGCGGTTTTCTTCCTGCACAAACACCTCATCCATCATGATCATGCCGGTGACAGAAGCGCGCAGGCTGAACTTGCCTTCGATTTTCGGCGTGGTGAGGCCCTTCATGCCGCGCTCGACCAGGAAGCCGCGCAGGATGCCCTCGTCGTCCTTGGCCCAGACCACGGCGACGTCGGAGATCGGCGAGTTGGTGATCCAGGTCTTCGAGCCGTTGAGGATGTAGCCGCCATCGACCTTCCGCGCCCGCGTGCGCATCGAGGACGGGTCGGATCCTGCATCGGGCTCGGTCAGGCCGAAGCAGCCGACGAATTCGCCGGTGCGCAGCTTGGGCAGGAACTTCTCCTTCTGCGCATCGGAGCCGAAGGCGTAGATCGGGTACATCACCAGGCTGGACTGCACGCTGAAGGCGCTGCGGTAGCCGCTGTCGACGCGCTCGACCTCGCGCGCCATCAGCCCGTAGGAGACGTAGTTGATCCCGGCGCAGCCATAGCCGTGCAAGGTGGCGCCGAGGAAGCCCATCTCGCCGAACTCGTTCATGATCTCGCGGTGGAAGTGCTCCTTGCGGAAGGCTTCCTGCACGCGCGGCAGCAGCTTCTCCTGGCAGAACTGGTGCGCGGCATCGCGGATCATCCGCTCATCCTCGGTCAGCGCGCCTTCCAGCAGCAGCGGGTCTTCCCAGACGAAAGCCGGCTGCGAGCGGCGCGGCGCGGCGACCGCGGTGTCGGACGCGCCCGAGGAGGGGATGCTGACGGGGTTGGCGACGTTCATTGGCATTCTCCTCGGGGCTGCTGGGCGCAATCTGGCTCGGGGGGCGGGGTCCCGCAACCGGGCAGCGGATGCGGAAACGGCCGGGGAGGCCCCGGCCGTCGATCCTGCTGCCTGGTCCCTGGCGTCAGGGTTCAGGCCGCTTCCTGGTCCTGGTCGGTCGCTGCGTCGCGGCGCGGGCGGGGGATCGGGATCAGCATGAAGGCCGGCACGGCATCGCCGAAGCCGCGCACCGGCGGGCCGAGATCGTCCCGGTCGCGCCGCCTGTGGTCGTCTCGGTCGCGCCGGCGGTCGTCACGGCCAGCCTGCGGCCGGTCGCGCCATTCCTCGCGCGGCGGCGGGGGCAGCGGGGCGGCCGCACGGTCCCGCTCGAACCGGTCGGGGCGTTCAGACCGCTCGCTCCGTTCCGGCCGCGGACCGCGATCTGGACGATCCGTGCGCACCGGGCGGTCGCGCGGCGGGGCGCTGCGGTCGCGCTCGGGACGCTCGGCCTGCTCGGCCGAGGCCGCGACGATATCGCGCTCCGGACGGGCCGGACGTTCGCCGCGCTCCGGGCGACGATCGCGCCCCCCGCGGCCGGCATCGCGGCTGCTGCTGCTGCCGCTGCGGCCGCCGCGGGGCGGGCCGCCACGGCCGCCGCGGCCCTTCGGCCGCGCCGCCGCCTCGGCAATTTCCTCGTTGCTGACCGGATCCAGCCCCTCGATTTCGATGCGCGGGATCGGCCGGCCAGTCAGCTTCTCGATGGCCGCGACGTTGCGGGCATCATCCGCGGTGGCGATGGTGAAGGCGGCGCCCTGCTTGCCGGCCCGGCCGGTGCGGCCGATGCGGTGGACGTAGTCTTCGTCGCGGAAGGGGACGTCGAAGTTGAAGACGTGGGAGAGGCCGCCGATGTCGATGCCGCGCGCCGCGACGTCCGAGCACACCAGCAGCTGCAGCTCGTTCGCCTTGAACTTGTTCAGCGTGGCGAAGCGGGTCGATTGGTCCATGTCGCCATGCAGCGCGCCGACGGAGAAGCCGTGCCGCTTGAGCGACTTATAGAGGATGTCGACCTCGGTCTTCCGGTTGCAGAAGATCAGGGCATTCTGCACCTGCTCCCGCCGGATCAGCCGGCGCAGCGCCTCCCGCTTGTCGAGCTCGCGCGTCCAGAGCAGCCCGGCGACGATGGTGGTCGCCACGCTGGCCGGGGCGGAGACACTGATCTCCTTCGGGTTCTGCAGGAAGGCATCCGCCAGCTTGCGGATCTCGGGCGCCATGGTCGCGGAGAAGAACAGGGTCTGCCGCATCGGCGGGAGCATCGAGACGATGCGCTCCACGTCCGGGATGAAGCCCATGTCCAGCATGCGGTCGGCCTCGTCGATGACGAGCACCTTGCAATCCGCCAGCAGAATGCGGCCACGATCGAACAAATCCAGCAGCCGGCCCGGCGTGGCGATCAGGACGTCGACGCCCTTCTCCAGCACCGCGCGCTGGTCGTTCATGCTCTCGCCGCCGATCAGCAGCGCATGCACCAGGTTCAGGTGCTTGCCGTACTTGACGAAGTTCTCGGCGACCTGAAGGGCCAGTTCGCGGGTCGGCTCCAGGATCAGGCTGCGCGGCATGCGCGCCTTGGCCCGGCCGGAGGCGAGGATGTCCAGCATCGGCAGGGTGAAGCCGGCGGTCTTACCGGTTCCGGTCTGGGCGCAGCCGAGGACGTCGCGGCCCATCAGCACGATCGGGATGGCGGCTTCCTGGATCGGCGTGGGGATCACGTAGCCAGCTTCGGCGACTGCCTGCAGGATCGGCTCCGACAGGCCGAGATCGGCGAATGTGACGCGCGGCGCGGTGGGCTCCTCGGCGTCGTCCTCGTCGTCGTCATCCTCGTCTTCGTCGTCGGCCTCGTATTCCGTCCCCGCATCCGTCATGTCCGCGGCGGCATCGGTCACTGCCGGCGGCGCAGCGGTCGCGGAGACCGGATCAACCGGGTCGGCATCGGCGTCGGCAGTTGCCAGCGCTTCGGATACCGGAACGGCGACGAGTTCCGGTTCGGTCCCGGCAACGGCTTCCGACACCGCCTCCATCGCCGGCGGTGGGGCCGGATGCCCGTTGGTGTCGTGCTGAGTGTCGGCGGCCGCTTCGGCGGGCCGGTCGGACGTATCGGTCAAGTGCGGTCGGTTCCTTCGCCGGGACAGCGGCGGCATGGCGGCCGGTTGCCCGATGGCAATGGCCGAAAACCGACGCCCGGCACGCCGAATCCATCGGCCGCCGTTCCAGGTCCGGCAGCCATATGCGCTTCCCATGCCAGGAAATCAAGCTTTACCGCGGATTGTGCCGTCTGCGCGCCGCGCCTATGGGCATCCGCGCCATGCCCGAGACGCCCAGCCTGCTTCTGCTCCCCGGCCTGCTCTGCGACGCCCGCCTGTGGCGCGACCAGGTCGATGCGCTCGCTGGCGAGGTCGAGTGCCTGATCGCCGATACCATGCTGGACGACAGCCTGCCGGCGATGGCCGCCCGTGCCCTTGCCACGGCGCCGCCGCGCTTCGCGCTGGCCGGGCTGTCGATGGGTGGCTACCTGGCGTTCGAGATTCTGCGCCAGGCCCCCGAACGGGTGACGCGGGTCGCGCTGCTCGATACCTCGGCGCGGCCGGACAGCCCATTTCAGGCCCGCCGTCGCCGCGGGCTGATCGCATTGAGCCGGACCGGCCTGTTCCGCGGCGTGACGCCGCGGCTTCTGCCGCAACTGATCCATCCCAACCATGTGGCCGGACCGATCGGCGAGGCGGTGCTGGCGATGGCCGATCGGGTCGGGCGCAACGCTTTCCTGCGCCAGCAGGCGGCCATCCTCGCGCGCCCTGACAGCCGCCCTGACCTGGCGCGGATCCGCGTGCCGACCCTTGTCGTGGTGGGGGAGGCGGATGCGGTGACGCCGCCCGATCTTGCCGAGGAGATGGCCGCCGGCATCTCTGGCGCGGCGTTGCACCGGATCCCTGGCAGTGGCCATCTGCCGCCCATGGAGGCGCCGACGGCGGTGACCGCGTTGCTGCGGGACTGGCTGCTGGCCTAATCCGGCAGGCAGCGGACCGCCTCCGGCCGCGCCAGCGCTGCGCCGGGATGCGTGCCGGCGGGGCAGGGCGCCTGGCGATATGCCGGCGGCGGCAGGCCCTGGTCCCAGCCGCGCGCGGTGCCGTTCCCCGTCGCGGCGCGGCAGCGGCCGCCCTGGCCGCGCACCGGCTGACCGCCATACGGGCAGAGGAAGCGTCGCGCCGCCTCCAACGCCGCCGGGTCCGGCCGCGCGGAGACCGTCGGACTGGTGCCAAGCACCAGGACGGCCGCAAGCAGCGCCGCGTGGCGCAGCACCGGGCCGGCGGCCCGGTTTGAGTCGCGCGGCGGTTCGGGGCATCGTCGCAGGAGGGAGAACAGAGCCATGTCCAGCATCGAACGCCGCGTGCTTCTTACCGGTATGGCAGCCATGCCCCTGGCCGCGCCCGGTCTGTTGCGCGCCCAACCGCGCCCCGTCCAGATCGGCCTGCTCAGCGACATGAGCGGTCCTTTCCGCGATGTGGGCGGTCCAGGCAACCGGGTCGCCGCTGAACTTGCGATCCAGGATTTCGGCGGCAGCGTGCTCGGCCGACCGATTGCCACGCGGCAGGCCGATGGGCAGAACCGCGCCGACGTCTCGGCCGGGCTGGCGCGCGAATGGATCGACAACCTAGGCGTCGACGTGCTGGTCGATGGCGCGGCCAGTTCCTCCGGCCTGGCGATCCAGGAAGTCTGCCGCGAGAAGAAGCGCATCTACGTCATCACCGGCCCGGCGACCTCCGACATGACGGGCGCCAAATGTTCGCCCTACGGGATCCACTTCGGCTTCGACACCTATGCGCTGGCGCATGGCACCGGGACGGCGCTGACGAAGTCGGGTGGCGATTCCTGGTACTTCATCACCTCCGACTACGCCTTCGGCCATGCGCTGGAACGCGACACCATGGCTGCCGTCCGGGCGGCCGGGGGCCGGGTGGTGGGCGCGGTGCGGGCGCCGCTCAACAACGCCGATTTCTCCTCCTTCCTGATTCAGGCGAAGGCCTCCGGCGCCAAGGTTGTCGGCTTCGCGCTGGCGGGCGTCGACCTGCAGAACTGCATCAAGCAGGCGGCCGAATTCGGCCTGACCCGCGGCGGCGCCAGGATCGCCACGCTGCTGGTGCAGATCACCGACATCGTCGCGCTGGGGCAGAAGACCTGCGAGGGCATGGTGCTGACTGACAGCTTCTACTGGGACCAGTCCGCGACGACGCGGGCCTGGGCGCAGCGCTACATGGCGAGGATGACAACGCCGCCCGGCCTGCAGCACGCCGCGGTCTATACCGGTGTGACGCATTGGTTGAAGGCGGTGCAGGCCACCGGCGGCACCGATGCCGATGCGGTGGCGGCGCAAATGAAGGCGGCGCCGGTCGACGACATGTACAACGACAAGGTCCGCATCCGGGAGGATGGCCGCACCCTGCATGTGATGCATCTTTGGGAGGTCAAGCGGGAGGCCGAAGCGAAGCACAAATACGATTTCTGCAAGCTGATTACGGACATTCCGCCCGATCAGGCGTGGCGGCCGCTGGCCGAGGGCGGTTGCCCGCTGGTGAAGGCGTAAGCGAAGCCCGCTGGCCATCGGCGCGTTCCGCCATGCGAGGCGGCCCCTTGGCGGCGGCGCAGGGGCAGGTCTGGCGCCGTGGCCAAGCTCCATGGGCGGATTGCCCTGATGCGGCGCCGACCGGCCTACCTTGTGCCAGCGACCGCGGGCGATTGCCTGTGGCTGGCGCAGGAGCCTGAGCGGCGGTTGGAGCCGCTGGGTCGCGGCGCGGCGGCGGAACGGACGCGTCCGCCGCCCGTCATCTTCAGACGTCGACCTCCTCGACATCCAGCTTCGCCGCATTGTCCTGGATGAACTTGAAGCGCAGCTCCGGCTTGCGGCCCATCAGCGCTTCCATCAGGTCGGCGGTATCGGCGCGATCCTCCGGCGGCAGCACCACACGCAGCAGGGTGCGCCGCTTCGGGTCCATCGTCGTCTCCTTCAAGGTCGCCGGCGGCATTTCGCCCAGGCCCTTGAAGCGGCTGACCTCGACCTTCTGGTTCGGCTTGAACTCCCGCTTCTGCAACCGCTCCCGGTCGCGGTCGTCCATGGCATAGACCGACTTGCCGCCGGCCTGCAGGCGATACAGCGGCGGCTGCGCCAGGAAGACGCGGCCCTGGGAGACCAGCTCGCGCAGCTCCTTGTAGAAGAAGGTCATGAGCAGGGCGGCGATATGCGCGCCGTCGACATCGGCGTCGGTCATGATGACGATGCGGCCGTAGCGCAGCCGGGCGAGGTCGAAGCGGTCGCCGGCGCCGCAGCCCAGCGCTTCGATCAGATCCTTCAGCTCCTGGTTCTGCCGCAGCTTGTCGGCGCTGGCGCTGGCGACGTTGAGGATCTTGCCGCGCAGCGGCAGCACCGCCTGGGTCTCCCGGTCGCGCGCCTGCTTGGCGCTGCCGCCGGCCGAATCGCCCTCCACCAGGAACAGCTCGGTGCCCTCGGCGCTCTCGCGCGAGCAATCCGCCAGCTTGCCGGGCAGGCGCAGCTTGCGCGTTGCCGATTTGCGCGGCGTGTCCTTCTGCTCGCGCCGGCGGATGCGGTCCTCGGCGCGTTCGATCGCCCAGGCCAGCAGGTTGCCGGCGGTCTGCGGGTCGCCCGCCAGCCAATGGTCGAAATGATCGCGCAGCGCCGCTTCTACCAGCCGCTGCGCTTCGGGGCTGGTCAGCTTCTCCTTGGTCTGGCCCTGGAATTGCGGCTCCCGCACGAAGACGCTCAGCATCCCCGCCATGCCGCCGAACAGGTCCTCTGCGGTGACCGTCCCGGCGCGCTTGTCCTTCTTCAACTCGCCATAGGCGCGCAGGCCCTTGACGAGGGCATTGCGCAGCCCGGCCTCATGCGTGCCGCCCTGGCTGGTCGGGATGGTGTTGGCGTAGGTCGAAAGGAACCCCTCGCCCTGGTCCAGCCAGGTGATCGCCCATTCGCAGCGCCCGGCGCCCTCCGGAAAGCTGGCTTCCCCGACATAGGGGGCGGGCACGACCTGGTTGCGCCTCTCGATGGCGCTGCTGAGGAAATCCGCCAGCCCGCCGGGGAAATGCAGCACCGCGCTGGCCGGCGTCTCGTCTTTCGCCAGCGACGGGTCGCAGGACCAGCGGATCTCGACGCCGCGGTACAGATAGGCCTTGGACCGGCAGAGCCGGTAGAGCCGCGCCGCGGAGAACAGCAGGGCGCCGAAGATCTCCGGATCCGGCTTGAAGCGCAGCGACGTGCCGCGCCGGTTGTGGATGGCCCCGGCATTCTTCAGCGTGCCGAGCGGCTTGCCGCGCGAATAGGCCTGGCTGAAGAGCGTGCGGTCGCGTGCCACCTCCACCTCCAGCCGCTCCGACAATGCGTTCACGACGCTGCTGCCGACGCCGTGCAGGCCGCCCGAGGTGTCGTAGGCCTTGCCGGAGAATTTGCCGCCGGAATGCAGGGTGGTGAGGATGACCTCGAGCGCCGAGAGCTTGGGGAATTTCGGGTGCGGGTCGGTCGGGATTCCTCGTCCGTTATCGCGTACCATCAGCCAATTGCCGGCTTCCAGAGTCATCTCGATGCGGTCGGCATGGCCGGCCACCGCCTCGTCCATCGCATTGTCGAGGATCTCGGCGGCGAGGTGGTGTAGCGCGTTGTCGTCGGTCCCGCCGATATACATGCCTGGCCGGCGCCGGACGGGCTCCAGCCCCTCCAGCACCTCGATGTCCTTGGCGGAGTAGGAGGCGGGCTCGGGCGCGCCGCCTTTCGGGGGCCGCTTGCCTCCGAACAGGTCGTTCATGTCTTGTTCCCCTGATCCTACCACGATAGCCTTGGCCCCGCCCTCATACAATGTGAGGCGCGAGTCGCGGCGGGGGACCTGGGGAGGGGGGCCTGCGTGGCCCCCCTTGGTGGCTCAGGGGGCCGTGTCGTGCGGCAGATGCGCCTCCAGCATCCACAGCATCTTGTCGGTGGCGCGGGACTTTTCGGTCAGCAGATCGGCGGTGTCGGCGTCACCGGCCTCGTCGGTCTGGTCGATGCCCTCACGCAGGGTCTTCGCCACCAGGGCGTAGCGGTCGGCCAGCGCCTTCACGTGGTCCATGCCGGCATGCAGGTCGGTCGGGTAGGACGGCAGGCGGGTCGACTTCGCCAGCACCTGGGTGGTGCCGTTGGCGGTGCCGCCAAGCTGGACGATGCGCTCCGCCAGGTCGTCGGTCGCCACCGCCAAGTCAGTGTAGAACTGCTCGAACAGCTTGTGCAGCTCGCCGAAATGCGGGCCCTTGACGTTCCAGTGGGCCTGCCGTGTGGCGTTGAACAGGTCGGTGCCGTCGGCCAGGCACCCCTGCAGGACCTCGATCGAGACCTGCTTGGCATTGGTCGGGACATCGTTGCGCGTGGGCAGGGTCGAAGCCTTGGCCATGGTGGTTCTCCTCGGACTGAGTCCCGGACGCATGTGGGCACCGGCGCGTGCCGGTCAGCCCCTCTCGCCCGGGATGGGTGCCATGCGGCAGCGCGCGAGGCGCCTTGCGGCAGCATGACAACTCCGTGCGCGGAGGGCCGGTGCTACGGCACCACGTTGAGGAACCGTGCCGCTTCCGGCGGGTCGCCGCCGCGGTGCAGCGCAGCCGCACGCCCGAGCGCGGCGCGATCCCATTCGGTCCGCCTTGCCTCCTCCCGCAAATGATCCGTCCAACTCTCCACCGCCCAAAGCTCGACCCAGCGGTCGGGATGGGCCACGTCCTCGTACAGTCGCCAGGATACCGCGCCGGAGCGCAGCCGCACCCGCCGCACCTCCTGCATCGCCGCGAGGAAGCCCGCCCGCTCCGAGGGGTCGATCTGGTAGCGCACCACCTCCAGCACCCGGCCGGAATGCTCCCCTAGCAGGCCGCGCAGTTCCTGCGCCGGGGCTTCCGGCTTCGGCTCGGCCGGCGGGGGCGCGCTGGCCGACGCGGTCGGGGGAAGTGCCACGCTGTCGATCCGCCAGCCGCGCACAGCAACCGCGGCAACGGCGCCCATCGCCGCCGCGCCGCCCAGTGCCAGCGGCACGCCGAAGGTTCCGCCGACCCAGCCGGCCAGCGCCGAGCCCAACGCCATGACGCCGAAGAAGCTCAGCTGGTAGATCGCGATCGCGCGCGCCCGTACCCAGCCTGGCGCCGCCAGCTGGGCCGCGGCCGAAAGCGTGCTGCCGGCGGCGATCCAGGAGGCGCCATAGACCAGCATCCCGAGCACCGCCGGCGCCCAATGCGTCGAGGCCGCGAGGATCGCCATCGCGACGCAGATGCCGAGCGAGGCCCAGAACACCGTGCCGCTGCGGTCCAGCCGGCCGCGCAACGCGGGCAGGGCAAAGCCGGCCGCCACCGCCGCGCCGCCCATGCAGCCGAGCATCAGGCCGAAGGCCTCCGGCCCGAGACCCAATTGATGCCGGACGAACAGTGGCAGCAGCCCCCAGACCGCGGCGCTGAACAGGAAGAAGGTGCAGGCGCGGATGATCGCCGCCCGCATCGCCGGACTGGCCGAGACGAAGCGCACCCCGGCGCGCATGGCGGAAACCAGATGCTCCTTCGGCACGCGACCGCGCGCCTCGGCAGGACGGCGCCAGAAAATCAGCGCGACGATCAGCACCAGGAAGGCGACGGCGTTCATCACGAAGGCCGCTTCCGGCCCCGCCGCGGCGATGGCGAAGCCGCCGAATGCCGGGCCCAGCGCCCGCGCCAGGTTGAAGCCGATGCCGTTCAGCGCGATGGCGCCGACGAGGTCCTCGCGCGGGACCAACTCGTTCGTGGTGGCGGCCCAGGCGGGGAAGTTCATCGCGCTGCCGGCACCGATGGCGAAAGTCAACGCCAGGAGGCCCCAGGCGCCGATCACGCCGCTCATGGTCAGCGCCGCCAGGATCAGCGCCATCACCAGGATCCAGACCTGGGCGGAGATCAGGAAGACGCGCCGGTCGATGATGTCCGCCAGCGCGCCAGCGGGCAGGGCCAGCAGGAAGACCGGCAGCATGGAGGCCGCCTGCACCAGCGAGACCATCAACGGCGCCGGATCGAGGCTGGTCATCAGCCAGCCGGCACCGGTGTTCTGCATCCAGCCGCCGATGTTGCTGGCGAGCGTCGCCAGCCAGAGCATGCGGAAGGTTGGATGGCGCAACGGCAGGAAAGCGCGGGGCAGCGGCAGGCGGAAGGGCATGGCGGGCAGATTGGCCCGCCATGCCCGGATCGGAAAGCGAAACCCCCGCGACGGTCCCGATCAGACCGGGGCGAGCCAAAGCGGCGTGTTGCCGAGATTGTCCGTTTTCGTAACATCCTTGTCGTAGGCTACGCCGTCGACGACGTAGGCATCGCTGATGGTCTGCACCATGCAATAGCCGCGCACCGCGACCTGCGGCACGCTGCTGCCCGACTGCCAGTAGTACTGGCAGGTCAGGTCGTCATAGAGCTGCGCGGAGGTCAGCCCGCTATTGGCCCCGACATAGAGGCCTGGAACGTAGCCCGCTACGGTGACCGCGGCGAACCAGGCGTTGCAATAGTCGATGATGGTGCTGGCAGCGGTACCGCTGGCGACACCTTCGAGGTCGAGCCAGAGATTGATCCCGGGCGGCAGTCCGACCGCCTGGGCATTCGCCGCTGCCGCCTGGCCGTATTGGGTGCCGAGCGCCTGGCTCGGCACCCAGCCGGCTGCCTGGACGTGCTGGACCGCCATCAGGGCCAGGCCTGCCTGGAGGATCGTCTGGGCCTCCGCGGTGGTCAGGTTCCCACTGCCCTGCGGGGAGGTCCGCGACAGGTAGCGGACGGCGAAGGTGAAGCCGCTGGTGGCGAAGGCGGCGGCCGTGGTGGCGGTGAGCACGGTGTTGCAGTCGAAGCCGAGCGCGCCCGACGGGGCGGCCTGGACGCTGCCCGGCAGCATGGTGGCGGTCTGCGACATCCGGGAGTCTCCGGCGAACGGGGCCGCCGTGCCTGGGCCATCCCCAGGCCTCTACAAACCCGTACCGTTACGAAAAACGATTGTAGCCTCCAGCGTAGCAAGTCAATACGAATTCCCCATGAGCCGCCGCGCCCTTGTCCGGGCCACCAGCGCAGCCCAGCTGATGAGCATGGCCGAGCGCTTCGCCAGCTTCGCCGCCTTCTGGCCCTACTACCTGCGCGAACACGCGCGGCCGGCAACGCGCGCCGTCCATGTCGGCGGCACCTGGGCCGCGGCGGCGCTGATTCTGTTCGCCCTGCTGGTCGGCCCGTGGTGGCTGGCGCTGCTCGCCCCCATGGTCGGGTACGGGTGCGCCTGGCTGTCCCACCTGCTGATCGAGCGGAACCGGCCGGCGACCTTCACCTACCCGGCTTGGTCGTTGCTCGGCGACCTGCGCCTGGCCTGGCTGGCGGCGACGGGACGGCTCGGGGCTGAACTGCGGCGTCAGCGCCTGTAAACCGCAGGAAATCACGCCGTGCGTGCCGTAAACCCGGCGGATTGAGGTTGCTGCACCGCAGCGGAAATGCCACGATTTTGCCGTTTTCCGGGCTCTGCGCCCGGGATGGGAGACGCCGCACCGGCCACGACCACCGCCCGCGCCCTTGGGTTAGGGTGCGCGGCATGGAAGGATGACGCCGATGCTCGACAAGCCGATCGTTTCCGAATTCTCGCACGTGAAGCCGGGCGACACCCCCTGGCGCACCGATGGCCTGCGCGACTTCTTCCTCTACCGCGACCTTGGCATGATGGGCGCGACCGGCGGGCGGGTCATCGCCCAGCTGGTCAAGGCCAATACCGACCGTCCGCCCGAGACCGGCACCGGCTGGCACAAGCACATCGCCGATTGGCACATGGTGCTGATGACCAAGGGCTGGGCCAAGTTCATGTACGAGGACAAGGAAACCCTGGTCGAGGCTGGCGACTGCGTGCACCAGCGCCCCGGTATCACCCATTACCTCTTCGACTATTCGCCGGACATGGAATACCTGGAAGTGGTCTCCCCGGCCGATTTCGGCACCGAGGACGCCGAGGGCGTCGCCGCGGTCCCCGCGCCCACTCCCTGGAAACCGGTCTGACCCCTTCTCCCTCCCCCGCCTGCGGGGGAGGGCCGGGGTGGGGGTTGTGTGCGTCAGAACTCCGCTTCGAGATCCAGCTCGGTGATATGGAACTCCGGCTCCTGCCGGCCGGCCTCGATCCATTCGGCGACGTCGGGCCAGCCGAGGATTGTCTGCGCATAGGCCTCGCAGGCCGCATCCAGCTTCACGTCATAGGTGCGGAAGCGCATCACCACCGGCGCATACATCGCATCCGCCACGCTCTTCTCCGCGCCCAGCAGCCAGGGGCCGCCCCAGCGCTCCAGGCAGTCGCGCCAGATCCACAGGATACGGTCGATATCCGCCCGTGCCCCGGACCACAGGGTGAAATTTGGTACATGCGCCCGGAGGTTCATCGGCAGGGTGGAGCGCAGCGCAGCGAAACCGGCATGCATCTCGCCACTGACCGACCGGCAACGCGCCCGCGCCAGTCGATCATCCGGCAGCATCCGCGCCGCCGGCACCTGTTCGTTCAGGTATTCGGCGATCGCCAGGGTATCCCACAGCTCCGCCCCCTCATGCCGCAGCGCGGGAATGAGGATGGAGGAGGATTGCAGCAGCAGTTCGGCCCGCGAACTCGGATCGTCGACGGAGACAATCTCGGTCTCGAACTCGATGCCGGCCATGCGGCAGAGCAACCAACCGCGCATCGACCAGGAGGAGTAGTTGCGGCTGCTGATGCGCAGCACAGCGGGCTCGGCCGGCCTCGTCCCCCCCTGCGGCGCTGCGGCGGTCCTGCGGCGGGTCTGCACGGCCATCGCGCTCTCCTCGTGAGGATATGATTCCGTAACCTAGCAGCGCTTTCGCAGTTGCGAAAAGGTGCCACGCTGGCACGATACGGGCCGTCGCTGGGCCAGGCCGCACAGCAGGGAGACCGCGTTCCGGATGATCTACCAGATGCTTCAGGCGAGCCAGGACCTGCTCAGCCCGATGCGCCGCCTGGCCCATGGCGGCGGCGGCCTGCTCCGCCAGGTGGACACGGGGCATCCGGCCTTCTTCCCGCTGCGACAGATGCGCGCGGCGATGGAGGTCTTCGCCCATGCGAGGATCACCCATTCGCGGCCCGACTATGCGATAGGCCCGGTGCGCGTCGGCAACCGACTCGTCGAGATCGAGGAGGAGGTCGTTGCCGCCACCCCTTTCGCCAGCCTGCTGCATTTCAAGAAGGACGTAGATATCCGCCTGCCGCGCGTGCTGGTGGTGGCGCCAATGTCCGGGCACTTCGCCACGCTGCTGCGCAACACCGTGCAGGTCCTGCTGCAGGACCACGACGTCTACATCACCGATTGGCACAACGCGCGCGACGTACCGCTCTCGGCCGGGGTCTTCGGGCTCGACGAGTTCACCGCCCACATCATGCAATTCCTGCAGGAAATCGGCCGCGGCGCGCATGTTCTGGCGGTTTGCCAGCCGGTCGTGGCGGTGCTCGCCGCCGTCGCTTTGATGGCCGAGGACCGCAACCCGTACTCACCGCGCAGCATGTCGCTGCTGGCCGGCCCGATCGACACGCGCGTCAGGCCGACCAAGGTGAACGAGCTGGCGCAGTCGAAGCCGATCGAGTGGTTCGAGAAGAATCTGATCGCCGCCGTCCCCTGGCGGCACAAGGGCGGCGGCCGCCGGGTGTATCCCGGCGCCATGCAGCTCACCGCCTTCATGGCGATGAACCTGGAGCGCCACATCAAGGCGCACCACACCCAGTTCTGGAACCTGCACGACGGCGAGGCGACCAAGGCGGAGATGCACCGCCGCTTCTACGACGAGTATTTCGCGGTGATGGATCTGCCCGCGGATTTCTACCTGGAGACGGTGCGGACGGTGTTCCAGGAACACGCACTGCCGCTGGGCAAGCTGACCTTCCGCGGCCGCCCGGTGCGGCCGGAGGCGATCCGCCGCACCGCGATCCTGACGGTGGAGGGCGAGAAGGATGATATCTGCGCCATCGGCCAGACCATGGCGGCGCTGGATATCTGCCGCGGCGTGCCGGTGACGATGAAGCGCCACCATCTGCAGACAGGCGTCGGCCATTACGGCGTCTTCAGCGGCCGGCGCTGGGCGCAACAGATCTACCCGCGCGTGCGCGAGGTCATCCAGACCAACGAGGGCTGACCGGCGCGGCTGGTCACAGCCCACCCATTCGTGAAACCCGTTCCGTAAAAGGCTGGCCCATGCTGATCATGGGCTAATCAATGGCCCCGCTCGCGTCCATCCATCGTCAACAACAATGGATCGCCGATGCTTCGGGAAACGTCAAAAAAATCTGCAATATCACCCATTGTGCGGCGACCGGGCGTCGGTCACGCCACCGCTGATTGCTGTCGATCCGACGCCGAATATTATCCGCTGGAGCGACGTGTTGTGCTGGAGGGCGCGGCGTCGCTGGCCGCCATCGTGCTTGGCGCAAGTTCCGTCTTGGCCCAGCCGAGCGACGCCACTGCCCGCGCCCGGCCCGAACCGGGCGACCGACTGGTGCTCGCCACTGCCGATAACGAGACCCGGCCGATCCGCCTCGGCGATCTCGAGATCGGCGGCAAGCCGCTGCTGGCCTGGGCCATGCAGCCCGACAGCGGCACGGTGCGCAGCGGCTCGCGCCTGAACCAGGTTCTCCTCATCCGGCTCAACGTCGACGGCCTCGATGCGGAGACCCGACAGCGCTCCGCCGAGGGCGTCGTCGCCTATTCCGCCGTGTGCACCCACCAGCAATGCCCGGTCTCGGAGTGGATGCCGGAGCGGCATGCGCTGCATTGCCCCTGCCATGGGTCCGAATTCGACCCCGGGCGGTCTGGCCGCGTGGTGGGCGGGCCCGCCCTGCGTCCGCTCGCCGCCCTGCCGGTCCGGCTGGAAGGCGATCTCGTCGTGGTCGGCGGCCGCTTCATCGGCCGCCTTGGCGCGCCGCAGCAGGGCTGACGCCGAGCCGTTGGCTGGGGACGACCGCCGCATCGCGCGGCGCCGCCCCGCCCCAGGAACATCAAGCGTGGAAAGGGAGAAAAGAGATGGCCAAGAAAAGCTTGCGGACCATGCTTCTCGCTGCGGTCGCCAGCGGCGCGCTGGCGGCAGCCGCCACGGCGCAGCCGGCGCCCGGCGCGTCCTCGACCGGCGGCGCGACCCCGGTGGCGCCGACAACCCCTGCACCGCAACGTGCCGCCGGCACGATGCAGGAGCGTGCGGCGCCGAGCTTCAGCCCGGTTACCGACCAGCGCCTGGCCAACCCCGAGCCGCGCAATTGGCTCATGTACCGCCGCACCTATGACGGCCAGGGCTTCAGCCCACTCAACCAGATCACGGCCGACAACGTCGCCGAGCTGACGCCGGCCTGGAGCTTCTCGACCGGCGTGATCGAGGGCCACCAGTCGCCGCCGATCGTCAATGACGGCGTGATGTACGTGACCACGCCGCAGGCGCAGGTCATCGCGCTCGATGCGAAATCCGGCGACGTGATCTGGCGCTACCGGCGGCAATTGCCCGACGACCTGACCCAGCTCCACCCGACCAACCGCGGCGTCGCGCTCTACGGCGACAAGGTCTACGTCGCCACCGTCGACTGCTTTCTCGTGGCGCTCGACGCCAAGACCGGGAAGGAGGTTTGGTCGACCAAGGTCGAGGATTACCAGAAGGGCCACTACATGACGCTGGCGCCGCTGATCGCCCGCGGCAAGGTCATGGTCGGCGGCTCCGGCGGCGAGTTCGGCGTGCGCGGCTTCATCGCCGGGTATGACGCCGCCTCCGGCAAGGAGGCCTGGCGCAGCTTCACCGTCCCGGCCCCCGGCGAGCCCGGTAACGAGACCTGGAAGCAGGGCGGCTGGCAGACCGGCGGCGGCTCGGTCTGGATCACCGGCCATTACGACCCGCAGTTGAACCTGGCCTATTGGGGCACCGGCAACGCGGCGCCCTGGATGGGCGATGCGCGGCCGGGCGACAACCTGCACACCACCTCGGTGGTGGCGCTGAACCCGGATGACGGCAAGTTCCGGGCGCACCACCAGTACCACTGGAACGACAGCTGGGACTGGGACGAGGTCTCGGCACCGCTGCTGATCAACGTCGAGCGCGACGGCCGCAACATCCCGTCGCTCGTGCATCCCGGCCGCAATGGCTACCTCTGGCAGCTCGAACGGAAGGCCGACAGTATCCGCTTCATCTCCGGCGTGCCGTTCGTGCAGCAGGACGTCTTCGCCAAGCTCGACGCGGAGACCGGCCGGCCGACCTACAACGAGGCACGCAAGCCCAGGCTCGACAAGAAGGTGGAGTTTTGCCCGTCGCTCTGGGGCGGCAAGGACTGGCCGCCGGCGGCCTACAACCCGCAGACCAAGCTGTTGTATGTGCCGGCGAACGAGAACCTTTGCGGCTCGTTGACCGGCCTCCGCATGGACCACGTGCCCGGCCAGCTCTTCCTCGGCGCCGGGCTTGAGGAAATCGGCATGAGCCTGCGGCCCGGCGCCAACCATATCGGCGAGTTGCAGGCCTGGGACCTGACCACGAACAAGAAGGTCTGGTCGCATCCCTTCAAGGATTCGCAGCTCTGGGGTCCGGTGCTGACCACCGCGGGCGGGCTGGTCTTCATGGGCGGCACCAACGACCGGATGTTCCGCGCCTTCGACGCGAAATCGGGCAAGACGCTCTGGCAGATCCGCACCAATTCGGGCGTCACCGGCGTGCCGAGCTCCTTCGAGGTCGACGGCACCCAATACATCGCGGTGCAGTCGGGCTGGGGCGTCGACGCCACCCGCATGCAGGACAAGCTGGTCGAGATCGACCCGGTCCGCTTCAAGTCCGACGTGCCGCAGGGCGGGGTGGTCTGGGTCTTCGCCCTGCGCCAGCGCGTGCAGCAGCAGGCGATGCAGTGAGGCCGCTTTTGCGGTCCATGCTGGTCGGCGCGGCGGCGCTGCTCGCGCTGGGCCTCGGCCCGGCGCAGGCGGCGCCGGCCGAGCCGGGCTGCGCCGCGATTACCGAGGCGATGGCTGCGCTCGGCGCAGCGGAGAATTTCCACACCAGGCTGGTCGCCCGCACCCCCGGACGGCGGCGCCCGGTGGAGGAGGAGCGATTCGTGCTCGGCGATGTGGTCTATGCCAACTCGCCGGCCTCCGGCCGTTGGGTGAAGCTGCCCATGACGGCGGTCGAGCGGCAGGCACTGGGCGCGGGCCTGGTCGCCTACCCGCCGCTCGATTGCCGCGACGAAGGCGTGGCGGAGGTCGCCGGCGTGCCGGCGCGGATCTACAGCTTCCGCCAGATCCTGCCCGGCCAGGGCGGGGAGGGTGTCTCGGAGGCGCCGGGCAGGCTCTGGGTGGCCGGGCCGGATGGCAGGCCGCGGCGCTACGAAGGCCAGCATGGCGCCGTGCAGGTCACGCTGACGATCGACTACGACGGCGTGACGCCCCCGTTCGGCCATTGATGCTGGTGCGCGCCGCAGCGGTTCCCTGCCGGGGCCGCGGCGCGCTAGGCTCTTGCCATGCAGCCCATCTGCCTGACCTTCGACAACGGCCCGGAGCCCGACGTCACGCCCGGCGTCCTGGCCATCCTCGCCCGCCGCCGGATCCCGGCGACCTTCTTCCTGGTGGGCGAGAAGCTGCGCGACCCGGCCCGGCTGGCGCTCGCCGCACGCGAACGGGCGGAGGGCTTCCGGGTCGGCAACCACACGCTGACCCATGGCATCCCGCTTGGCCGCCGCGGCGCGGCGGTGGCGGTGGCCGAGATCGCCGCCTGTGACACCCTGATCGGTGACCTGCGGGAACCCGATCGGCTGTTCCGCCCGAATGGCGGCGGCGGCACGCTCGGTCCGCATCTGCTGAACGAGGCCGCGGCGCGGCACCTCCAGGCCGGCGGCCATACCGTGGTGCTGTGGAACGCGATCCCGCGCGACTTCGACGACCCGGATGGCTGGCCCGAGCGCGCCATGGCGCAGCATGCGGCGGCGACCGCGCCGGTGCTGATGGTGCTGCACGATCTGCCGAACGGTGCCATGCGGCACCTCGACCGGGTGCTGGGCGCGTGGCAGGACCAGGGTGTCGCGTTCCTGGCCGAGCCACCGGCCGCCTGTGTGCCGATCCGTCGTGGCCTCGCCACGCCTTATCTTGCCGACTACGTCTCCGCGGACCCGGCGCCATGAAGCGCCGCGCAGTTCTCGCCCTGGCCGCGCTGCCGGCCGCCACTGCCCGCGCCGCCGAATGGCCGGACCGCCCAGTCCGGCTGATCGTGCCCTTCGCCGCCGGCACCACGACCGACATCGTCGCCCGGCTCTGCGCCGCGGCGCTGTCGCAGGGGCTCGGCCAGCCGGTGGTGGCCGACAACCGCACCGGCGCCGGCGGGGTGGTCGGTAGCCAGGCGGTCGCCCAGGCGGCGCCGGATGGCTACACGCTGCTGTTCGGCACCAGCGGCACCATGGCGACCAACCCGGTCATCATGGCCGCCATCCCCTACGACCCGGTCCGTGATTTCGCGCCGATCGCCGCCTATGCGAAGACCTCCGTCATTCTTGGCGTCCGGCCGCCGCTCGGCGTCGCGGATATCGCCGGCTTCCTGGCGCTGGCGGCACGGCGGCCGCTCTCGGTCGGCACAGCGGGGACCGGCACCACCGGCCACCTGACCACCGCCCTGATCGAGATGCGCAGCGGCCTGCCGCTGACCCATGTGCCCTACCGCGACGGCTCCCGTGCCGTCGCTGACCTGCTCAACGGCACCTTGGATGCCATGGTCTATCACCCGCTCGGCTTCCTGCCGCATATCCGCGCCGGGACGATCCTGCCGCTGGCGGTGACCGGGGCGATGCGGCATCCGCTGTTGCCCGCGGTGCCGACGCTGGTCGAATCCGGCCTGGCCGGCGCGGTGGTGGAGGGGTGGTGGGCGCTCTACGCCCCGGCCGGGACGCCGGCGCCGATCCTGGCGCGACTGAACGCGCTGGTGGGTGCCTCCCTCGGCAATCCGGCGACGCGGGCCGAGCTGGAGCGCCAGGGGCTGGAGGTGATCGGCGGGACGCCGGAGGCGCTGGCGGCGCTGACACAGAGTGAATTGACGAAACAGCGCGAGATCGCCCAGGCGGCGCGGATTACCGCGGACTGAGACCCGGCGGCCGCCGCCCATCACCCGCCCGACGGCACCATATTGGTTGCGGACACAATCTTCGGTGTCATCGGGGCTGTGTGGGACCGCCGGTGTCTTCGGCACCGGCCCCGCAACTATGGCAGGAGCGCCTCGGCCTCTGCCCAAAGTCGCCGTACCAGGTCGCCGGCCGGCTCGGCGGTGCCGAGCGCCGCGCCCTGGCCTCCCCAGGTCTGCATGCGCGTGGCATCGTTGGCCGCCTCGGCCGCGGCGCGGACCTTGGCCATCAGCACCCGCTGTACCGGGTAGGGCGCCGGCGGCACCTCTCCTGCGAAGGCCTCGGTCACCGCATTGCGCAGGCCGCGGGCCAGTCGGCCTGAGAAGGCGCGGGTCAGCACCGTGTCCTCCGGCCTGGCGCCGGCCAGTGCCGCGGCCCAGGCCGGGTGGAGGGCGGTCTCGGGGCAGCGCAGGAAGGCGGTGCCCAGTTGCACCGCGCTCGCGCCGAGGGTCAGCGCCGCGGCGATGCCGCGTCCCTCCATGATGCCGCCGGCGGCGATGACCGGGATGCGCACCGCATCCGCCACCTGCGGCAACAGGGCGAACAGCCCGTTGAGTTGCTCCTCGGCGGCGGCCTGGTCGAAGCTGCCGCGATGGCCGCCAGCCTCCGCGCCCTGCGCGACCACGGCGGCGGCGCCGGCGGCCTCGGCGGCGCGGGCTTCGGCGACCGTGGTCGCATTGGCGAACCAGGCGATGCCCCGTGCAGCCAGCCGCGCCGCCGTCTCCGGTGCGAAGACCCCCATGATGGCTGAAGCGATGGGCGGCGCCGCCTCGATCAGCGCGTCGATCTGGGCCTCGAAGTCCTGCGTGAAGGGGCCGGGGCCGGGATCGGCCACGGCGATGCCCGAGACCGCCCCGAGCCGGGCGCGGACGCGGTCCTCATGCGCCGGATCGCGGACCGGGGCGGGGTCGGGAATCCAGAGGTTGATCTGGAAGGCGCCATTGCTCCGGGCGCGGAATTGCGTCGTCCAGTCATGGATCTGCGCAGGCGAGGACATCAGCGCACCGAACCCGCCCATGCCGCCGGCCGAGGCGACGGCGGCGGCGAGCGGCGGCGGGGCGGTGCCGGCCATCGGCGCCTGCAGGATGGGCGGGCGGAGGCCGAAGCGGTCGCAGAACGCCTGGGCGCGGTCGCGGGCGGTCATCGGGGTTCTCCGGCTCTGCGGTGTCGCTCATCGATACCAGATCGCGCACGGTGCCGTGGCATGCCGTTCGCGGAGTGGCTTCTCCGCGGTGCGGGCTGGCTACCCGGCCAGACGCGCGGGCACCGCGGCGATCGCCTCCAGCCCCGCATTGGCGAAGGCGAGGCGGATGTGCCGGTCCTGCCCCGGCCCGAAGAAGGGGCCGGGCAGGCCAAGCAGCCCGCGCTCCGCGGCCAGCCGCTCGGCCACCGCCATTGCGTCCGGCCCATCCTCCGGCACCCGCAGGTAGGCGAAATAGGCGCCGAGCTGGTCCAACCGCCAGCCTGGCAGCTGTGCCACGGCGGCGCGGAAGCCGGCGGCGCGCCCAGCCATCAGGTCGCGATTCCCGGCGCGCCAGCCGGCCAGCGCCGGCACCGCCCAGGCCAGCGCCGCCTGCGCCGGCCGGGCGGCGCAGATCTGCCAGGTGTCAAGCGCCTTCATCAGCTCCGCCCGGAAGGCCGGGCCGGACAGGATGGCGCCAACCCGGTGTCCGGGCACGCAGTATGCCTTGGAGAAGCTGTAGAGATGCACCAGCCCGTCGCGCCAGGCGGGGTCCTGGAACAGCGCATGCGGCGGGGTCGCCGAAGCGGGCAGGAAGTCGCGGTAGGTCTCGTCCAGCACAAGCCAGGCGCCGTGCCGGCGGCAGAGCGCCGCGCAGGCCGCGATGATCTCCGGCGGGATGACGGCGCCGGTCGGGTTGTTGGGCGTGACCAGCACCAGGGCCTTCGCGCCGGCGGACAACAGGGGTGCGATGCGCGCGGGGTCCGGCACGAACCCGTCCGCGGCGCGGCAGGGCAGGGGGATGGCGGGGATCCCCTGCATCTCCAGCGCCATGCGGTGGTTGAAGTACCAGGGCGCCGGCAGGATGACCCCGCCCGTGCCGCCTCCGGCAATCACCGCCATGGCCATGGAAAAGGCGAGGTTGCAGCCGGCGGTGATGGCGACGTCCGTAGCGCCGATCGGCGCGCCGTAGAAGCCGGCGGCATCGCTGGCCAGCGCCTCCCGCAGCACCGGGTCGCCATCGATCGGGCCGTAGCCTGCGCTGGCCGGGCTGCCGGCGGCCTCGGCCAGCTTCGCGAGCAGTTCGGGTGGTGGCGGATAGCCGGGGACTGCCTGGGTCAGGTCGATCATCGGCCCGGCGGTGCCGGCGTAGCGGGCGGCCCAGGCGCGGGCGGCAGGGATCGGTGGCTGGTCGGTGGCGCGCAGGCGGGGCGAGAGCGGCGGCAGGTCGGGCATGACCCGACCCTTTCACCGGTTGGCAGTTGCGTCCAGGCGGTTCAGCGCTGCCGGGCGATGCGGGCGCGGGCGGCGGCGAGGCTGCGGCTGCCCTGGGTGTTACCGCCGCGCATGTAATGCCGCTCCGGCCGATAGACGCCGAGGCCGGCCCAGGCGGCGAGCCCGGCCAGACCCTTGAAAAGCCCGCCGCGCAACGCGGCGCGGCGGCGGGGCAGCAGGGTGGGGCGGGATGGATAAGCCAGGGCCGCGACCATCGGGGACCTCGTATTGAGATAGTATATTTTAAACTTTTCGTGTGAACGATCAACACGGAAAAGTGAGTCTGAGTCCGTTTCGGCAGGCGTCGACTGCCGCGGGCGGTCCCATGCGAGGGCAATACGGCAGGACGGCCGGGTTGGATGTGCGATGGAACACGATGGGATGTGGCACCCGAGGACGCGCGTCGCCCGTGGCTTGGTGGCGACAGCGGTAGGCGGTGTGCACCCCCACCCTGACCCTCCCCCGCGCGCGGGGGAGGGAGTGGCGGCCGCAGCGGGCGGTTGACGGCGGCGGCCTTCTCCGCAGGCGGAGGACGGGGCCGGGCTCAGCCGCGGCGGATGATCTTCCTGGCGGCCAGGGCGTCGAGGGCGGCGGCGTCGTAGCCGAGCTCGGCCAGGACCTCGTCGGTGTGCTCGCCGAGCCGCGGCGGATGACGGCGGATGCTGGCCGGGGTGGCGGCGAAGCGGGTCGGCGGCTTGGCCATCCGCAACGCGCCCTCGGTCGGGTGCTGCATCGGCTCGAACATCCCGACCGCATCCAGGTGGGGATGCTCCGCCACCGCCCCGATCGTCGAAAAGGCGGTGGCCGGGATGTCGAGCCGCTCGCAGACCTCCAGCCATTCCGCCGTGGTGCGGCCGGGCGCGATGGCGGCGACGGCGGCATAGACCTGGTCGATATTGGCGTTGCGCTTCACCGGGTCGTCGACCGACAGCGCCTCGATCAGGTCCTCCCGACCCGCCGCCGTGAAGAAGGCCCGCCAGTGCGCCGGCGTATAGGGCAGCAGGGTCATCCAGCCATCCTTGGTCGGCACCGGCTTGCGGTGCCGCAGCCGCTTGTAGCCCGGCGCGTCGATGGGCGGGGTGAAGGCGTGGCCGCCCTGGTGCTCGACGGCGACGAAGGCGGTGATGGTTTCCAGCATCGGCACCTCCACCAGCTGCGCTTCACCGGTGCGCTCGCGGTGCAGCAGCGCGGCCAGCACCGCCGAGAGCAGCGCCATGCCGGTGATCTTGTCGGCGACCAACGAAGGGACGAAGCGCGGCCGGCCCTCCTCCTCACCGACGATGTCGGCCAGGCCGGACGCCGCCTGGATGATCTCGTCGAAGGCCGGGCGGGCGCGGTGTGGCCCGTCCTGGCCGAAGCCGGTAGCGACCGCGAAGACCATGCGCGGGTTGAGCGCCTTGCACTCTGCCGGCCCGAAGCCGAGCCGGGCCATCCCGGCGGGGCGAATATTGGTCACCAGCACATCGGCGGTCGGGATCAGCCGCCGCAGCACTTCTGCGCCTTCGGGCGTCTTCAGGTCGAGCGCGACCGATCGCTTGTTGCGGTTCACCCCGAGGAAGACCGAGGCCATGCCGCGGTTGCGGAAGACGCCGGAATTGCGCACCAGGTCGCCGGCAGGCGTCTCGATCTTGATCACCTCGGCGCCCCAGTCGCCCAGCGTCTGGGTGGCGAAGGGCCCGAGCACCACGGCGGTGAGATCGAGCACCCGGATGCCGGCGAGCGGGCCGGACGCGGCGATGGCCTCCGTCATGCGCGGCCTTCCGTGGCCATACGGTCCTGCGGCAGCATTGGCGCCTCGCTCCCCTTGCATATTGCGGAAAGGCTAGCGGCGCCGCGGCCCGCCGGCTACCCGACGGGTGCGATATGCGCCGCCGGGATGCAGATGGTGCAGCGCAGTCCCGGAGTCCCGAATTCGAGCTGTCCGGTGCCGCCAAGTTCGTAGGCCAGGCTGCGTTCGATGACGGTCAGCCCAAAGCCCCGGCGAGTCGGGCTGACCGCCGGTGGGCCGCCGCGCTCCTCCCACACCATGGTCAGACCCGCCCGGGTGCGCCGCCAGCGCAGTGCCAGGCGCCCCTCCGGCACCGAAAGCGCACCGTACTTGGCGGCATTCGTCGCCAGTTCGTGGACGGCGAGGCTGAGGGCCAGCGCCGCCCGCGGCCGCAACACCAGATCCGGTCCGGCGGCAGCGATACGGCCGCGCGCGGCGCCGTCAGCATGCGGCCGCAGTTCCTCATCGATCAGCGGGCGAAGACGCGCCCCCTCCCAACGGCTGGCATGCAGCAGGTCGTGCGCCGTCGCCATGGCGTGCAGCCTGGCCTCGAAATCGCCGACGAATCCGTCGAGGCTGGTCGCACGACGGCGGCTGTGGCGCAGCAGGGCTTGGATATTGGCCAGGATGTTCTTGAGGCGGTGGTCCAGCTCGGCCATCAGGAAGGTTTGGTGGGAAAGCGCCGCCTGCCGCTCCGCGGCCAGCGACTCGGCCCGGAGCAGGCTGGCTTCAAGCCAGGCGGCACGCAGCGTGAGAGCGGCGCGGCGATCCTCCTCGGCCCAGGGCGCGGCCGCGGGCGGGCGCAGCCACAGGATCCAACCCGGTGCCCGGCCGGGCAGGGTGATCGCCAGTAGGCGGCCGTCTGTGGCCGCGGCTGGCGGCAGCCGATCTATCGCCAGGATGCCGTCCTGGGGTGGCGGGCCGAGCCACTCCGTCAGCGCGGCGAGGGACTCCGCTGACGGGATCACGCCCGCGCTGGCCGCCTGGCCGTCCCGCAGCATGGCCATCCCGTCGGCGGGAACCAGGGCGAGGAGTGCCGCAGGCCATTGCGCCAGTACGTCGTCCGGCTCCTCACCGCGCTTGAGGGCGGCGAACAGGGCGCCGGCCGCCCAGGCCGGCGGAAGGAGGCCAGGCGCCCCGGCACCGGCGTCGGGCAGGATGGTGGAGGTCGCGCTGCGGGTCATGCCGCGGCTCCTCTTGTGATGGGACGCTCCCCCATTCGGTCCGGCTGTCCCGAGGCGGACCGCTGGGTCGGCATCGGTGGGATCGTCATGCTTCCTGGCCCCTCCGCGCCAGCCGGCCCCGATGGCATGGCCCGGTCCGGCAGGTTGCTCCGTTGATAGACAATTCACTCTATCGTGATTTGGTTACCTCAACGGAAAATTTGGCATGCATCCAGCCCTGTTTCACCGATTTCTCATGAAAAAAACCGACTCATTCGCTGGTTGTGTGACGCAGGGCCGCGCGGTGCCGCCTCCCGGCTTGCCGCGAGGTGAAGACGGTTTCCGCAACCCGGCACCGCTTTTGCTTCAACCCGGCGGAACGTTCGGGCACAACCTGACGGACGACAGGGGTGGCGCTGCCGCCCGAGCAAAAGGCGACGCGAACCGGTGACTGACGCCATGGCGACTCCCGAAATGGCCGCGGCCGCGGCCGACCTCCGCGAGGCTATTGTCCGCAAGCTCACTTACGACATGGGCAAGAGCCGGAGCGGCGCCCGCGACCGCGACTGGTTCCTGGCCACCGCGCTGACAGTGCGCGACCGGGTCATCGACCGCTGGCTTGAGGCGACGCGCGCCGCCTATGAGCAGGGCGAGAAGCAGGTCTACTACCTCAGCCTGGAATTCCTGGTCGGCCGGCTGCTGCGGGACAATGTCAGCAACCTCGGCTTGATGCAGACCCTGCGGGATGCGCTGGCGCCGCTCGGCGTCGATTTCGACGCGGTCCGCCAGGCGGAACCGGACGCGGCGCTGGGCAATGGCGGCCTCGGCCGGCTTGCCGCCTGCTTCATGGAGAGCCTGGCCAGCCTGGCCATCCCGGCCTTCGGCTATGGCATCCGGTATGAGCACGGGCTGTTCCGCCAGATCCTGCGGGAGGGCTGGCAGCACGAATACCCGGAGGACTGGCTGCAGTTCGGCAACCCGTGGGAATTCGCCCGTCCGGAAATCTCGCACGACATCGGCTTCGGCGGCAGCGTCGAGGCGGTGCGCGTCTCGGAGGACGAGGTGCGTCATGTCTGGCACCCGGGGGAGATCGTCCAGGCAGTGGCCTACGACACCCCCGTGGTCGGCTGGCGCGGCCGGCACATCAACACGCTTCGGCTCTGGTCCGCCCGCGCGCTGGACCCGCTGAAGCTGGACGCCTTCAACTACGGCGACCATGTCGGCGCGCTTGCCGACCGTATGCGGCAGGAGGCGATCAGCAAGGTCCTCTACCCGTCGGATGAGACGCCGGCGGGGCAGGAACTGCGCCTGCGCCAGGAATACTTCTTCACCTCGGCGGCGCTGCAGGACCTCGTCCGCCGCCACCTGCGGGTCTATGGCGACCTGCGATCCCTGCCGGACAAGGTGGCGATCCAGCTCAACGACACCCACCCGGCGATCGCGGTCGCCGAGATGATGCGCATCTGCGTCGACCTGCATGCTATTCCCTGGGCGGACGCCTGGGCCATCACCCGGGGCTCGATCAGCTACACCAATCATACCCTGTTGCCGGAAGCGCTGGAGAGCTGGGCGGTCCCGCTGATGGAGCGGCTGTTGCCGCGCCACATGCAGATCATCTATCTGATCAACGCGCATCACCTGGATGAGGTTCGCGCGGCGCATCCGGGCGATGTCCGTCTGCTGTCCTCGGTTTCCTTGATCGAGGAAGGCCATGGTCGACGGGTCCGGATGGGGCATCTTGCCTTCGTCGGCTCGCACAAGGTCAATGGCGTGTCGGCGCTGCATTCCGACCTGCTGAAGAAGACGGTGTTCCGCGACTTCAACGCCATCGCACCGGGCCGCATCACCAACAAGACGAACGGCGTCACCTTCCGTCGCTGGCTCCAGCAATGCAATCCCGGCCTGACCGGCCTGCTGGTGGAGGCGGTCGGGCCCGCCGTGCTGGACGATTCGATGCGGCTTGAGGGCCTGGCCCCGCTGGCCGACGATGCTGCCTTCCGGTATCGCTTCGCCGCGGTGAAGCGGGCGAACAAGGAGGCGCTGGCGGCACTGATCCGCCAGCAGCTCGATCTGCGGGTCGACCCGGGCGCGATGTTCGACGTGCAGATCAAGCGCATCCACGAATACAAGCGCCAGCTGCTGAACATCCTTGAAACCGTGGCCCTGTACGATGCGATCAGGGCGCAGCCCCATCTGGACTGGGCGCCACGCGTAAAAATCTTCGCCGGCAAGGCCGCCGCCAGCTACCACCGCGCCAAACTCATCATCAAGCTGGCGCACGACGTGGCCCGCGTGGTGAACAGCGACCCCACCGTCCGCGGCCTGCTGAAGGTCGCCTTCCTGCCGAACTACAATGTCTCGCTGGCCGAGATGATCGTTCCTGCGGCCGACCTGTCGGAGCAGATCTCGACCGCGGGGATGGAGGCATCGGGCACCGGCAACATGAAACTGGGGCTGAACGGCGCGCTGACCATCGGCACGCTCGATGGCGCGAATGTCGAAATGCTGGAGCATATCGGCGGCGAGAACATCTTCATCTTCGGCCTGACGACCGAGGAGGTGGACGCGCGCCGGCATGACGGCACCCACGGCGCGGCCGCGGTGCAGGCCTCCCCGCGGCTCGGAGAGGTGCTGGAGGCGGTGGAATCCGGCGTCTTCTCCCCCGACGACCGCGGCCGTTACCGCGACATGATGGCGTCGATCCGCAGCCACGATTACTTCATGGTCGGCGCCGATTTCGACAGCTACTTTGACGCGCAGCGGCGCGTCGATGCCCGCTGGCAGGATGGTGGCGCCTGGATGCGGAGCGCGGTGCTGAACACGGCCCGGCTGGGCTGGTTCTCCTCCGACCGCACCATCGCCGAGTATGCGGCGGAAATCTGGAACGTGCCGGTCCGGCGCTGAGCCGGCACGCAATGGGGGGGAACGCAGGATGCCGAACAGCCGGCCGCGCAGCGAGGGGCCGCTCGCCCGCCATGCCATGGCCTTCGTCCTCGCCGGAGGCCGCGGCAGTCGGCTGATGGAGCTGACCGACCGGCGCGCCAAGCCGGCGGTCTTCTTCGGCGGCAAGTCGCGCATCATCGACTTCGCCCTGTCGAATGCGCTCAACTCCGGCGTCCGCCGCATGGCCGTCGCCACCCAGTACAAGGCGCACAGCCTGATCCGCCACCTTCAGCGCGGCTGGAACTTCCTGCGGCCGGAGCGCAACGAGAGCTTCGACATCCTGCCCGCCAGCCAGCGCATCTCCGAGAACAACTGGTATCTCGGCACCGCCGACGCGGTGTACCAGAACATCGACATCATCGAGGATCTGGCGCCGCGGCACATCGTGCTGCTGGCCGGCGACCACATCTACAAGATGGACTACGAGGCGATGCTGCAGCAGCACGTCGACCAGCGCGCCGGCGTCACGGTCTGCTGCATGACGGTGCCGCGGCTGGACGCCCGCGGCTTCGGCGTCATGTCGGTCGATGCCTCCGGCCGCATCGTCGACTTCATCGAGAAGCCAGCCGACCCGCCCGGCCTGCCGGACCAGCCGGACCGGACGCTGGCCAGCATGGGCATCTATGTCTTCGACACCAAGGTCCTGATCGCCGAACTGAAGCGCGACGCGGCCAACCCCGCCTCCTCGCATGATTTCGGCAAGGATATCATCCCGCGCATGGTCGCCGAAGGCACCGCGCAGGCGCACCGCTTCGAGGCGAGCTGCGTCCGCTCCGCCGCCGAGACCTCGCCCTATTGGCGCGATGTCGGCACGGTGGACGCGTATTGGGAGGCCAATATCGACCTGACGGACGTCGTCCCGCCGCTGGACATCTTCGACAAGGACTGGCCGATCTGGACCTACGCGGAGGTCGTGCCGCCGGCCAAATTCGTCCACGACCTCGACGGCCGGCGCGGCGAGGCGATCTCCTCCCTCGTCTCCGGCGGCTGCATCGTCTCCGGCGCCACGGCGCGGCATTCGCTGCTCTTCACCGGGGTGCACCTGCATTCCTTTGCGATGATCGATGGTGCGGTGCTGCTGCCGCAGGTCGATGTCGGGCGGCATGCGCGGCTGACCAATGTGGTGGTCGACCGCGGTGTGCGCATCCCGGAAGGGCTGGTGGTGGGGGAGGACCCGGTCCTTGACGCCGCCAGGTTCCGCCGGTCGGAGAAGGGCATCTGCCTGATCACCCAGGCGATGCTGGACCGGATCGCGGTATGAGCCTGCGAGTCCTGGGGGTCGCTTCGGAATGCGTCCCGCTGATCAAGACCGGTGGCCTGGCGGATGTGGTCGGTGCCCTGCCAGCGGCGCTGGCGCCGCAAGGCATCACGGTCACCACGTTGCTGCCCGGCTACCCGGCGGTGATGGCAGCGATCGGTGACGCGCCCGCGGTACTGGACCTGCCCGACCGCTTCGGCCCGGCCCGGTTGCGCGCTGCGCGTGTCGCCGGGCTGGACTTGCTGGTGCTGGAGGCGCCGCAGCATTTCGGCCGGCCGGGCAACCCCTACAACGGCCCGGATGGCGCGGCCTGGGCTGATAACGGCCTGCGCTTCGCCGCGCTGGGATTCGCCGCGGCGGAAGCCGCCACGGCGCTGGGCTTCGAAACGGTGCATGCGCATGACTGGCAGGCCGGCCTCGCCGCCGCCTATCTGCGGCTGACGGCACCGGCGCGCATCCCCTGCGTCTTCACCATCCACAATTTGGCCTTCCAGGGACAATTCCCGCCGGCGCTCTTCCCGCGCCTCGGCCTGCCGCCCGGCGCCTGGGGGATCGACGGGCTGGAGTATTTCGGCAGCGTCGGCTTCCTCAAGGCCGGCCTCTGGTATGCCGACCGGATCACCACCGTCTCCCCCACCTATGCCGAGGAAATCCGCACCGCGGCGGGCGGCATGGGGCTGGACGGGCTGCTGTGCGGCCGGGCGGGTGTCGTCAGCGGCATCCTGAACGGGCTGGACGACGCCGCCTGGGATCCGGCGCGCGATCCGGCGCTGGTGGCGCGCTTCTCGGCCACCGACCCAGCGCCGCGCCCGGCCAACAAGCCGGCCCTGCAGGCCCGGTTCGGCCTGGCGCCGGATCCGGCGGCGCCACTCTTTGCCTTCGTCGGCCGTCTCGCCTGGCAAAAGGGGATGGACCTGGTGCTGGAGGCGCTGCCGGCGCTGCTGGCGGAGAGGGGACAATTGGCGATCCTCGGCACCGGCGACGCGGCGCTGGAAGCCCGCTGCCTCGGCGCCGCCGTGGCGCATCCCGGCCGGGTGGGCGCGGTGATCGGCTTCGACGATGCGCTGGCCCGGCTGTGCTACGGCGGCGCCGATGCCATCCTGGTGCCGTCGCGTTTCGAGCCCTGCGGCCTCGCCCAGCTCTGCGCCCTGCGCTACGGCGCGCCGCCCATCGTCGCCCGCACCGGCGGACTGGCCGATACCGTGATCGACGCCAATGACGTGGCCCTGGCCGCCGGCTGCGCGACCGGCGTGCGATTCGCGCCCGGTGATGCCGCGATGCTGGCCAGCGCGGTGCAGCGGACGGCTGCGATGATCACGGCAGGCACCGACTGGGCGCGCATCCGCACCAATGCGATGGCCTGCGACGTCTCCTGGCGCCGCTCCGCCGAGCGCTACGCCGCGCTGTTCCGGGAGATCGCCGCGACCGATGGCTGACCTCGCCGAAGGCGCGCCGGAGCCGATCGGCGTGACCGCCGATGCGGCGGGGGTGAACATTGCCGTCGTCGCGCCCGACGCGACATTGGTCGAGCTCTGCCTGTTCAACGCGACACGCGACGTGCAGCTGGCCTGCCATCGGCTGGTGGCGCGCAGCGGCGATGTCTGGCACGGCCATCTGCCGGGGATCGGCCCCGGCGCGCGCTACGGGCTGCGGGCGCATGGACCCTGGGACCCCGGTGCCGGGCTGCGCTTCGATGCGTCGAAGCTGCTGCTGGACCCCTGGGCACGACGCATCGACCGGCACTTCCGCCTGCATGCCAGCCATTTCCGCCGCGGCGAGGACAGCGCCCCCTTCGTGCCAAAGGCCGTCATCCAGCCGCCGGGCGAGCTGCCGCCGCCGCCGCTGCCGGCCCGCGGTCCGCGGGTGATCTACGAACTGCACGTCCGCGGCTTTACCCGGCTGCATCCCGGCATCCCGGAGTCGATGCGTGGCACCTTCGCCGCCCTCGGCCACCCCGCCGCCATCGACCACCTGCGGATGCTCGGCGTGACGCATGTCGAACTCATGCCGGTCGCCGCCGGGATCGATGAGCGGCATCTGCCGCCGCTCGGCCTGAACAACCACTGGAACTACAACCCGGTCGGGTTCCTTGCCCCCGACCCGCGCCTGGCGCCCGGTGGGATGGAGGAGGTGCGGGCCGCGGTGACGGCGCTGCGCGAGGCTGGCATCGGGGTGATCCTCGACGTGGTCTATAATCACAGCGGGGAAGGCGACGAGCATGGCCCGACCCTGTCCCTGCGCGGCCTGGCCGACCGCGCCTTCCACCGTTTCGGCCCGGATGGCCGCTACGCCAATGATGCCGGCTGCGGCAATACCCTGGCGCTGGACCGGCCCTGGCCGCTGCGGCTGGCGATGGATGCCATGCGCCACTGGGTGCTGGCGGCGGGGGTGGAGGGGTTCCGGCTCGACCTTGGCACCACGCTGGGGCGGCGGGACGACGGCTTCGACCCGGGCGCGCCGCTGCTGGCCGCCATGCGGCAGGACCCGCTGCTGCGAGACCGCATCATCATCGCCGAGCCCTGGGATATCGGCTGGGGCGGCTACCAGCTGGGCGCCTTCCCGCCTGGCTGGCCGGAATGGAACGACAAATTCCGCGACACGGTGAGGCGCTTCTGGCGCGGTGATGCAGGGCAGGTGGCGGACCTGGCGACACGGCTCGCCGGCTCGGCCGACGTGTTCGGGCCGGCGCGGCGGCGCGCCTCCGACAGCCTGAACTACGTCACCGCGCATGACGGCTTCACCCTCGCCGACCTGGTCGCCTTCACCACCAAGCGCAACGAGGGCAATGGCGAGCACGGCCATGACGGCCACAACGAGAACCATTCCTGGAATTGCGGCGTCGAAGGCCCGACCGACGACCCTGACGTGCTGGCCCGCCGCGCCGGCGACGTGCGGGCGTTGCTGGCGACGCTGCTGGCAGCGCGCGGCACGCCGATGCTGTCGATGGGCGACGAGGTGGGTCGCACCCAAGGCGGCAACAACAACGCCTATGCGCAGGACAACCCGGTCTCCTGGCTCGACTGGGCGGGGATGGACCACGGCCTGGCCGGCTTTACCGCGCGGCTGGTCGAGGCGCGGCGACGGCATCCCGCTCTGCATGCCGATGCGCCGCTGACCGGCGCGGCGCCGGACGCCAGCGGCCTGCCGGACGTGGCCTGGCTGCGCCCGGATGGCGCGCCGCTCGGTCCGGGCGACTGGGCCGATCCCGCACGGCAGAGCCTGGTCGCCGTGCTCTACGTGCCTGGTGACCGCGTGCTGATCGCGCTGAACGCCGCCGCGCA
>JBMOJU010000253.1:0-8019 GCA_049315625.1 Paracraurococcus sp.
ACGCGATCGAGGCGGGCGAGGGCGCCCCGCTGGTGCTGCTGCACGGGCTGTTCGGCGCCGCCGGCAATTGGGGCGCGATCCAGAAGCGGCTGGCGGCCGGCCGGCGGGTCATCGCGCTCGACCTGCGCAACCACGGCGCCTCGGGCCGCGACGCCGCCATGGACTACCCGGCGATGGCCGAGGACGTGGCGGCGACGCTGGCGGCGCTGGCCGCCGCGCCGGCCGCGGTGCTCGGGCATTCCATGGGCGGCAAGGTGGCGATGGCGCTGGCCCTGACCCGGCCCGGGCTGGTCGAGCGCCTCATCGTCGCCGACATCGCCCCGGTCACCTACCCGCCGGCCCTGCGCGGCTATGTCGCCGCCATGCAGGCGGTGGCGCTGCACCCCGGCCTGACCCGGCGGGAGGCCGATGCGACGCTGGTCGCGGCGGTGCCGGAGCCCAACATCCGCGCCTTCCTGCTGCAGAACCTGCGCTTCGGCGGCGAGGCGCCGGCCTGGCGGCTGGGACTGGCGGAGATCGCCGCGGCGATGCCGGTGATCGAGGCCTTCCCCGAACTCGCCACGCGCTACGACGGCCCGGTCCTGGTGATCGCCGGGGAGCGCTCGACCTACATCCGTCCGGCGCATGAGGAGCGCATCCTGGCGCTGTTCCCGCGTGCGGAGTTCGCCACCGTTCCGGGCGCAGGCCATTGGGTGCATGCGGAGAATCCGCAGGCGTTCCTCGGCCTGCTGGAGCCGTTCCTGGCGGCGTGACGCCGCTCAGCCCAGCCGCACCAGCGTCACCTCCGGCGGCATGCCGAAGCGCACCGGCAGCATCGAATTGCCGATCCCGCCGGAGACCACCAGGTGCCGCCCGGCCTCCTCGATGGCGCCATAGGCGTAGCGGTTGCCGTAGCGGCTCGGCACCACTGGCGAATAGCCGCCGATCCGCACCTGCCCGCCATGGGTGTGCCCGGACAGCGTCACCGCCACCCGCCCCGGGACCTCGGGGAAGATGTCCGGCTCATGCGCCAGCAGGATCGCCGGCGCATCGTCGGTGAAGGCGCCCAGCGTCGCCGCCAGGTCGTGCGCCCCGCGATACGCGCCGGGCCGCTCGCGGTAGGCCCATTGGCTGCCGAGGCCGCCCAGCCAGATCGGCCGGCCCTGATGCACCAGCCGCCGCGCCTGGTTGTGCAGGATCGGCAGCCCGGCCGCGGCGAACTCCGCCGCCGCCGCCGGCAGGCCCGCGGCGCCACGCTGGGTTGCGCGGTCCTCCCACCAGTCATGGTTGCCGAGGATGGCATGCACGCCGAGCGGCGCCGCGAGCCCGGCCAGCACCTCGGCGACGCCGCGGAAGGTGGGCCGGCTGGTGGTGAAGCGGTGGTCGGCCAGATAATCGCCCAGCAGCACCACCAGGTCGGGCTGCAGCGCGTTGCACAGCCGCACGGCCCGGGCCAGCCGCGGCAGCGTGGTGTGCGGCCCGCCGCAATGCGGGTCGGCGATCAGCGCGATGCGCAGCGAAAGCCCGGCCGGCCAGGCGGCCGGCGCCAGCCGGTGCTCCACCACCCGCAGGGCGACGCCCGGCTCATAGCCGAAGGCGTAGCCGCCGAGGCCAAGGCCCAGCGCGCCAGCACCGCCGGCCGACCGCAGCAGGGTCCGCCGCTTCAGCAGCCCCCGCCAGCCGGGAGGGGGCTTCGCCTCGCGGTCCGCCACCCGGGCGAAGGCCGCAACATCACCATCCATGCCCAACCCCGTCCCGACCGCACGCGCTCGTCCGTCTGCACCGCGCCCGGCTACCACATTCCGAACGGACCGGCTCCGATCCGGCCGGCCCGCGCGCCCGCCGGCGCTTCTACAGGACGGGCCGGGGCGCCGCCACCGGGCGCATGCTGCGCTGCAGCAGGCGGGTCAGGCCAGCACGCAGCCGCCCTCCGCCAGCGGGCGGAAGGCCTGCTCGGCCGGGGTGGTGGCGACCAGCTTGTAGTAGTCGAAGGGGGTCTTCGATTCCTCCGGCCGCTTCACCTCGAACAGGTAGGCCGGGTGCATCTTGCGGCCGTCGGCGCGGATGCTGCCGGGGCCGAAGCAGTCGTCGTCGGTCGGCATCGCCTTCATCCGCGCCACGGTCTCCCGCCCGCTCAGCTTCGCCTGCGCAGCCCCCATCTCGGCGCAGGCCTTCAGGTAGTGCAGGGTCGAGGCATAGCCGCCGGCATTCATCTGGTTCGGGCAGAAGGCGCCGGTCTTGCCCTTCATGCGGCCCCAGAAGGCGCGGGTCCGGTCGTTCAGGTCCCAGTAGAAGCTTTCGGTCAGCTGCAGCCCCTGCGCGACGGGCAGGCCCATGGTGTGGATGTCGGTCAGGTAGGCCAGCATCAGCGCGATCTTCATGCCACGCTTCGGCAGGCCGAATTCCTGCGCCTGCTTTACCGAGTTCACCGTATCCGTCCCGGCATTCGCCAGGCCGAGCACCTTGGCGCCGCTGGCCTGCGCCTGCAGCAGCTGGGCGGAGAAATCGGTGGTCTGCGGGAATGGGTAGCGCACCGCGCCCACCACGCGGCCGCCGGCCTGGCCGATGAACTGCGTCGCCTGGCTTTCGATCATGTGGCCGAAGGCATAGTCGGCGGTGATGAAGAACCAGGACTCGCCGCCGCCCTTCACCATGGCCTGGCTGGTGGCCTTGGCCAGCATGTAGGTGTCGTAGGTCCAGTGGACGGTGTTCGGCGTGCATTGCGCCCCGGTCAGCGCCGCGGTGGAGGCGCCGGAGGCAAGGAACACCTTGTCCTTCTCCTTCGCCACCCCGGCGACGGCGAGGCCGACGGCGGAGTTGTTGGCATCGATCACCGCGTCGACGCCGCGCTGGTCGAACCATTGCCGCACGGTGTTGGCGCCGACATCGGTCTTGTTCTGGTGGTCGGCCTGGACGACCTCGACCCGCAGGCTCGGATAGGCCGCCGTCGCCTCCGCCACCGCCTGGTTGACGCAGGCCAGCGTGGTCGGGCCCGACCAGTCGCGATAGGGGCCGGAGAAGTCGGACAGCACGCCGAGCCGGATGACCGGCCCGGTTTGCGCGCGGCCGCCGGCGAAGGGCAGGGCGGCGAGGCCGGCGCCGGCGACGAGGCCGCGGCGGCTGAGGGTTGGCAGCATGGATGATCCTCCGGACGGCGTGTCGTTAGGGCCGGAGCATGCGGGAGCGGCCTGGATTTGCAATCCATCCCGGCGCAGCATTGTAATCCGGGGGGATCGGCCATGCTGCTCGACTGGACCGCGCTGGCGCGGGGGCATGCCCTGCCGCCGGATGGCGAAGCGGTGGAACTGGAAGGCGCCAGCTTTACGGCGGAGGAGATGCCGCCGGGCTATGCCCTGCTGCTGCCGGAGGCCGCCTGCTGCGTCGGCTGCCGCCCCGACCCGGCACTGACGGTCGAGGTATTCTTCGCCGGCGCCGCGCCGCGCGGCCCCGGCCCGCACCGCATCGCTGGCGTCTGGCACGCCTTGCCGCCCGATGATCCCGCCGGCTGGCGCTGGCAGCTGCGCGGCGCGCGGGTGGTGGGCGGCGGCGCGGGCGGGCCCTGGCTGCGGCGCCGCGCGCTGCTTGGCGCCGCCCCGCTGCTCTGCGTTGCCGCCACCGCCGGCTGCGCCGAGGTCGCGCCGCCCTCCACCGCGGCACGCGATCTGGTCGCCGCCGCCGCGCCGATGGACCTGCACAGCCATGCCGGCCGCGTCATCCTCGGCCGCAACCGGCTGCGGCCCTTCGAGCCGCTGGCTGCGCCGATGCGGGAGGGTGGGATGCGGCTGGTGGCGCTGGCCATGGTCGCCGACACGCCGACCACCACGATCACGCCCGACAGCCGGATCGAGGCCTACCGCAGCCCCGCCCCGGGCGAGCTTTACGACCACTCGAAGGAGGCCTTCGCCCGGCTGCACGCGCTGGTCGCGGCCCAGGGGCTGGCCGTGGTGACGGACCAGGCCGGGCTGCGCGCGGCGCTGGCCCCTGGCGCGGCGCCGGCCGTGGTGGTGGCCTCGGAGGGCGCCGACTGGCTGGAGGGCCGGGCGGAACGGCTGGAGGAGGCCTTCGCCGCGCACCGCCTGCGCCATCTGCAGCTGGTGCATTACCGGGTCAACGAGCTCGGCGACATCCAGACCGCGGCGCCGGTGCATGAGGGGCTGACCGAATTCGGCGCCGGCATCATCCGCGCCTGCAACCGGCTGGGCGTGGTGGTGGATGTGGCGCACGGCACCTTCTGGCTGGTGCGGCGCGCGGCGGAGGTGTCGTCGAAGCCGCTGGTGCTCTCCCACACCGGCCTGTCCGGCCGGCCCTCGCTGCGCAGCCGCTGGATCACGCCGGAGCATGCGAAGCTGGTGGCGGCGACCGGCGGCGTCGTCGGCGTCTGGCCGCTGGTGGGGCCGGAGGGGCCGACGCTGCGCAACTACGCCCTGTCCATCGCGCGGATGGTGGATGCGATCGGCATCGACCATGTCGGCATCGGCAGCGACATGCAGGGGCTGCTCGGCACGCCGGCCTTCGGCGATTACCGGGAGACGCCGGCGCTGGCGGAGGCGCTGCTGGCGCAGGGATTCGCACCGGTGGAGGCGGCGAAGATCCTGGGCGGGAATCATGCGCGGGTGCTGGGCGCTGCGCTGCCGGCGTAGCAAAATCGGGGAGGGAAAACCATTCGCTCCTCCCCGCGGCTTCCTTACTGCGGCTTGAACGCACTCCGCTTCGCCGCATCCGCCGCCCGCCACAAATACCACGCCGCGACGCTGCGCCAGGGTGCCCAGGCCTCGCCGATCGCCGCCAGCGCCTTCGGCTTCGGCTGTTCCTCCAGCCCCGCCGCCACCTTCCAGCCTTCCCGCACCCCGAAATCGTCGACCGGCAGGATGTCGGGGCGGCCCAGGGTGAAGATCAGCAGCATCTCCACCGTCCAGCGGCCGACGCCGCGGATCGCCACCAGGCGTTCGATGAGCGCCGCGTCGTCGAGCCTCGCGCAGCCCTCCCGCGTCGGCACCAGCCCGCCCGCGGCCTTCTCGGCGATGTCGCGGATCGCGGCGACCTTGGACCCCGAGAAGCCGCAGGCGCGCATGACCTCCACCTCCATCGCCAGCACCGCCTCGGGCGGCGGGAAGGGGTGATCCGGGTGGTGCGCCAGCAGGCGGCCGAGGATCGCCTCCGCCGCGCGGCCGTGCACCTGCTGGTGGGCGATGGCGCGGACCAGCGCCTCGTAGGGTTCGCGCTCCACCGCCGCCAAGGTGCAGGGGCCGATCGACTTGATGACCTTCTTCAGCACCGGGTCGCGCCGCAGGTGCCGCTCGGCCTTGGCCCAGGGGCCCGTCTTGGCCGGCGGGGCGCCGGTGCCGACCGTCTCGACCATCAATCCACCGCCATGTTGAGCTCGCGCGTCATGCGCATCCACTTCGCCTGGTCGGCGGCCTGCCAGGCGTCCAGCTCCGCCGCCGGGATCCGCAGCGGCTCGACGAAGGCGCCGCGCAGGCGGTCGTCCATCGGCGGCGCCATCGCCGCGGCGAAGGCCTCCCGCAGCCGCGCCAGCACCGCGGCCGGCGCGCGCCGATGCAGGCACAGCGCGTTCCACACCGCGATGTCGTAGCCGGGCAGGCCGGCCTCGATCAGCGTCGGCACGTCGGGCAGCGCGGCGCTGCGATGCGCCGCCGTCACCGCGAGCGCGCGGAAGGCGCCGGCGCGGATCTGCATGGTGGACGTCGCGGTGGTGTCGAACAGGAAGGCCACCTCGCCGCCGCGCAGCGCGGCGATGGCGGGCGCGGAGCCGCGATAGGGCACATGCGTCGCCTCGATGCCCGCGGCCCGCAGGAACATCGCCGCGCAGAAGTGGGAGGAGGAGCCATTGCCGACCGAGGCATAGCTGAGCGGCCGCCGGCGCGCTTCGGCCACCAGCGAAGCGACGGAGGCGACATCCAATACCTGCGGATTGACCGAGAGCACGTTCGGCATGTCGGCGATGGTGCCGATGCAGGCGAAGTCGCGCACCGGATCGACGCCGCTGGCGGCGTAGAGCACCGGGTTCACTCCATGCGTCGCGGCGGTGCCGAGCAGCAGGGTGTAGCCGTCCGGCTCCGCCGCCATCGCCGCCTGCACGCCGATATTGCCGCCGGCGCCGGGGCGGTTCTCCACCAGCACCGGCTGGCCGAGCCGCTGGGCGAGCGGTTCCGCCACCAGCCGCGCGGTGATGTCGGTGACGCCGCCGGGCGGGTAGGTGACGATGATGCGCAGCGGCCGCATCGGCCAGGCGGGCTGCGCCCGGAGGGCGGGCGCGGCCAGCAGCGCGGCGGCGGCGCCGAGCGCGGCGCGGCGGGTGGGCATGGGGCGTGTTCCTGCCTGGAATTTGCCACCGCCGTAGCAAGTGCGCCTCAGCGCAGCAACAGTGTCGCCGCCCAGCCGAGCGCCAGCACCACGGCCATCGAGGGCCAGAGCAGCCGCCAGAGCTGCGCCGGCCGCGTGCCGTCGGCCAGCAGCCCGCAGACCAGGGCGGTGACACCGAGGCTGGCCTGGACGCTGGCGGCGCCGGCAAAATTCTGGATCGCCGGGGCGAGGATCGGCGGCAGCCCGGCCGCCGCGCCGAGCGCCACCTGCACCGGCATCAGCGCGGCGTTGGAGCCGACATTGCTGCCGGTGACGATGCCCGAGAGCAGCGCGATCGGCGCCACCGCGAAGGGCGCCAGCGGCCCCAGGGCCCCGGCCGCGGCCGTTGCCAGTGCCTGCGCCGCGCCGCTGCCGGCCAGCAGCCGGCCGAGCAGGACATAGAGCAGCAGCGCGATGGCCGGGCGGCGCGCCCGCGCCAGCGCCGCGCCCGCCCGCGCCGCGCCATCCGGCCGCGCCAGCAGCAGTGTACCGGCGACCAGCCACAGCACCACGGCGACATGGGTGACCGGCAGGCCGGGATACTCGGCGAAGGGGCGGAAGGACGGCGCGCCATGCCACAGCCGCGCCGCCAGCAGGCAGGCGGTCAGCAGCAGGTAGGGCGCGGCCCGGCGCAGCGCCGCGCCGAGGTCGCGCGGTGGGTCGGCCCGCCACAGCGCGATCAGCATGACCGGCCCGGCCGCGAGCAGCCCGGCGAGCTCGAAGGGCAGCCAGGCGGCGCTGGCCAGCAGCAGCCCGCCCAGCAGCGCCAGCAGGCCGAGCTGCGCCGCGCGCTCGCGCCCCGCCACCGCCACCCCGGCGCGGGCCGAAAGCGACCAGAGCAGCGGCGCCAACAGCAGCAGCCAGGCGGCGGTCAGCCCGGCGGCGAGGAAGGAGAGATCCTGCGCCGGCACCCCGGCGATGGCGGCGCCGAGCGCGGTGCCCGGCCCAAGCCCGCCCCACGGCACCAGGACCAGCGCCTGCAGCGCCAGCGCCCCGGCCGCCGCGCCGCCAATTCCCATGCGACGCAGCGCCGAGAGGGCGAAGACCGTGCCGACCGCGAAGCCGGTGCAGCTTTCGAGGAAGACGCCCATCGGCAGGGTGGCGGCGAAGACCCCCGCCGGGTTCGGCGCCCGTGGCGCGGCCTGGTCCTCCGCGGCTGTCGCGGCAGCGTGGAACAGCAGCCCGCCGGAGACCACGGCGACCGGCTGCACGCCGAGGAACAGGCCGCGCAGCGCCTGGTCGGCGAGGAAGCCGGGCAGCCCGGCCGGGTCGGGAAGGGAGACGAGGACCGCCGGCACCGCGGCGGCGAGGGCGATCAGGCAGGCGCCGACCGGCCCGGCTCGGCCGCTGCCGAGCAGCCCGAGCAGCAAAACCAGCGGCAGGGCCTGCAGCGCCAGCGTCACCGGCTTGCGCGCCCGGCGGCCGCGGGGGAGGGTCGGCGGCGATGACCGGCCTCTACGCCGCCTATGGCAGCAACCTGTCGCATGCGCAGATGGCGCAGCGCTGCCCCGGCGCCACGGTGGCGGGCGCGCTGCTGCTGCCCGGCTGGCGCCTGGTGCTGCGCAAATTCGCCCTGGTGGAGCCGGACGCGGCGTCCGCCTGCCCGATCGGGCTGTGGCGGGTGACGCCCGATCACCTCGCGGCGCTCGACCGCTACGAGGGGCCGCACACCTATGC
>JBMOJU010000254.1:0-7978 GCA_049315625.1 Paracraurococcus sp.
TCGATCCCGAGCCCTTCATCGAGCGCGAGAAGCACACCACGATCAAGCCGATCTGGGATCTCTGGCGCAGCGTGACGCAGGATTTCTTCGCCACGGCGAGCTTCGCCATCGTGGCGACGGAGACCTACACGCGCGGCTTCCGCCGCTTCCTGGAGGAGGAGATGGGGGTGCCCTGCACCTTCTCCTTCGCCCGCCGTCCGGGGATGAAGCCGGACAACCAGGCGGTGCGGGAGGCGATGAAGAAGACGCCGCCGCTGGTGCTGTTCGGCTCCTTCAACGAGCGGATGTACGCCGCCGAGACGCGCGCCCGCTGCACCTACATCCCGGCCAGCTTCCCGGGTGCGATCATCCGCCGCGCCACCGGCACGCCCTTCATGGGCTATGCCGGCGCGACCTACATCATCCAGGAATACTGCAACGCGCTGTTCGACGCGCTGTTCCACATCCTGCCGCTGGGCACGGATCTCGACCGGGTGGAGCCGACGCCGGCACGCCCCGCCGAGGCATGGGAGCCGGAGGCGCAGCGGCTGCTGGAGCAGCACCTGGAGACGGAACCCTTCCTGCTGCGCATCTCGGCCGCCAAGCGGCTGCGGGATCGCGCCGAGCAGGATGCCCGCGCGGCGTCGGAGCCGCGCGTTACCGCGGCGCGCGTCGCGCGCCTGCTTGCCGAACTTGCCGAGGGCCGCGTCGCATGAGCGCGCAGGCCCCGAACCCATCGCGCGCGGCGTTCGCCGTCGCGCCGATCCCTGCCGCGCGGGACCTGCGCGGTGCCGGCCGAAAGGCCAGTTAGGAGGTCCGACAATGGCGGATACCAAGGGACCCTCCGGTTTGACGGAGGACGAGGCGAAGGAAGTCCACAACCTGCTGATCAAGGGTTGGGCTTTCTCCGTGTTCGCATCGATGGGCGCCCACATCCTGGTGTGGCTGTGGCGTCCGCTGGTGTACGGCGGCCAGGCCGTGCCGCCGGATTGGCGCTTCTTCTGAGTGGCTGAGGGGCGGCCGTCCGGCCGCCTACCCGCCCGCATCTTGGGGAGATGAACATGCTTGATATGCACAAGATGTGGATGCTGTTCGATCCACGTCGCGCTTTGGTTCTTGCCGCCATCGGCGTCGTCGCGATCGCCGCGGTGATCCACTTCGCGGTGCTCAGCTCGCCGCGCTACTGCGACCATCTCGGCTGGTGCGCGCCGACGGTGAACGCTCAGCCGGGCGCCGTGGCCGCCCGTCCGCCTGCGCGGTAACGCGCCGGCGTCCGCTTCACGACAGCGGGCGAGGCGGGCGTCAGCCCGCCCCAGCCCCTGTCGGAAGCATCCTGCGACGGCGTGCCCGCCGGCGCGCGGATGAGGGGATCATGCGATGTCCATGCTGAGTTTTGAGCAGAAGTACCGCGTCCGCGGCGGCACCCTGGTCGGGGGCGATCTCTTCGACTTCTGGATTGGGCCGTTCTGGGTCGGTTTCTTCGGCATCACCACGGCGTTCTTCACCGTCGTCGGCACCGTGCTGATCCTCTACGGCGCGGCGATCGGCGGTACCTGGAACCCGTGGCTGATCAATATTGCGCCGCCTGACCTGAAGTATGGTCTGGGCCTGGCGCCGATGCACGAGGGTGGGCTGTGGCAGGCCATCACGGTCTGCGCCATCGGCGCCTTCGTGTCCTGGGTCTTCCGGCAGGCCGAGATCTCGCGCAAGCTGGGCATGGGGTACCACATCCCCTTCGCCTACAGCTTCGCCGTCTTCGCCTACATCTCGCTGGTGGTGATCCGGCCGGTGCTGATGGGCGGTTGGGGACATGCCTTCCCCTACGGCATCTTCAGCCACCTCGATTGGGTGTCCAACGTCGGCTACCAGTACCTGCACTTCCACTACAACCCGGCGCACATGATCGCGGTGACGTTCTTCTTCACCACGGTGCTGGCGCTGTCGCTGCACGGCGCGCTGGTGCTCTCGGCGCTCAACCCGCAGCGCGGTGAGACGGTGAAGACCTCGGAACACGAGAACACCTTCTTCCGCGACTTCATCGGCTACTCGATCGGCACCCTCGGCATTCACCGGCTCGGGCTGTTCGTCGCGCTGTCGGCGGGCTTCTGGAGCGCGGTCTGCATCATCATCAGCGGCCCGTTCTGGACGCGCGGCTGGCCGGAGTGGTGGGGCTGGTGGCTGAACCTGCCGATCTGGTCGTAAGGGGGAGGATCGACACATGGCCGAGTACCAGAACATCTTCACCCGGATACAGGTCGTCGGGCCTGCCTATCCCGGTGTCCCGCTCGGACGCGACAGCGTCGAGCGGAAATACACGCCAGGCCACCTGCACCTGCTGGGCCGCCTGGGCGATGCGCAGATCGGTCCCGTCTACCTCGGTATGACCGGCCTGCTCTCGCTGGTCTTCGGGTTCCTCGCCTTCGAGATCATCGGTTTCGTGATGCTCGACAGCGTGAACTGGAGCCTGCGGGAATTCTTCCGCCAGTTCTTCTGGCTGGCGCTGGAGCCGCCGGCGCCGAAGTACGGGCTGCGCTTCCCGCCGCTGAACGAGGGCGGCTGGTGGATCCTCGCCGGGTTCTTCCTGTCGATCTCGGTGGTGCTGTGGTGGGTGCGGACCTATCGCCGGGCCGTCGCCCTGGGCATGGGCACCCATGTCGCCTGGGCCTTCGCCGCGGCGCTCTGGCTGTTCTTCGTGCTGGGCTTCTTCCGCCCGCTGCTGATGGGCAGCTGGTCCGAGGCGGTGCCCTTCGGCATCTTCCCGCACCTCGACTGGACCGCGGCGCTGTCCATTCGCTACGGCAACCTGTTCTACAACCCGTTCCATGCGCTCAGCATCGTCTTCCTCTACGGCTCGACCCTGCTGTTCGCCATGCACGGCGCGACCATTCTCGCCCTCGGCCGGTTCGGCGGCGAGCGTGAGATCGAGCTGGCGATCGACCGCGGTACGGCGGCCGAGCGCGGCGGGCTGTTCTGGCGCTGGACCATGGGCTTCAACGCCAGCTTCGAGAGCATCCATCGCTGGGCCTGGTGGTTCGCCATCCTGACGCCGATCACCGGCGGCATCGGCATCCTCCTGACCGGCACGGTGGTGGACAACTGGCACCAGTGGGCGATGCAGCACGCCTTCGCGCCCTCCTACCCGCCGGAGTCCTTCAACGCGCTGCCCGATCCGCTGCTGGGAGGTGGGAAATGAGCTACGCCCTCAAAGGCGCCGCCGCCGCGGCGGCGCTGATCGGCGGCTTCGCGCTGCTCTTCACCTTCGAGCGGCCGCCGGTGGATACGGTGCAGCTCGGCTACCGTGGCCTGGCCCAGCAGCAGCCGGTGAACCCGCGCACCGAGAAGCTGATCCTGGCCCAGAACCAGCTCCCGGAGGTCGTCCCCAATGTGGGCGCCGCCGGGCCGAAGGCCAGCGTCGTCTACAAGAACGTGCAGGTGCTGGGCGACCTTTCGGTCACGCAGTTCGCCCGCACCATGGCGGCGCTGACCAGCTGGGTGTCGCCGGAGCAGGGGTGCAACTACTGCCACAACCCCAACAACATGGCCTCCGACGAAGTCTACACCAAGGTCGTGGCGCGCCGGATGCTGCAGATGACGGCGCGCATCAATACCGAGTGGAAGAGCCATGTGCTCGAAACCGGCGTCACCTGCTACACCTGCCACCGCGGCCAGCCCGTGCCGACCTATGCCTGGGCGCGCAACGACACCCCGCCGCGTGCCGCCGGCCTCTCGGTCGGGACGTCCGGGCAGAACCAGGCCAGCGCCTCGGTCGGCCTGACCTCGCTGCCCTACGATCCGTTTACCCCGTATCTGTCCAATGATGCGCTGATCCGGGTGCAGACCCCGGCGCCGCGTGTCATGCCGGTGAAGCCCGGCACCAAGGACGCGGAGTGGACCTATGGGCTGATGATGCACATGTCGACGGCGCTCGGCGTGAACTGCACCTACTGCCACAACTCCCGCGCCTTCTATTCGTGGGAGGAAAGCCCGCCGCAACGGACCAATGCCTGGCATGGCGTCCGCATGGTACGGGACATCAACAACAACTTCATCGATCCGCTGCAGCCCGTCTGGGCAGCCAACCCGGTCGGTCCGGCCGGCGGCCCGGTCCAGTCCCGGGTCGGCATCCATGGCGATCCGCTGAAGGTGAACTGCGCGAGCTGCCACCAGGGCGCCTACAAGCCGCTGCTCGGCGTGTCGATGCTGAAGGACTATCCGGAGCTGAACGCGATCACCAAGATCGACGCCCCGGCGCCGATCCGTCAGTGACCTGAGCGGCCCGCCACGGCGGGCCGCCCGGAAGGCCAGAAGGCCGGTGTCCCGCGCAGGCGGGGCCCGGCCTTTCGCTTGTCCGGCGCCGGCAATCGCCGCCTTGGTGGGTTGCGACCTGCGCCGCTTCCTTTATATCCACGGCGGTCGCCTTCCGTGCCCGGGCAGGGCGCGGTGCCATTCGTCCGTCGCGTTGCCAAGGACGCCTTCGCCGATGAACTCGCTTGAAATCAACAAGGCTTTCGCCGCCGTGCTCACGGCCGGCATCACCTTCATGCTGGCCGGCCAGCTCGGCAAAGTGCTGGTGCACGGCGAACGGCCGCACGAAAGCGCCATCAGGATCGGCGAGCCGCCGGCGTCGGCCAGCGCCCCCGCCGCGGCCCCCGCGGGACCCGAACCGATCGCCGCCCTGCTGGCGAGTGCGAATGTCGATAACGGCAAGTCGATTGCACAGAAGCAATGCGTCGCCTGCCACAGCCTGAACGAGGGCGGCAAGGCCGGCGTCGGCCCCAACCTCTATGGCATCGTCGGTGCGCCGCACGGCCATGCGGAAGGCTTCAACTACTCGGCCGTCCTGAAGGCCAAGCAGGGCCCCTGGTCCTATGACGAGCTGAACGCCTGGCTGTACAAGCCGGCCGCCTACGCCCCCGGCACCCGCATGGGGTATGCGGGCCTGGCCAACACCCAGCAGCGCGCCGACCTGATCGCCTATCTGCGGACGCTGTCGGGCAACCCGATCCCGCTGCCGCCCGCCGGCCAGCCCGCCCCGGCCGCCGCGGCGGCGCCTGCCGCCGCCGCCACCCCTGCGGCGGCCCCTGCCGCGGCCGAGGGCGCCTCGATCGGCAGCCTGATGGCCAGCGCCGACCCGGAGAAGGGCGGCGCCCTGTTCCGCCGGCAATGCGCCGTCTGCCATTCGGTGAACGAGGGCGGCAAGGCCGGCGTCGGCCCGAACCTCTATGACGTGGTCGGCAAGCCGCATGGCCACATGGAAGGCTTCAACTACTCCGCCGTGCTGAAGGCGAAGCCGGGCCCCTGGAATTACGACGAGCTGAGCGCCTGGCTGCAGGCGCCGCAGCAATACGCCCCGGGCACCAAGATGGGCTATGTCGGCCTGAAGGACCCGCAGGACCGCGCCAACGTCATCGCCTACCTGCGCAGCCTGTCGGCCAACCCGGTGCCGCTGCCGTAAGGCGCCGCACCGCCCGAACCACCCCCGGCGGCCGCAGGGCCCCGGGGGTTTTTCATGCCCGGACGGCGACGGCCGGTCTGATCAGCGGCTCAGCTCGCGGGTCATGTCCTCGATCCCGCCGAGGGTCAGCGGGAACATGCGCTGTTCCATCAACTGGTGCAGGATCTGCGCCGACTGGTAGCGCGGCCAGGCCACCTGCGGCATCGGGTTCAGCCAGGCGGTGCGGCGGAAATGGCCGAGCATCCGGCCGAGCCAGACCTGCCCGGTCTCCTCGTTCCAGTGCTCCACGCTGCCGCCGGGCTGGATGATCTCGTAAGGGCTCATCGCCCCGTCGCCGACGAAGATCGCCTTGTAGTCCGGGCCGTATTTCCGCAGCACCTCCCAGGTGGAGACCTCGCTCTCCTTCCGCCGGCGGTTGCTGGTCCATAGCCGCTCATAGGGGCAGTTGTGGAAGTAGTAGTGCTCCAGGTGCTTGAACTCGGCGCGGCAGGCGGAGAACAGCTCGGCGCAGACGCGCACGTGGTCGTCCATCGACCCGCCGATATCCAGGAACAGCAGCACCTTCACCGTGTTGTGCCGTTCCGGCACCATCTTCAGGTCCAGCGTGCCGGCGTTGTTGGCAGTGGCGCGGATGGTGTCGGGCAAATCCAGTTCGGTCGCCGCGCCCTGGCGGGCGAAGCGGCGCAGCCGGCGCAGCGCCAGCTTCATGTTGCGGGTGCCGATCTCGATGTCGCCGTCGAGATCCTTGAACTCCCGCTTGTCCCAGACCTTCACGGCCTTCCGGTTGCGGGACTCCTCCTGGCCGATGCGCACGCCTTCGGGGTTGTAGCCATGCGCCCCGAAGGGGGATGTGCCGCCGGTGCCGATCCACTTGGAGCCACCCTGGTGGCGGCCTTTCTGCTCGGCCAGGCGCTGTTTGAGCAATTCCATCAGCTTGTCGAAGCCGCCGGCGGCCTCGATCGCCGCCTTCTCCTCATCCGTCAGCAGCTTCTCGGTCAGCTTGCGCAGCCATTCCTCGGGGATCGCCTGCTGCAGGTCGCCCTCGGGCGGCTCCAGGCCCTTGAAGACCTCGCCGAAGACGCGGTCGAAGCGGTCGAGGTGACGCTCGTCCTTCACCAGCGTGGCGCGCGACAGATGGTAGAAATCGTCGACATTGTAGTCGGCGACGCCCTCCTTCATGCCGCGCAGCAGGGTCAGGTATTCGGTGATGCTGGCGGGGATGCCGGCGGTCCGTAGGGCGTAGATGAAGTGGGCGAGCATGTCCGTTGCCCCCTCAGGCCGTCTGGCCGTATGCGAATTCGGCGATGAACTCGCGCATCAGCGCGAAGCTGCGCTCGGGCGCGTCGAGCTGCACTGCATGGCCGCAATCCGGGAAGCGCTCGAAGCGCACCAGGTGCGGCGGCAGGCAGCGGGCGATCTCCTCGCTGAAGGCGATCGGCGTGAGAGGATCGCGTTCGCCCGCCATGACCAGCACGGGGCAGCGGATGGCGGCCAGGTCGGCGCGAAGATCCATCCGGCCCTGTGCCTTGTTGACGCCGCCGAACCGGATCGTCGTCTCATCGCGCTGGATGACGCGCCGCTTCGCGGCGGGATCGCGCGGCGGGTGGACGGTATGGAGCGGCTGGCACAGGGCGGCGTAACGCGCCTCGATGTCTGGTGTCGGGCCGCTCCAGTAGGCTTCGGCTGCCGCCCGCGCTGCCGGGCCGCCGAACCGCTCGAAGGCGTCGAAGACCACCGCGAAATCCATCCGGGCAGCGGTGCTGACCAGGATCAGCCCCGCGGGATGGCCGGGGTGCCGCACCGCATAGGATTGCGCGACGAAGCCGCCGAAGGACAGGCCGAGCACGATCGGCCGCCGGATGCCGAGCGCGTCGCAGAACCCTTTCACGTCGTCGCCCCATTGCGCGAGGGTCCAGGTGGAGGGATCGCCCGTCTCGCTGCGGCCGTTGCCGCGCTGGTCGAGGTAGACGACCTGCGCGAGGTCGGCGAGCTGGCCGAAATCCGGCTTGAAGAAGGAATGATCGGAGCCCGGCCCGCCATGCAGCAGGATCAGCGTCGGCTTTTCCCGCATGCGCGACCCGTCCGGCACCAGGCCGGCGCCGTCCACGTCGAAAAACAGCCGGATGCCGTTGACCTCGACGAACATGCGCGGTGGCGTCCCTAGCGCTGCGGCCGCCGTGACAAAAAAGCCAGCCGTTCGAACAGGTGCACATCCTGCTCGTTCTTCAGCAGCGCGCCGTACAGCGGCGGGATCGCCGTCTTCGGGTCCGACGACCGCAGCACCTCGGGCGGCAGGTCCTCGATCATCAGCAGCTTCAGCCAGTCCAGCAACTCCGACGTCGCCGGCTTCTTCTTCAGCTCCTGCACGCCGCGGACCTGGAAGAAGACGTTCAGCGCCTCCCGCGCCAGCTCCTGCTTGATGTCGGGGAAGTGGGCCTGGACGATCTTCTCCATCGTCTCGCGGTCGGGGAAGCGGATGTAGTGGAAGAAGCAGCGGCGCAGGAAGGCGTCCGGCAGCTCCTTCTCGTTGTTGGAGGTGATGAT
>JBMOJU010000255.1:0-7972 GCA_049315625.1 Paracraurococcus sp.
GGTGCCATTGCGGGATGGGTTTCAGGGACGCGTAGATCATGCCGGTGCACCACACCGTCACGGCCGCGCCCACTGCCGCCAGCAGCCCGGCGAGGGTGGCGAGGCCCTCCTGCCCGGTGAGCAGCGCCCAACCGAAGCCGATCGCCGGGACGTAGGTGGCGACCGCGGCGACGCCCTCGCGCGACAGCCAGGAGGAGCGCCACTGGCTGAAGGCCCGCCAGGCCCGCTGCGGATTGCCGAGATGCAGCAGGGACGAGGCGAGGCCGGCGGTGATCAGCAGCAACGCCAGCGCCAGGCAGAGCAGCGCGAAGGCCGGCACCTGCGGGACGAGGCCCACCGGCCGCAGCAGGCCGAGCCAGAACAGCAGCCCGTAGCCGGCGCCGGAGGCGGTGGTGAAGAAGACGATGGAGGGAGCCGGGTTCATGACGCTTCCGGTCCCTCCCCCGGTGGCGGGGGAGGGTTAGGGTGGAGGTGGATTGGTGCGGCAGTATAGCCGCTTCGCGGCACGCAGCCCTACCCCGGCCCTTCCCCGCAGAGCGGGGGCGGGGGCAGACGCGCGCTCATCGGCTCAGCACCCGGTCCATCCAGCGCAGGATGGGGTTGCCGATATCCATCGGCGTCGGCGCATCCTCGACCGGCGCGCTGTCCCGACGCCGGGGCGGCAGGTAGCTGTTCACCGGGCCGTAGCCGAGTTCCGGCATCAACGCCTGGCCACCGCGCGCCGCGACCAGCTGGCTGACGGCACTCTCCGGATCGCCGAGGTCGCCGAAATGCCGCGCCTTGGTCGGGCAGGCCAGCACGCAGGCCGGCTGGCGCTGCGCTTCCGGGATCGTCTCGTTGTAGATGCGGTCGACGCAGAGGGTGCATTTCTTCATCACCCCCGCATCCTCGTCCATCTCCCGCGCGCCATAGGGGCAGGCCCAGGCGCACAGGCCGCAGCCGATGCAGATGTCGTGGTCGATCAGGACGATGCCGTCCTCGCCGCGCTTGTAGGAGGCACCCGTAGGGCAGACGGTGACGCAGGCGGGCGTCTCGCAATGCAGGCAGGAGCGCGGGAAGTGGACGGTGCGGCCCTCGGCGCCCTCACCGGCCTCGTAGCTGTGCACGCGGTTGAACCAGACACCTTCGGCGCCGGCCGAATACGGCTTGTAGTCCGGCAGCGGCGCGGAATGGCCGGAGCTGTTCCATTCCTTGCAGTTGGTTGCGCAGGCCTGGCAGCCGACGCAGGTGTCGAGGTCGATGACGAGGCCAAGCTTCTTGGCGCCGGGCGTGATCTCGGGCAGGCAGGTCATGCGCGGCTCTTGGTGCTGTAGCGGAGGATATCGGCGCGCTTCGGCGGGTTGGGCCTATCGTGCAGCGTCGCGAAATGCGGCTCGGTCACGCCGGGCGCATCGGCCTTGGTCACGCGCACGCGCAGGTCGTACCAGGCGGCCTGGCCGGTGACCGGATCGGCATTGGCGGAGCGGAAGCCTTCCTGCGCCGGCAGCCATTCGCTGATGACGTGGTTCAGCAGGAAGCCGCGCAGCGCCTCCGGGCTGTCCTCGCTCAGCCCCCAGGCGCCGCCGCGCTTGCCGATGGCGTTCCAGGTCCAGACGGTGTCGGGATTGACGCCTTCCATGACGGCGAGCTGGCATTTCAGCCGGCCGCTGCGGCTCTCGACCCAGACCCAGTCGTCGTGCACCAGCCCCAGCGTCTCGGCCCGGCTGCGCGCCATATACAACTTGTTGGCGCCATGGATCTGCCGCAGCCAGGCGTTCATCGAGCCCCAGGAATGGTACATCGCCATCGGCCGCTGGGTGACGGCACTCAGGTCGAAGTGTTCGAGGTCGGCGCCCTGCTGTTCCAGCGGCGCGTACCAGATGGGCAGCGGGTCGCAGTAGGTGCGGATGCGCTCCCGCAGCCGGTCCGGCGGCTGCCGCTCGCCATGGCCCTCGGCGGCCAGGCGGAATTTCTGCAACGGCTCCGACCAGAGCTGCATGACGATCTGCTCGGCCTTGGGGATGAAGCCCATGGCCTTGCTGTTGTCGAGGTAGGCCTGGTTGGCGTGCTTGTACCAGGATTGCTCGGGCGGCAGGTGGTCGCGCCAGAAGCAGCCATTGTCGATGTAGCGCTGGAGCTGGTCCGGGTTCGGCTCGCCGACGCCCTTCTTCGTGCCCTCCATCCCGCGGAAGCCGGCCAGCGGGCCGACGCCGGGCGCGCGCTGATGGTTCACGATGTAGTCGGGGTAGTCCTTGAACTTCGCGCTGCCGTCCTCCTTGGTGAAGGCCGGCAGGCCGAGCCGCGCGCCGAGCTCGATCAGCACGTCCTGGAAGGGCCGCACGTCGCGGTCGGGCGCGATCACCGGCTGGCGAATGGCATCGCCCGCGCCATGCGCGCTGCCGATCGGCCGGTCGAGCACCGAGATGCAGTCCCAGCGTTCCAGGTACGTCGTGTCCGGCAGGATCAGGTCGGCATAGGGCACGGTTTCTGAATAGTAGGCGTCCGAGTAGATGACGTGCGGGATGACGTGTTCGCCACTCTCCCGCTTCTCGGTCAGGATGCGGATCACCTCGCCCGGGTTCATCGCGCTGTTCCAGGCCATGTTGGCCATGAACATGAACAGCGTGTCGATCGGGTAGGGGTCGCCGGCACCGGCATTGCCGATGACGGTGTGCATCATCCCGTGCAGCGCCATCGGCGCTTCCCAGGAGAAGGCCTTGTCGATGCGCAAGGGGTTGCCGGCATCGTCCACCAGCAGATCGTCCGGCCCCTGCGGGAAGGACAGCAGGTTGCCGACCAGCGGCGTGTTCGGCTTGGCGCCCTTGCCGGCCGGCGGCGGCCCGGGCGGGATCGGCCGCGGGAAGGGCGATTTGTAGCGCCAGGAGCCGGGCGTATCGACGGCGCCCAGCAGCATCTGCAGCAGATGCAGCGCGCGGCAGGAATGGAAGCCGTTGGAATGCGCGCTGATGCCGCGCATCGCATGGAAGGCGACCGGCCGGCCCACGGTCTGCGAGTGCGTCCGGCCCCAGGTATCGGTCCAGGGCTGGTCCAGCGTGATCGCCTGGTTGAAGGCGACGTCGGCGATCTCGGCGGCGATCCGGCGGATGGTCGCGGCCGGGATGCCGCAGCGCTCCGCCACCGCGTCGGGCGCGTATTCGGGGGCGAGGTAGCGCTCGGCCAGCAGGTGGAAGACCGGCTGTGCCCGGCGGCCATCCGGCAGCACGTATTCGCCCACCATCATCGCCGACAGATCGGCGGCCTTGGCGTCCATCGCGCCGCGGGCGCGGTCCCAGGCCAGCGGCGTGCCGTTGGCGTCGCGGGCGAACAGCCCGTCATCGGCGCCGCCCGGGTTGCGCACCACCAGCCAGGCGGCATTGGTGTAGCGGGCGAGGAAATCGAGATCGACCTGGTCGGTCCGCAGCAGCTCATGCGCCAGCGCCAGGGCAAACAGCCCATCGGTGCCGGGGCGGATGCCGATCCATTCATCCGCCACCGCGGAATAGCCGGTGCGCACCGGGTTGACCGAGACGAATTTCGCCCCGCGTTCCTTGACCTTGGAAATCCCCAGCTTGATCGGGTTGCTGTCGTGGTCCTCGGCGACGCCGAACATCAGCACGTATTTCGCGCGGTCCCAGTCCGGCTCGCCGAATTCCCAGAAACTGCCGCCGATCGAGTACAGCCCGCCGGCGGCCATATTGACCGAGCAGAAGCCGCCATGCGCGGCGAAATTCGGCGTGCCGAACTGCGCCGCCCAGAAGCCGGTCAGCGACTGCGACTGGTCGCGGCCGGTGAAGAAGGCGAGCTTCCGTGGATCGGTCTCCCGCACATGCCGCAGCCAGCCGGTGGCGATCTCCATCGCCTCGGCCCAGGAAATCTCACGGAACTCGCCGCTGCCGCGTTCGCCGACGCGCAGCAGGGGGCTCGACAGCCGCGCCGGCGCGTATTGCGTCATGATCCCGGCGCTGCCCTTGCCGCAGATGACGCCCTTGTTCACCGGGTGATCGGGGTTGCCCTCGATGTAGCGGATCCGGCCATCCTTCAGGTGGACGCGGATGCCGCAGCGGCAGGCGCACATGTAGCAGGTGGTGGTCTTCACCGTGTCGCCGACGGGGGTGGAATACTCGACACGCGGATCGGTGGGCGGCTGCAGGCGTGTCGGCGTCGGCGCTTCCGGCATCAGCGGATGTCTTCCCCCGTGGACTTCCCACGCAGTAAGGCATGGTGGAAGAATGCGGGCAAATGCCCGACCGAAGCTCGGGTTCCACGATCAGGGAAGGGAACACCATGAAGAAATCACTGAAAACCATGGTCCGTTCGGGCGAGCTCGCAACTGGCACCTTCCTGGTGGAATTCGTCACTCCCGGCATCGGCCATATCCTCGCCGGCGCCGGCTGCGACTTTGCCTTCCTCGACATGGAGCACAGCGGCTTCTCGGAGGAGACGGTGAAGGCCGGCATCCGCTTCCTCGAAGCCGGCGGCATCCCGACCCTGGTGCGGATTCCGTCGCGCGAGGCGCATGACATCGCCCGCATCGCCGATGTCGGGGCCGAAGGCGTGATGCTGCCGCTGGTCGGCAGTGTGGAGGTCGCGCGCCAGGCCGTCGCCGCGCTGAAATACGCGCCCATGGGCCGCCGCGGCGTCGCGCTGCGGGTGGCGCACGACAATTACCGCAGCGCGGTGCCGGCCGAGGCGCTGGCGGCGGCCAATGACCGCACGGTGCTGATCCTGATGATCGAGACGGCGGAAGGCGTCGAGAATGCCGAGGCCATCGCCGCGCTCGACGGCGTCGATGCGCTCTGGGTCGGGCATTACGACCTCTCGACCTCGCTCGGCATCGCCGGGCAGTTCGACCATCCGGAATTCCGCGCGGCGACTCGAAGGATCTGCGCGGCGGCAAAGGCGCATGGCAAGGGGCTCGGCCGCCTGGTGACCGGCGCGGCGGAGGCGCAGCGCGCCATCGACGACGGCTTCCGCATCATCGCCTGGGGCGGCGATGTCTGGCTGCTGCAGGATGGGCTGGCGGCGGGGGTGGCCGGGCTGCGGCGGATGTTGCCAGGCTGAGGGCGACGGAGAACCGATCCCATGCTGACGATCTACGGCGTCTATCGCTCGCGCGCCTCGCGCATCCTCTGGCTGGTCCGGGAAATCGGGCTGGAGTACCGCCACGTGCCGGTCATCCAGGGCTACCGCCTGCCCGATCCCGACGCGGCGGATGCGCCGCTGAACACGCGCTCCGCCGCGTTCCTCGCGGTGAACCCGAACGGTCGCATCCCGGCCATCGAGGATGACGGGCTGGTCCTGCACGAATCGCTGGCGATCAACCTGTACCTGGCGAAGCGCCATGGCGGGGCGCTCGGCCCGGCCGACGCGGCCGAGGACGGGCTGATGACCATGTGGTCCGTCTGGGCGATGACCGAGGCCGAGCCGCACACGATCGAGGTGCTGTATCACCGCGTCGCCAACCCGCACGGCCCCTGCGATCCAGCCAAAGCGCTCGCCGCTGTGGCGGCGCTGCGGGCGCCCTTCGCCGTGCTGGACCAGGCGCTGGCGGCGACCGGCTTCCTGGTCGGCGGCCGGTTCACCGTGGCCGACCTGAACCTGGCGGAGGTGATCCGCTACGCCGGCCCGGCGCCGGAGCTGTTCGAGGCGTCGCCGCGGGTGAAGGCCTGGCTCGCCGCCTGCCAGGCAAGGCCCGCCTGCCGGGCGATGATGGCGGAGCGGGAGCGGGAGGGCTAAGGGCTAACGCGCCGCCAGGTTCCCCAGCCGCCCGGCCATCATCCCGCTGTCGATCACCAGCTCCGACCCCGTCACGTAGCGGGAGGCGTCGGAGGCCAGGAACAGCACCCCGTCGGCGATATCCTGGGGCGTGCCCAGCTTGCCGGTCGGCACGCTGCCCTCGGCGATCGCCCGGGCGTCGATCGGCGCGTTGCGCCGCACGTCGCTGGCGCCGGCCGGCATCTTCTCCCAGATCTCGGTGGCGATGATGCCGGGGTGGACGCTGTTGCAGCGGATGTCGTCGCGCGCGCCGGCGCATTCCAGCGCGACCGACTTGGCGAACAGCCGCACCGCCCCCTTGGTCGCCGAATACCCCGCAAGCCCTGCCGAGCCGCGCAGCCCGGCGACGGAGGAGATCATGATGATCGACCCACCTTGGCCCGACTTCCGCATCAGCGGGATGCCGTGCTTGGCGGTCAGGAACACGCCGTCGATGTTCACCGCGGTCTGCTTCCGCCAATCCGCCAGCGACATCTCCAGCAGCGGGCCCATGATGGCGATGCCGGCATTGGCCACCAGCACGTCCAGCCGGCCGAAGCGCCGGTCCACCTCGGCGATGATCTCGACCCACCGATCCTCGTCGGTCACATCCTGATGCAGGTAGAGCGCCTGGCCACCGGCGCCGCGGATCGCCTCGGCAGTCGCTTCACCGCGGTGGTCGTCGAGGTCGGTGAGGACCACCGTCGCCCCCTCCCGCCCCAGCGTGGTGGCGATGGCGGCGCCGATGCCGGCGGCCGCCCCGGTGACGAGCGCGACCTTGCCTTGGACCTGGCCCATTGTTTCCTCCCTGCGGTTGTCCCGCCTGAAAGGCTAGCCGCTCGCCGCGCCGGCGTCAGGCCCCGGCTCCGCGAAGGGCGGCTTCAGCCAGGCCGGGTCCTTCAGCTTCTTCAGGAAGGCCGCATGCGCCTCCAGCGCCGCCGCGTCCGGCAGGATCGGCCGCGGCGTCCGCGCCCGGGTCAGTCCGCTGAGTGTCGCCACCGGCGCGGTGACCTGTGCCGCCAGCACCAGGCCGGGCTGCTTGCCGCCCATCAGCTCCAGATAGACCTGCGACAGCAGCTTCACGTCGAGCAGCGCGTTGTGGCTGGTGCGCATCGAGTTATCGACGCCGAGCCGGCGGCAGAGCGCATCCAGGCTGTTCGGCATGCCGGGGAAGCGCTTCTTCGCCAGCGCCAGGCTGTCGACCATCCGGGCGCGGTCCAGCTTCGTCCGCCCGGCCAGCGCCAGCTCCGCATCCAGGAAGCCGAAATCGAAGGGCGCGTTGTGGGCGATGATCGGGTCGCCGCCGAGGAAGCCGAGGAAGTCGTCGACCACCGCGGCGAAGCGCGGCTTGCCCTGCAGCATCTCCAGCGTGAAGCCGTGGATGCGCGTGCTTTCGGGCGGCACGTCCCGCTCGGGGTCGAGCAGCACGTGGAAGGCCTCGCCGGTCGGGATCAGGTTGACGATCTCGATCGCCGCGATCTCGATCACCCGGTCGCCGGTGGCGGGGTCGAGGCCGGTGGTCTCGGTGTCCAGCACCAGCTGCCTCATGCCCGAAGCTCCCTGACCAGGCGCCGGATGGCGCGCTGTGCGGCGTGGCGCGACTGGCCGGTGTGGACGAGGACGTCGGCGCGGCGGCGCTTTTCCTTGTCCGGCAGCTGGCGGGACAGGATGTAGTCCAGCCGCGCCTCGGTCATGCCGGGCCGGCGCAGCACCCGCCAGCGCTGCACCGCGGCGGGCGCGGTCACCACCACCACCAGGTCGCAGCGACCCTGGCCGCGTGTCTCGAACAGCAGCGGGATGTCCAGCACCACCAGGCGCTCCGCCCGGCGGCGGGCGGCGCCCATGAAGCGGTGCTCGGCGTCGCGGACCAGCGGGTGGACGATGCGCTCCAGCCGCCGCATCGCCTCCGGCTGGCCGAGCACCGCCTGGCGAAGCGCCTCCCGGTTCACCCGGCCGGACTCCACCGTACCGGGAAAGGCGGCGCCGATGGGTGCTACGGCGCGGCCGCCGCGGCCCTGCACCGCATGCACGGCGGCGTCGGCGTCGAAGACCGGGACGCGCAGGCGCTTGAAGGTATTGGCGGCGGTGGATTTCCCCATGCCGATCCCGCCGGTGAGGCCGATGACCTTCATCGGGCGGGAATATCCCCGCCGACCACCTGGCGCAGCTCTTCGTCGACCACGGGTGTTACCCCGAACCACGCGGAAAAACCCGGCCGCGCCTGGTGCAGCAGCATCCC
>JBMOJU010000650.1:0-1808 GCA_049315625.1 Paracraurococcus sp.
CGCGCGGCGCGGATGCATTCCTTGAGGTTCACCGTGGTGCGGCGTTCCTCGTCCATGATGCCCATCTTCAGCGTGTCGCGCGGCAGGCCGAAGGCGTCCTCGACGCGGGAGAACAGGTCGTTCGCCCAGGCCACCTCTTCCGGGCCGTGCATCTTCGGCTTGACGATGTAGATGCTGCCGGCGCGGCTGTTCAGCTTCTTCGCCCGGATGTCGTGCAGCGCGATCGCCACGCTGCACATGGCATCGAGGATGGTCTCCGGCGTCTCGGCCCCGGCCTCGGTCACCACGTCGGTCATCATGTGGTGGCCGACGTTGCGCACCAGCATCAGCGACCGGCCGGGCAGCGTCACCGCGCCGCCCGCGGGCTTCAGGTAGGTGCGGTCCTTGTTCAGCGCGCGGACCAGCGTCCTGCCGCCCTTCTCGAAGCTGGCTTCCAGCGTGCCGTTCATCAGGCCGAGCCAGTTGCGGTAGACCTCGACCTTGTCCTCCGCGTCGACGGCGGCGACGCTGTCCTCGAAGTCGACGATGGTGGTGACGGCGCTTTCCAGAACGAGGTCGGCGATGCCGGCCGGGTCGTCCTTGCCGATCGGGTGGTCGCGGTCGATCCGGAGTTCGGCATGCAGGCCGTTATGGACGAACAGGATCGCGTCCGGCGCCGCCGGCTCGCCCTGGAAGCCGACGCATTGGCCGGGGTGGGCGAGGCCGGTGGTGCGGCCATCCTGCAGGGTGATGGCGAGCGCGCCGGCCGTGATGGCGTAGGATTTGGCATCGCGGTGGGAGGCACCGCCGGCCAGCGGCGCGACCTTGTCCAGCACGCCGCGGGCGAAGTCGATCACCTTCTTCCCGCGCGCCGGGTTGAAGCCCTTGCCGCGCGCCGCGCCGTCGGTGTCGGGGATCGCGTCGGTGCCGTAGAGCGCGTCGTACAGGCTGCCCCAGCGGGCATTGGCGGCGTTCAGCGCATAGCGGGCGTTGGAGACGGGGACGACGAGCTGCGGCCCGGCGATCTGGCCGAACTCCGCATCCACGCCGGTGGTGCCGACGGCGAAGCCGGCGCCGGGCGCCACGAGGTAGCCGATCTCCCGCAGGAAGGCGGTATAGGCGGCGAGGTCGACGGGCTTCGCCGGATGCGCCTGGTGCCAGGCATCGATCTTCGCCTGCAGGGCATCGCGCTTGGCCAGCAGCGCGGCGTTGCGCGGGCCGAGCTCCTTGAGGATGCCGGCATAGGCGGTCCAGAAACGGTCCGGCGTCACGCCGGTGCCCGGCAGGGCTTCGGTCTCCAGGAAGGCGCTCAGGCTGCGCGCGACCGACAGACCCGCAATTTCGACCGTATCCGCCACTGACCGTCTCCGCTGCTGCATGCCCCGGCGGGGCCGGGAAAAGTGGGGCGTAACTAGGCGGAAACACGGACCGGCGCAAAGGGGGCGGCGGGTTGCCGCCCCGCGCACCCGGTCAGTTTGTTAGCGGCACGGCCTTCATCGCGGCGACCGCGCAGGCCTCGTCGAGCTGGCCGCCCGGCGCGCCGGAGACGCCGATGCCGCCCACCACCTCATTCTCCAGCTTGATCGGCATGCCGCCGATGAGGCCGGTGAAGCCGCTGGTCTGGGTGATGGAGGCGGGCGTTGTGCCGTTGGCGATGTTGGCGGCCAGCTTCGCCGTCTCGTAGCCCAGCATGGCCGAGGTATAGGCCTTGCGGGTGGCGATCTCGATGGCGTGCGGCCTGGCCGCCTCATCGCGCATCACGGTCAGCACATGGCCGTAGCGGTCGACGACGACGGCCACGACGCGGTGGCCATTGGCCTGGCAGGCCC
>JBMOJU010000651.1:0-1807 GCA_049315625.1 Paracraurococcus sp.
GACTACGAGATGGACGTGCGCGGGCTGCCGCTGGAGCGGGTGATCCCGGGTTAGGGCGGGTCAGCCGGGCCGGCGCCGCGCGGCCACCCGCCGCGCCGCGGCCAGCGCCGCCCGGGCCCAGACGAGGAACGTGTCGGGCTCGTCGTAGAGCCGCTCCGGCAGCCGCCAGAAGGCGAGGTCGATGCTGCGGCCCGCCTTCCGGTAGTCGAGCGGCGGGTCCGCCGCCGCCTCCCAGAAGGTGTCCCGGTTGCCGTCATCGACCCGCAGATACAGCAGGTCGTCGCGCACCATCCCGAGCATCACCCCGTCGCAGAAGACGCCGGTCTTGCCGAACATGCGGCGGAACGTGACGGGGCCGAGCGGGGCGAGCTGGTCCCGCAGGAATTCGGCGAAGCTTTCGCTGGCGACCATCGGCGGCCTCGGCAGGGGCGGCGAGGCGGCAACCGAAACATCCGCAGTGGCGCCGCCGCAAGCCCGTGCCGCATGGTTTCGCTTGCAGTGGGATCGCGGGCGTGCGATAGGAATATAAGCAGGTCGCCGGCATGCCCGACCTACCGTGGCAAGAAACCTAAATAGCAACGACCTAGGGGCCGCACCCATGTCCGGATCGACCGAAAACAGCGTTTGGCCTCTGCCGAAGTGGTCCTTCTCCGTGCAGGGCATCCCGGGTGATCCGGTGTTCGAGGAGGTCGCCGGCCTTGAATTTGAGGCCCCGGTCGTCGAGTACCGCACTGGCAGCAGCGCCGTCTTCGCGCCGATCAGGATGCCGGGCCTCGCCAAGGTCGGAAATGTCACCCTTCGAAAGGGCATCTTCGTCGCCGATACGGAGCTCTGGACCTGGTTCCGCGCCATCGCCATGAACAGCATCGCGCGGAGCACGATCACCGTCCGGTTGTTGGACCAGGCCGGGGCCGTCCGTGGCACCTGGACGCTGCACAACGCCTTCCCGATGAAGCTGACCGGCACGGAAAAGCAATCCGACGGCAACGAGGTCGCGGTGGAGAGCATCGAGATCGTCTACGAAACCATGACCGTGGCGCTCGATCCCGCGTGACGCGCGACTGGCGCCGGCGCCCCCGCCTTTCGTGCCGGCGGACAGGGACGGCCAGGACGCCCGATAAAGCCGCTCATTGCTAAAATTGCTGAATGCGAATCCCGGCAAACCCACGGTTTCGGGGGGTCTTCACCGGATAGGTCCGAACCGGACTCAGCGGGATTGTGCGGCCATCAAACGCATTGAGCGCCTGCGCCGGGTGGCCGGGCGTGGCCTCCGCAGCCCCGGGTAGGGCTGGGGCAAAGGTGACGGCGGCTTATGCCGCCAGCGACGCCTGCGCCCAGGCCCGCGCGCCGCGCCCGACCACCTCGCCCACCAGCAGCAGGGCCGGGCCGCCTTCCACCCAGGCCGGGGCCTCGGCGGTGATGCTGTCCAGCGTGCCACGCAGCACCCGCTGCCGGGCGGTGCCGCCGCGCTCCACCACCGCGGCCGGGGTGGCGGGGTCGAGGCCATCGGCCACCAGCCCGTCGCGGATCTGCGGCAGCATGGTCAGCCCCATATAGATCGCCAGGGTATGCCCCGGCTGCACCAGGCCGGAGACGTCCACCTTGCCGTCGCGGCGATGGCCGGTGACGAAGGTGACGGCCCGGGCGGCGTCGCGGTGGGTGAGGGGGATGCCGGCGCCGGCGGCGCAGGCCAGCGCGGCGGTGACGCCGGGCACCACCTCACAGGCGATCCCCGCCTCGGCCAGGGCTTCCGCTTCCTCCCCGCCGCGGCCGAAGACCAGCGGGTCGCCGCCCTTCAGCCGGACCA
>JBMOJU010000256.1:0-7941 GCA_049315625.1 Paracraurococcus sp.
CCCCACCCCGCGTTCGTCACCGCCGCGGGGTGCTGAGGGGCGCGCGGCCGGAGCCTACAGCGCTGCGTTGGTCATCCGCAGCCGGTGCGCCAGTTCGCCCATGACCCACCAGGCGAAATGCGGCATTTCCTCCACCGCGAAGCGGAATTTGCGTGGGTCGATCGCCACGACCTCGCAGGCGGTGCGCGCCTCCGCCGTCACCGTCCGCATTTCGTTGTCGAGCAGCGAGAGGATGCCGATCGCCTGGCCGGGCCCCACCGTCTCGATCACCAGGTCCCGCCGGCGCACCGCCACCTGGCCATCGAGCAGCACATACATGCAGCGCGGCCGGTCGCCTTCGCGGAACAGGGTGTCGCCGGCGGCGAAGTCCAGCACCGTGCCGAGCGAGCGGGCGATCCCGCTGATGTCCAATGTCTTGCCCGCCAGCCGATCCATGGCCGCTTCCCCTGCCTGCGGCCGGCATTATGACAGTTTGATGACATCGCGGGTATCACGAAACCGGGATGGTCCGGCGGGGGCTTCGCACCAGGCGGAGAGGGTGCTTCCGTGGCGCATGTCGATCTTTTCGGAGAATGCCCTCGCGGTCGTCATCGCCTTCCTGCTCGGCGCCGCCATCGGGGCGGAGCGGGAATGGCGGCGCCATCCCGGCGGCCTGCGCTCCTGCGCCCTGGTCGCGGCGGCCGCCTGCGTCTTCGCCCGCATCGCCGTGGCGCATGGCGGCGCCAACCCGGGCGCGGCGTTCGGCGCCATCGCCACCGGCGTCGGCTTCCTCGGTGCCGGGGTGATCCTGCGCCGCGGCGCCACGGTGCGCGGCCTGTCCACCGCCGCCACCTTCTGGGCGGTGGCCGCGGTCGGCACCGCGGCCGGGCTGCATGAATTCGGCATGTCGCTCGGCCTGACGCTGCTGGTCTTCTCCGCCCATGTGGCGCTGCGGCCGCTCTCGGCCTGGATCGAGAAAGCCGCGCCGCCGGCAGAATCCCGGCCACGGTGATGTCGAATGCGGCGCGCGCCGCGCGTCAGGGGGGCAGGCGCGGCACCGGGCCGCCGCCGGAGACGAAGGACCGAGACCGATGACCATCCAGGTGACGCTGCTGTTCCACGAGGCGCCCGAGGATTTCGCCACCCGCACCGCCACCGGGCCGCAGGCGGAGGCCTATTGGGGCGCGTGGCGCGCCTACATGGGCGCGATGTCCGAGGCCGGGGTCATCCGCGGCGGCAATGCGCTGCTGCCGCCGGCCGCCGGCGTGATCGTCCGCCGCCGCGGCGACGCGCCGCAGGTGCTCGACGGCCCCTATGCCGAGACCAAGGAACAGCTCGGCGGCTATATCCTGCTGGAGGTCGCCGACATGGATGCCGCCATCGCCTGGGCCTCGCGCTGCCCCTGCGCGGCGAGCGGCGCGGTGGAGGTACGGCCGATCCTGCCGATGAACGGCTGAAGGCGTCCCGCCCGCGGCTCAGCCGCGGGCGGTTCCGAGAAGGAATTCACGGATCGCAGGATCGGCCGAAAGCCCCGCGGCGCGCGCCAGCGCCGCGGCGGCGGCGGGCGCCTCCCCGGCGCGGCGGGCCAGGGCGCCGAGCGCCGCCCAATAGGGCTGGTACTCCGCCAGCCGCGCATCCGCCCCGGCGGCCCGCAGCGCCGCCAGCCCGGCGGCGGCCCCCTCGACCTCGGCCAGTGCCACGGCGCGGTTCACCGCCACCACCGGCGATCCGGTCGCCGCCAGCAGCGCATCGTAGAGCGCCAGGATGCCGGCCCAGTCGGTGCGGCCGTCCCGCGCCCGCCCGGCATGCGCCGAGGCGATCGCCGCCTCCCACTGGTAGCGCCCGGGCCGGCCGAGCGCCGCGGCGCGCCGGAGCAGCCCCTCCGCCGCACGCTGCACCACGGCATCCCAGCGCGCCGGGTCCTGCGCCGCCAGCGGCACGAAGCGGCCTTCCGCATCACGGCCGGCCGGGCGGCGCGCCTCCAGGTGCAGCAGCAGGGCGGCGAGCCCCAGCGCTTCCGGCTCCGCCGGCGCCAGCAGGGCGCAGAGCTGGGCGAGGTAGGCGGCCTCCCCGGCCAGGGCGCCGCCATCCGCCGGATCGCCGGCGCCGGCCGCGTAGGCGGCGTAGATCGCATCCAGCAGCGCGGGCAGCCGCGCCGTCAGCACCTCAGCCCCCGGCAGGGCGAAGGGCGTGCCGTTCTCCCGCAGCCGCTTCTTCGCCCGTACCAGGCGCTGCCCCATTGCGGCGGGGGCCACCAGGAAGGCCGAGGCGATGCGCGCGGCCTCCAGCCCCAGCACTGCCTGGAGCATCAGCGGCGCGCGGGCGGCGGGCTCGACCTCCGGCCCGGCGCAGGCCAGCAGCAGCGCCAGCCGGTGGTCGGGCAACTCGGCCGGGTCCTCCGGCAGCGTCACCCGGCGCAGCAATTCCGGCGCCGCGGCGCGGGCGGTGGCGCGGCGGCGGTGGCCGTCCAGCATCCGGCGCCGCGCGGCGGTCAGCAGCCAGGCTTCGGGCTGCTGCGGCACGCCCTCCCGCGGCCAGTGGTCGAGCGCAGCGGCGAAGGCGTCGCCCAGCGCATCCTCGGCCGCCGCCAGGTCGCCGCCCCGGGCGGCCAGCAGCGCGACGAGGCGGCCATAGCTGTGCCGGGCAACCTGTTCGGCGGCGCGGGCGGGTATCGGCCCGGCGGTGGCACCGGCGCGGTCGATCCCCGTGCCCGGGTTCGGCGGCGTCTCCTGCATGGTCGGCTCCCCATGGCGCCGCGCCGGGGGCGGCGCCGTCACCATGACGCGGGCAGGGCCGGCGATTCGACAGCGGCGCCGGGCGAGGTGCCTCAGCCGACCCGGTTCATCAGCACGATGTAGGTGCAGAGGCCGTTGCGGTGCTCGCCCTGGAAGCGGTTGTTGCTGAACACCCCGGTGGTGGCGATGGTGCGGTCCAGCGAATCCGCCATGCGGACATCGCCGCCGGCGCCGACCACGCCGTTCAGCACGTGCCGCGTCGGCGGATCGATCAGCAGCACCGCCCGGCCGCGCGTGACGGTGATCGAGCGTTCCTCCTGCGGCGAGGGCGGGCAGGCCCGGGTGCGGTCGGGGTTCAGCTTGAAGGTGCCGGCGTAGCGGCCGTCGAAGGCGGTGTTGGGGGCGGCCGCATCGCGCGGCGGGGTCGCGGCGGCGACGCGGGCCGCGGCGGTGGCATCGGTGGCTTCCGGGATCGTCGTCTCGTTGGTGCAGGCGGCAAGCATCAGGGGCACGAGGCAGGCAAGGATCAGGCGGCGGGCGGTCATCGGTGTCTCCGTCGGAAGGGCAGGCCGGGGGGCGGCGGGGGCGTCAGGCCGGGTCGTCCCGGCTTGACCCGGGCGGCGGGCCATCACGCCGGGCGCCGTCGAGCAGCGCCTCCCGGCGGGCCTCCGCCCGGCGATCATTGGCCTTCTCCGCGCCGCTGCGGCCGTGCTTCGCGCGGTTGGCGGCGGCCGTCGCGGCGGCCTCCGCCTTCGCCCGGGCCTTCCGCAATCGGTTCAGGTTGACGATCTCACCCATCGCGCAAGGATAGCGTCGACCCCTTCCCGGGGGAACGCCGTCCTCGCCGCGGCGCCGAGGCGTGAGTCGCCTCGCGGAAACCGGCGCCGGGGCCACACGTTCGCCATCCGGATCATCACTCCGGAGACGCGCCATGAGTTCCACCCTGCTGCTGATCATTGTCATCGTGCTGCTGCTCGGCGTGCTGCCGACCTGGCCCTACAGCCGCGCCTGGGGCTACACCCCGTCCGGCCTGGTGGGGCTGATCGTCGTGGTGCTGGTCATCATGGCGGTGCTGGGACGCATCTGACGACGGAGCACGCCGCATGACCGAGGCGATGCCGACCCGGTCGGTCCGCCTCGGCGGCCGCGACTGGCAGCTGGCCGGCGCGGCGGGGGACAGCTTCTTCGCCCGTGCCGCGGACCACCTCGCCGGCATGGCGGAGCTGGCGGCGGTCGCCGCCGCGGTGCTGCCGCCGGATGGCGTGGTGCTGGATGTCGGCGCCAATATCGGGCTCTCGGCCCTGGCGCTCGTGCCGCTGCTGCCGCAGGGGCGGATCCTGGCGGTCGAGCCCGCCCCCGCCACCGCCGCGGCGCTACGGCGGACCCTGGCGCTGAACGGGCTGGCGGACCGCGTGGCGGTCGAGCCGGTGGCGCTCGGCGCCGTTCCGGGCGAGGCCGAATTCCACGCTGCCGACCACTCCGCCGGGGCGCATCTGCTGGACCCGGGGACGCTCGGCGGCGCGGCCCTGCCGCGGGTCCGGGTGCCGGTCGAAACGGTGGATGCGCTGGTGGACCGGCATGGGTTCGGGCGGCTCGACCTGATCAAGATCGACGTCGAGGGGTTCGAGACCGAGGTACTGGACGGCGCGGCAGCGACGCTGGCGCGGTTCCGGCCGGTGGTCCTTGCCGAGTTCAATGCGTGGGTGCTGCAGTGCAACCGCCGGGCCAATCCGCGCGCGGTGCTGGAGGATTGGCTGGCACGCTTCCCGGTGGCGCACGCCCTGCGCGGGACCGAACCGCCGCTGCGCCTGGGGCCGGACACGCTGCTCGGCTTCCTGCACGACCATCTGGTGCTGCGCGGCTGCGCGGATGAGCTTGTGCTGGGCTTCACCGAGGAGTGGGTGCAACGCTGGCGCCCCGGCTGACGCCGGCAAGGACGGAGGGGGACAGGCATGGGCGAGATCATCCGCATGGGCGGCGTGGAGCTGCGCTTCCTGCAGGACAAGGACGGCACCGGCGGCAGCCTCGACCTGTTCGAGATGACGCTGCAGCCGAATGCCCGCATGCCGGTGCCGCACTACCACGAAAGCTGGGACGAGACGGTCTACGGCCTGGCCGGGACGACCACCTTCCGCGTCGGCGACGGCAAGGTCGCGGTCGGCCCGGGCGAGTCGCTGTTCATCCGCCGCGGCGTGGTGCACGGCTTCGTCAATGAGACGCAGGGGCCGGTGACCTGCCTCTGCATGCTCAGCCCCGGGGCGCTGGGCCCGGCCTATTTCCGCGACATCGCCGCCGCCGCGCCGGACCAGGCGCGGATGCGGGAGGTGATGCTGCGCTACCGGCTGATCCCGGTGGCGTAGCGCCGCGCGGTCAGTGCGCCACGGCCAGCGCCGCCTCGGCGGCGATGCCGAGGCATTCCTCGATCTGCGCCCGCAGCCGGCGCAGGTTGCGGTGGCCGGCGAAGCTGCGTCGCAGCGCCTGGCGCGCATCCGGGTCCAGCGGCGGCAGATCCGCCGGCGCGCAGCCGATATCCGCGGCGATGCCGGCCAGCAGCCCGGCCAGCGTGCCGTCGAAGGCACTCGCCGGCGGCGCCGCCACATGGTGCACCGACAGGCGGGAGAGCAGCGGCGCGGCGATGCCACGCGTCTCGTTCGCTGCCATGACCCAGACCACGTGGCGCAGATCGGCGGCGCTGCGCAGGCATTCATCGAACCAGGCTGCGGCGCTTTCCGGCTCGATCATCGCCAGCAGCGTGTCGTGCGCCCGGCCGTTGGTTTCGCGCTGGCCACCGGCCTTTTCCACCTCGTCGAGGAACAGCACCGGGTTGGGCACCGACAGGCGGGCCAATTCGGCGACCGGCCAGGCCGGCGTGGCGGCGGACCAGCCGCGGGCGGTGCCCTGCAGGCAGCGGTTGTCGGTGGCGCCGCCGAGGTTGAGCGCGGCGAAGGGCAGCGCCAGCGCCTCGGCAAGCCGGCGGGCGAACCACGTCTTGCCGATCCCGGGCGGGCCGACCAGCAGGATCGGCCGGATGCGCGGCGATGGCCTGCCGGCATGCGCGGCCAGCGCCAGGCTGCGGCGGATCTCCCGCAGCGGCGCGGCGAAAGCGGGCGCAGCGGCGGCCAGCGCCTCGATCCGCCGCACCGCATCGCGCGGCACCCGCCGCAAGGGCAGCGGCGCGGTCAACGCCTGGTAGGCCAGCCATTCGGCGCGGTCGTTCGGTGGCTCGAAGGGCTGCAGGACGGTGACGCTGCCGGGGGGAGGCGAGGGCGGCGCCGGCAGCGGTTCCGTCATCTGGCTGACCGCCGGCGGTGCCACGGTCAGGCCCAACGCCTCGGCCAGCCGACGGTGCAGGGGGCGGCCTGAGTCCGGGCTTTGGACATGGCGCAGCCAGAGGTCGGCAGCGAGCCGGCTGGCCAGGACGAAGTGGCGCAGCCTGGCCGGGTTGCCGGCGGCGGCGCCGAGCGCCCTCGCCTCGGCATGCAGGCGGAACTGGAGGGCCTCGATGCATGCCAGCGCAGCCTGGCGGGCAAGCGGGCCGGCGCGCTCCGTCACCACCCGGGTGGCGGCCAGGACCAGATCGGAGCCCTGGGCGAAGCGGCCGGCGATGGTGCCAAAGCGCTGCGCGAATTCCAGCAGCCCGGCATCGTCGCCCGGCTGCAGCGGCCCTTCGCCGATGCGGGAGGGGAAGAGCGGCGAGCGGAGATGGTCGAGCAGCGCCGCCTCGAGCGCGACGAGTTCGTCGCGCTCGATGGCCAGCCACAGCCAGAGCGGCGGCGCCTTGTCGTCGCCGAAGAGCAGGGCGGACCCCAGCGGCGCCGGCTCGGCCGCCTGGCAGTCGGCGGAGGCGGGCCCGGCATGGCTGTCGAATTGGGCATCGGGCACGGTTGGGGCTCGCTCCCTGGGATTTTGGTGGCATTCACGAAAAAGCGAGCCTGAGAAGACACCCCCCTCAAAGATTTGTGAATACAATTCTACGCATCGTCGGTGGAACAACCAACCGGGTTGCGGCGTGGCGTCAGCGGATCGCCAGCGCATTCCCCGGTGAGCCGATGCCGCCGCGCAGATGGAGCGGCGCCGCGGTGAAGAAGCCGGTGTAGCGGCCGGTCGCCGCGCTGTCGGCCGCAAGCGTCTCGAAATCGAAGAACTCGCCGATCACCAACCCCAGCCGGGCGATCGCCCAATGCAGGGTCGGCTTCCAGGGGAAGTAGGGCCAGACCTCGACCGTCGGGTTGTCGGCGCAGGTGGCGGCGACGCCCTGGTCCCACAGGAAGCGCCACATATCCTCCCCGCCCGAGAGGCCGCTGTAGTCCTGCCCCTTGTTGTTGCCGCGCACCAGGTGGTCGCGGCCGTCGATGTCGGCGGCGGCGCGGAAGGCCTCCAGCCAGCCGGTGCGGACCAGCAGGATGTCGCCCGGGCGCAGCGCCACGCCCTGCGCGGCGAGGCAGCCGGCAAGCTCCTCCGCGCTCGCGCGGTGGCCGCCCAGCGGCCCCCAGGCGCGGCCGGTGGCGGCGAAATGGCGCGCCAGGTCGGCCAGCACGCAGCGCCCGGCGATGCCGTGCCGCAGCGCCTTGTCGATGCCGTTGCGGCTTTCGGCGCCATGCACCACGGCGCTGATCGGCGCATGGTTGTAGAAGCCGTGATACGGATCGGCGAAGTGGGAGAGGCCGTCCCACTGCGTGCTGCCCTGCAGCCAGAAGCTGTCCAGCATGTCGTCGCGGATGAGGCGCCCCGGTTGCTCGTCGGCGATCAGCGTCGGGGTCGGCGCGGTGCGGCGGCGGTGGCTGCCCTGGCGGGTGGCGCCAAAGGGCTCGTCCAGCGGCAGGTTCAGGTTGAAGCGGCGGCCGTCGCGGATCTCGGACGCGGCGGCGGCGACCGTCGCATCGGTGATGCGGTTGAGGGTGCCGACCTGGTCGTCCGGCCCCCAGGCGCCCCAGGCGAGCGGCAGGCCGGAGCCATCATCGGGGCGGGGCAGGTCGTCGTAGCGCGGGGGCATCTTTGGCCTCATATCGCCGGGGAGTGGCGGGCCGATGGTGCCGCCTGCGGGGGAAGACGACAATGCATGCGACGAGACGAGGCCTGCTGGCAGCCAGCGGCGCCACCCTGCTGCCGGCCACGGCGCGGGCCGAGGACTGGCCGGCGCGGCCGATCCGGCTGGTGGTGCCCTTCGCCGCCGGTGGCGCGGCGGACAGCGCGGCACGGGCGATCACCCCGGTGATGGCCCAGAAGC
>JBMOJU010000652.1:0-1805 GCA_049315625.1 Paracraurococcus sp.
ACCCCTCTCCCCTTGCGGGAGAGGGAGGGGCCCGCGCCGCAGGCGTGGGAGGGTGAGGGGTTGCACGCTCCGGGGCAAACCATGACCAACTTCCACGCCAACCCACTCACCAACAGCATCACTGGCCTCGGCCAAACCCACCCCGCCAGCTTCGGCAAGGGCGGCTTCTGCCCCGCCGCCGACAAACGCGAAGGCGACGGCAAAACCCCGCTCGGCCTCTGGCCCATCCGCGCCGCTCTCCTCCGCCCCGACCGCCTGCCCACCCCCGCTACCCGCCTCCCCTGGCGCTGGCTGCGCCCCGCAGACGGCTGGAGCGACGGCCCCACCGACCCCGCCTACAACCGCCCCGTGTTCAGGCCGCACAAGTTCAGCGCCGAAGCCCTCTGGCGCGACGACCACGCCTACGACCTCATCCTCATCCTCGCCCACAACACATCACCCCCCACCCCCGGCCTCGGCAGCGCCATCTTCTGGCACTGCCGCCAACCCGACGGGCGGCCGACGGAAGGCTGCGTGGCACAAGACCGCGAAACGCTCTTCCGCTGGCTGGAGGCGATGGCGCCGGGGAATTATCTTTCGATCACAACAGAATAGAGGCCTCCGGCGGGCAGGGACTCGTCCCTGCACCCGTGAGTTTTCAGGTGCTCGTTACGGCGCGCCTGCGCTCGACTTGTGAAAGAGCAAAAAAATTCAAACACGGTCCGCGCCGCTGTGCGCAAAAGGCGAATCCATCAGCGGCCGTTTTGCCACTTTTTCCGAATGGGCAGGTTTCAGCGTGTTTTCTTGCCCGTCTACGTCCCGCGCCAGACCACCGGCCAGCGCCATGATGACAGACTTCCCCCGTGTAGGACAGGCTGCCCATCCGCCTGGCCGTGCAAGCTGCCCACCATCATTCGCGCGATTATGCTGGCTTCCAATTCTTGTCCCGAGCGCGCAGCATCAGCGGCATGTCTTCAGACCCAAAAACAGTCGCCTTCATCGTGGACCAGGCCGGCGGGGCAACAGGCGGGGTGGCGGCGCGGCCGATGTTTGGTGAAGTCGGCTTGTACTTGGATGGCAAGCTCGTGGCGCTCGTGTGTGACGATCAGCTGTTCGTGAAGCCGACCAGCAGCGGACGCGCCTTCGCTCGGCAAGCAAGCGAGGCATCGCCGTACCCCGGCGCCAAACCGTGCCTGTTGATTGACGCAGAGCGCTGGGATGACGGGCCGTGGCTCACGGACCTGCTGCGCCGCACCGCCGCCGAACTGCCCCTGCCCAAGCCCAAAACCAAGCGCAAGCCTGACCCAAGCGCTGGGAATCTCCCATGAGGGCTCGCGCTTTCTTGGAGCAAAACGCGCCCGAGCCCCGGTGCGTGCTGCCAAGGTAGACGGGCTCTTCGGCGGCCAGGGGGCATTATGCTCCCGGCGTTATCATCCTGGGCAGGTCGCGGGCACCGTGCAGCACGCGCACGATCCGCACCTCTTCTAGGCTCTCGCGGAAAAACAGCAGGTAACGACCGTGCCGCGCGGCGCGCAATCCGGGGCAGACATCATCGCGGGCCGGAAAGCTGGCCGGTCGTTCGGCGGCCTGATGGGCCTTGGCTTCGAGTTCGGCGACGAAGCTGAACGCGCGGTCGGGATTGTCTTCGGCGATGTAGAGCGCGATGGCGACAAGGTCAGCGCGCGCGGCCGGCGAAAAGACCAGCCGCTTCACGCGCGGGCGCAGCGATCGGCGATGATCTGGCGAAGCTCCGCGAACACGTCGGCGGCGGGGATGCCGGCGCCGCTGTTGTCGCTGGCAGTGTTGTCAGAGATATCGTTGCTGTT
>JBMOJU010000653.1:0-1802 GCA_049315625.1 Paracraurococcus sp.
GGCCATCGGGCCGCTAGCCCTTCTGCACGCGCCCCGGGTCGGTCCCCGCCAGCAGCGACACATGCGCCGAGACGACCTTGAACCCCACCCCCGGGATGCGCGCCATGATCTTCGTCTCGCGGCCGATCAGCCCGGTGTCGGTGCGCTGGTATTCCAGATGCGTGCAGGCGACGTCCTGGCCGAAGGCGGTGATGTGGACCTTGCGGATGACGCGCGGCGCGTAGCGGGCAACCCCGGCGCGGAAGGCGCGGATCGCCTCAATCCCGTACAGGATCTCCGTCGTGCCGAAGCGCACCGTGCGCGGGTCGGCCCAGAAGCTGTCGTCCAGCACCGCCACGTCGTTCTCGGCGATGGCGCGCTCGTAGCGGTCGAAGACCGCGCGCGCCTCGGAAATCACGGCGGGATCGTCGATCTGCATGCGGCGTGGCTCCTGTTCCGCAGGCAGGATGCCGCAGCCGCGGCCGGGCGGCAAAGGGGGCGTCAGCCGCGCCCGAGCAGCGCCATCAACTCCCGCCGCGTATTCGCATCCTCGCGGAAGGCGCCCAGCATCCGGCTGGTGACCATGCTGGCGCCGTGCTGGTGCACGCCGCGCGTGGTCATGCACTGGTGCTCGCTCTCGATCACCACCGCCACGCCGCGCGGCTTCAGCACCGCGTCGATGGTATTGGCGATCTGCGCGGTCAGCTTCTCCTGGATCTGCAGCCGCTTGGCATAGGCCTGCACCACCCGCGCCAGCTTGCTGATCCCGACCACGCGCTGCCCCGGCAGGTAGGCGACATGCGCCACGCCGATGATCGGCACCATGTGGTGCTCGCAATAGCTCTCCAGCCGGATGTCCCTCAGCAGCACGATCTCGTCATAACCCTCGGTCTCGGCGAAGGTGCGTTCCAGCACGGCGACCGGGTCGGTCGCGTAGCCGGCGAAGAATTCCTCGTAGGACCGCACCACGCGGGCCGGCGTGTCCAGCAGCCCCTCCCGCGCCGGATCGTCGCCGGCCCAGAGCAGCAGGGTGCGCACCGCTTCCTCCGCCGCCTCCCGGGTCGGGCGCGTACGGGGCGATCGGGGGTCGGCGGGGGATTGGCTGGGCATCGGAACCTCGCTTGGCTGCGCGGCGGCAACGCGCGGAACCGCCGCGGTATCCCCCTTGCGCCGCGGACCGCTTCGGGCCGATGCTGCACCGCGGGAGACAACGCGCGGTCGCCGGCCTGGCAAGGCCCGGACCCATGCGCATGCACTCCTTCCCCGACCGGCGTCCCTGATGCCGGACACCATCCTGATGACCGACCCCGCCCGCCTTGGCATCGCCGAGGCCGCGGCGCTGATCGCCCGCCGCGTGCTGTCGCCGGTCACGCTGACCCGCGCGGTGCTCGACCGGATCGCCGCGCGCGATGGCGCGCTGCACGCCCACATCACGGTGCTGGAGGACGCCGCCCTGGAAGCCGCCCGGGCGGCGGAGGCGGAGATCGCCGAGCGCGGCCCGCGCGGGCCGCTGCACGGCATCCCCTATGGGCTCAAGGACAATTACGACACTGCCGGCATCCGCACCACGGCGGCCTCCCGCGCCCGCTGGGACAACGTGCCGACCACCGACGCGACCCTGCATGCGCGGCTGCAGGTGGCCGGCGCCATCCTCATAGGCAAGCACAACACCTGGGAATACGGCACCGGCATGGGCGACCTGCAGGACGACCTGCCGGTGCCCGCGCCGAACAACGCCTGGAACCTGGATTACTACACCGCCGGGTCCAGCAACGGCACCGGCGTCGCCGTCGCCGCCGGCTTCTGCGCGCTCGGCCTGGGGT
>JBMOJU010000654.1:0-1801 GCA_049315625.1 Paracraurococcus sp.
CCCGCGGGCCGCGGCTGCCGCTGGAATTCGTCATCAAGCGGCAGACCTCGGAGACCGCCGACTTCTTCGGCTTCCACGACCGCGGCCGGCTGGCGGTGGGCAAGAAGGCGGACGTCAACGTCATCGACTTCGAGGCGCTGGCGCCGCACCACCCGGAGATGATCTACGACCTGCCGGCCGGCGGCCGGCGGCTGGTGCAGCGGGTGGACGGGTACGACATGACGGTGTGCTCCGGCGTGCCGATCTTCGAGAAGGGGGTCGAGACGGGGGCGCGGCCGGGCAAGCTGGTTCGGGCGCAGTAGCATCCAGGGAGAGCGTCGCCCTCCCCGGACCCCACCCACCAAGGGCCGTAGGGCCCTTGGAACCCTTGAGTTAAGCAGCGTGGCGTAGGACGCTCTCTCCAACGAAAAGACTGGGAGAGAACACCATGCCCATCCCGCGCCGCGGCCTGCTGGCCGCCGCCACGCTGCTCGCCACCCCCGCGCGCGCGCAGGGCGCCTGGCCGACGCGCCCCGTGCGCCTCGTCGTCGGCTTCACCGCCGGGTCCTCCACCGACATCACCGCCCGGATCTTCGCCCAGGCCTTCTCCCAGGCCTGGGGCCAGCCCGTGGTGGTGGAAAACATCCCCGGCCAGGGCGGCGCCATCGGCGTCGACCGCGTGGCGAAATCCGCGGCCGATGGCTACACCCTGATGTGGGCCGGCAACGGCGCCATCACCATCGTGCCCACCCTGCAGCAGGTCGGCTTCGACCCGCTGAAGGATCTGGTCTCGATCTGCGCCACGCTCGGCATGGGCTCGGTCTTCGTCGTCGCCAAGGACTCGCCCTGGCGCAGCCTGGCCGATGTCGTCGCCGCGGCGCAGGCGCAGCCCGGCGGCATCGCCTACGGCACCCCCGGCGTCGGCACGCCGCAGCATATCGCGGTGGAGATGCTGGGGCGGCTGGCCGGCATCCGGATGGAGCACATCCCCTATCGCGGCGCCAACCTGGCGGATGTGATGAACGGCGTCCTGCCGCTCGGCGTGCAGAATGCCGGGGCCGCCATCCCCTTCGTCCGTGAAGGCCGGGTGAGGGGCATCGCCATCAGCACCCTGGCGCGCTCCGCCAACCTGCCCGACCTGCCGACGGTGGCCGAACAGGGCTTCCCGGGGTTCGAGGCGCTGTCCTGGTTCGGCCTGATGGCCCCCGCCGGCACGCCGCGCCCGATCATCGACAAGGTGCATGCCGAGGCGATGCGCGTCCTGGCCGACACCGACCAGCAATCCCGCTTCGCCACGATGGGCCTGGACCCCATGGGCACGACGCCGGCGGCGATGCATGCGCTGATCGCCGCCGACCTGCCGAAATGGGCGAAGGTGATCGCCGAGGCCGGGATCAAATAGAGCGCGATGGCTTGAGGTGGACTCGCCGAAAAGCCTGAATCGCGCGACAAAACAACGGCTAGGGCGGGATGCGTGCGCGGCGCCGAACGCATCCCGCCCTCACGCCTACTCCCCGCCCGCCAGCGCCCCCACCGCCTCCCGCAGCGGCGCCCAGATGCGCTGGCGCTGGTCGGGTGCCATGCCGGCGGCGAAGCCGCCATCGATGGTGAGCGCCACGCCGGTGACGAAGCCGGCGCGGGCATCGGCCAGGTACAGCACGCCCTCGGCGATGTCGTCCGGCCGGCCGGTGCGCGGCAGCGGCTGGAAGCCGCCCATGTTCGCCGCCGCCTCCTCCGCCACCCGCGCATCCAGCTGCGTCGGCACCCCGGCCGAGCGCCCGAAGATCGGCGTGGCGATGACGCCAGGGCAGATGCAGTTCAC
>JBMOJU010000257.1:0-7905 GCA_049315625.1 Paracraurococcus sp.
GCACCGGGAGATGGGCGGGCGAAGCCGGCTGACCCCGGCGATGGAGCCGCCGTGAATCCCCGCGGCGGGGCCGGAGCCGCGATCAACAGCCGCGTGACGCCGGCCCGGCTTGGTGGCATGAGTGGGACGCGCGTTCGGTGCGACGGTGGGGGGTTCGGCTCACGCCCGCGTGCTGTTATGCTGCACTGCGGCATGGGTCGGGCAGGCCCGGCCGCACGCCCGCACGGCGCCCTACGGAGAGAAGAATGCGCATCGACGCCATCGCCATCGGCAAGAACCCGCCCGAGGACGTCAACGTCATCGTCGAGGTCGCCATCGGCGGCGAGCCCATCAAGTACGAGATGGACAAGGAGGCCGGGACGCTGATCGTCGACCGGTTCCTCTATACGCCGATGCGCTATCCGGGGAATTACGGCTTCGTGCCGCACACGCTGAGCGACGATGGCGACCCGATCGACGTGCTGATCGCCAATACCCGCCCGATCATCCCGGGTGCGGTGATCAGCGTCCGCCCGGTCGGCGTGCTGCGGATGGAAGACGATGGCGGCGGCGACGAGAAGATCATCGCGGTGCCGGTGCCGAAGCTGACCCGGCGCTACGAGAACGTGCACAATTACACCGATCTGCCGAAGATCACGCTCGACCAGATTCAGCACTTCTTCGAGCACTACAAGGATCTGGAGCCCGGCAAGTGGGTGAAGGTCGCCGGCTGGGGCGACGCGGCGGAGGCCAAGCGGCTGATCGTCGAGGCGATCGAGCGGGCCAAGGCGAAGGGCTGAGCCTGGTCGCCCCCCACCTGCCCCGCGCCCCGGCGCGGGGCACCCCACCGGGCCGCAGGGCGGGGGCCGGACGGATCATCCGGATGCGGCCGGGCCTCGCTTCCGCGGCGCCGCCTTCCCATGTGGGCGGCCGATGAACGCCCTCCCCCCCGATCCCGGCGCCGCGCTGCGGCGGCCCGACCCGGATGCGCCGCTGCGGCGGGCGCTGGCCCGGCACCGCGCCATCGCCACCGGGCTGCTGGCCGGGATGGCCGCGCTGATGCTGGCGGCCTATGCGCTGCCGCCGGGCTACTGGACGGACCTGCTGCAGGCCGCCGCCAAGGCCGGCGTGGTCGGCGGGGTGGCCGACTGGTTCGCGGTGACGGCGCTGTTCCGCCGGCCGCTCGGGCTGCCGATCCCGCACACCGCCATCATTCCCAACCAGAAGGAGAGGCTGGGCCAGGGCCTCGGCCGCTTCGTCGCCAACCACGTCTTCACCGAGGCCGAGGTGGCGCGGGTGCTGGGCCGGCTGGACCTGGCCGGGGTGGTGCGGAGCTTCCTGGCGGACCCGGCGACCGCGCGCCCGGCGGCCGAGGCGCTGGCGGCGGCGATGCCGCGGCTGCTGGCGAGCCTGGAGGATGGCCGGGCGCGGCGGCTGCTGGGCCGGCTGCTGCCGCGGCTGGCCGGCGGCACCGGCGGCGCGCGGGTGGTGGCGCGCGCGCTGCGCGGCCTGGTCGAGGGCGGCCGGCACCAGGAGGTGGTGGACCTGGCGATCACCGAGCTGCGCCGGCTGCTGGTGGAGAAGGAGGAGACGCTCCGCGCCACCATCGAGGCCAAGGTGCGGGAGGAAGGCGGCCGGCTGGTCGGCTGGGCGCTGGGCGCCACGGTGGCGCGGCGGGCGCTGGCCGGGGTGAATGCGGAGCTCGCCCGGATGGAGGCGGCGGACAGCGACCTCCGCCGCGCGGTCGAGCTCTGGCTGAAGACCGAGGTGGAGCGGCTGGAGACCGACCCGGCGCGCGCCGCGGCGCTGGGCCGGGCGATGCGGCAGGCGATGGCGCACCCGACCGTCGCGGCGTGGGTCGAGGATGTGTGGGGGCGGCTGCGCGCGGCGCTGGAAGCCGACGCGGCCAATCCGCAGGGCCGTACGGTGGCGCTGCTGGAAGGCGCCTTCGCCAACACGGGCACCCTGCTGGCGGAGGACCCGGCGGCCCGGGAGCGGCTGAACAGGGCGGCGCTGCGGGTGCTCGGCTCGGTCCTGCCGGCGGCGCGGGCGCAGCTGGCGGCCTTCATCGCCCAGGTGGTGGCGGGCTGGGACACCGCGCAGGTGACGGAGAAGATCGAGCTGCGGGTGGGCCGGGATCTGCAATACGTGCGGATGAACGGGACGCTGGTCGGGTTCCTGGTCGGCGGGGCGCTGTTCGCCGTGCTGACGGCGGTGTTCGGTCGGGTGGCGTTCTGATCGTGATTGTGTACCACGCCAAATCGCGGTACACCTCTGACCATGCGCACGAACATCGAGATCGAGGACAGCCTGATCGCCGAGGCCATGGCGCGCGGCGGCCACCCGACCAAGAAGGCGGCGGTCGAGGCCGGGCTGCACCTGCTGGTCCGCCTGGCCCGGCAGCGGGAGGCCGCGGCGGCGCTGTGGGGCAGCGACCCCGACTATCAGGTGCCGCCCGAGGACGCGCCGCGCGAAGCGGCACTGCACGACGCTCAGGCACCGCTTCGCTGATCGCCGTCGACAGCAGCGTCCTCATCGACGTGATCCGCCGGGTGGAGACACCCGTGGCCCGCGCCTTCGGTCGGCTCGCTGCCAGCGAGATCCTGGTCGTCGGCGACATCGTGCTGCTGGAGGTGCTGCAGGGCTCGTCGAACGAGTCGCGGGCCCGGGCCACGGAACGCTGGCTGCGCAGCTTCGACGTGGTCGGCATGCTGGACGACGCGCTGGCCAGCCGGGCCGCGGCGCATTACCGCCGGCTCCGCGGCCTCGGCGTCACCCCGCGCAGCACCGCGGACCTCGTCATCGCCACCTGGTGCATCGCGCACGCCGTGCCGCTGCTGCAGCGGGACCGCGACTTCGCGCCGATGGCCGAGCACCTCGGCCTGCAATTGGTGGCGGCGTGAGCGCCCCTTCCCCTCCCGGCCGGCATGCCTACACTCACGGCATGACAATCGGCCTCAGCATCCTCGACCAGTCGACCATCGCCTCCGGTCGCGGCGCCGATGCGGCGATCCGGGAAACCCTGGCGCTGGCGCAGCTGGCCGACGACTGGGGCTATGGCCGCTACTGGCTGGCCGAACACCATAACAGCGACAGCCATGCCGGCTCGGCGCCGGAGATGCTGGTCGCCGCCATCGCCGCCACCACCCGGCGCATCCGCATCGGCACCGCCGGCGTCATGCTGCCGCACTACAGCGCGCTGAAGGTCGCCGAGCAGTTCAAGGTGGCCGAGGCGATCGCGCCGGGCCGGATCGACCTCGGAATCGGCCGCGCCCCGGGCAGCGACGGCCGCACCGCCTTCGCGCTGAACCCCAATGCGCGGGAGGCCGCGGATAATTTCCCCAACCAGGTCATGGACCTGCTGGGCTGGCTGGGCGACGGGCTGCCGGAGGGGCACCCCTTCCGCCAGGTCGCCGCCAACCCGATCGTCCCGACCCGGCCGCAGGTCTGGATGCTGGGCAGCAGCGACTACGGCGCGCAGGTCGCCGCCTATTTCGGCCTGCCCTATTGCTACGCCCACTTCATCAGCGACCGTGGGTCCGAGCAGGTGACGGCGCTGTACCGGGAGGGCTTCCGGCCGCATCCCGGCATCCCCGGCCGGCTCGCCGCGCCGCATGGCGCGCTCGCCGTCTTCGCCCTGACCGCGGACACCGAGGCCGAGGCCTGGCGGCTGTACAAGTCGCGCGAGCTGTGGCGGCTGTACCGCGACACCGGCCGCTTCCCGCCGCTGCCGAGCGTCGAGGAGGCCGAGGCCTACCCCTTCTCCGACGCCGAGCGGGCGCACCTGGCGCCGATCCGCGCCAAGGCCATCGTCGGCGCGCCGGAGCAGGTGCGGGCGAAGGTTGAGGCCCTGGCCGCGGCGCATGGGGTGCAGGAGGTCGCGGTGCTGACCCCCTGCCACGACCCGGCCGCGCGGCAGCGCAGCTACCGGCTGCTGGCGGAGGCCTTCGGGCTGGTGGCCGCGTCGCCGCTCGCCGCCGCGGCGGAGTAGCGCGCTTCGGAGCCCTTGACGCCATCGAACCTGCGAAACAATGCCCTTTGGAATCACTGGGGTTCTTCCCGCGATTCCATCGTTGAAGGGCATTCCGTCACCATCGGTCAATCCGGCCGGATCGCGTTCTCCCGCACCACCGCGCCCCAGACCGCCACCTGCCGCTCGACGAAGGCCTGCAGCGCCGGCGGGTCGGACAGCACCAGGCGGGCCTGCTGCGTCTCCTCCATCTGCCGCCGCACCCGCTCCTCCGCCAGGCTCTCCCGCAGCGCGGCGTTCATCCGGGCGACCAGCGGCGCCGGGATGCCGGCGGGGGCGAAGACGCCCCACCAGGCCTCCGCCTCCAGGCCCGGGAAGCCGGCCTCCCCGGCGGTCTGCACCCCGGCCAGCGCCGGCAGCCGGGCCGGCCCGAACTGGGCGATGGCACGCAGCGTGCCGCCGGCGACATGCGGCGCCAGCAGTGCGGCGCTGCCGATCATCACGTCGACATGCCCGGCGATGGTGTCGTTCACCGCCAGCCCGCCGCCGCGATAGGCGACATGCGGCATGCGCGTGCCGGTTCGGGCCTGGATCAGCATCATCGTCAGGTGGCCGATGGTCCCGTTCCCGGTCGAGCCGTAGGAGACCGCATCCGGCCTCGCCCGCGCCGCCGCCACCAGCCCGGCGAGATCCTGGAAGGGCCGGTCCGGCCGGCAGGCGATGACATAGGGCGCGCCGCCGATCAGCATGACGGGGGCCAGGTCGCGCATCAGGTCGAAGGGCAGGTTGGGCAGCAGCGCCGGCAGCACCGCATGGCTGTCGAAGGTCAGCAGCCAGGTCAGGCCATCCGGCGCAGCGCGCACCACCGCCTCCGTCCCGATTGCGCCGGCAGCGCCGGAGCGGTTCTCCACCACCACCGGCTGGCCCAGCCGCTGCGCCAGCCCGACCGAGGCCAGCCGCGCGACTGCATCGGTCGAGCCGCCGGGGGCGAAGGGGACGATGATGCGGATGGCGCCGGGCCGCTGTGCGCGCAGGGCGGGCGCGGCCAGCGCCGCGCCGATCACGCCGAGCGCCAGGCGGCGCCCCGGTCGATGGGTCATGTGGTTCCTCCCGTATGCGGGGGGATGTAGCCAGCGCCTACCCCGGCGGGAAGTCCGCCGGACGGGCACGGTGCCGCCGCCGGTAGGGCCGCCGGTGCCGCCACCAGTCCAGCGCCGGGCCGACACCCAGCAGCGGCGTCGCCGCCAGCGTCGCCAGCGCCAGCCCCGCCGCCAGCAGCCGTGCGCCCAGCGCGAAAGCCAGCACCGTCAGCCCGGCCAGCGCGCCGACCGCCGCCGCGCCGAGCATCGCCCAGCCCAGCACCTGCCGGTGCCGCGCATCCAGCCAGGCGGGCGGCCGCCCCGTATCGGTACGGGGCGTGCCGTCCGGTGCGACGTCATAGAGGCGGTTGGGGTCGATCTCGAAGGGCTGGGACAGGCGGCACCTCCGCCGGCCATCGGTGGGTCAGCGGCGGAGCACCACGAAGCGGACGCCATCCGGACCCGCGCCCGGCGCGCCGCCGGCGCGCTTCAGCCGCCGCATCCGCCACCAGAGCGAGACGAAGGCGACCAGCCCGGCGCCGATCGCGACCGGCAGCAGCAGCCCGACAAACAGGATGGCCAGCGCCACCAGCAGCAGCCCGCCCGCCGCCAGGGTCAGCAGCAGCGCGAGGCCGCCGACCTTGCCGAGGATGCGGTCCAGCCTGCCGCGCGGTGGCGGCAGCGGGTCGCGAAAGTCGCCCTCCGGCGTCATGTCCAGGATGGGCGGGGGCGGGTCCTGAAAGGGCGACCCGGGGCGCCGGTGCGTTTCCATCCGCAAGATGTTGCCCAGTGCGGCCCGCGGTTCAAGCCCATCCCGCCGCCGGGCCGCGACGAAGCGTAACGGGAGGGTGCCCGACCCCCGGGTGCGCAGGCCGACAGGCCTTGCCAAAGGGGCGGCCGCATGTCGCAGAGCGGCGCGGCGCGGCACCCGTGGATGCGAGCCCGACACTAATTCCACGGTCCTTTCGGGTCGATCCTCCTCTCCGCCCGCGTCGCCGCGCGGCCGGTGGCGACCCGGCTCATCGCCCTCGCCTTCCGCCGCATCGCCGTGCATGCCGTGGTCATCGCGACGCCGGGGTCATCGCAACGCTGGCCGAAGCGCCGCCGGTTGCCACCGTGGTCTTCGGCACGCCGGCCGGGATCGCCAGGCCGGGGCTCCGGCCGCTTCCCGACCGGCTGGATCGTGCCGGGCACCATCGTCCTCCGTCACCAGCTGTCGGCGAACGGGTCATTCAGGCGCCCGCTCGAGACACCCGCCGCGGTCACACCCGACCGGCGCCTGCAAGTGCAGCTGGTCTCCTTCGACGCCGTCGTCGCGGCCGCGGGCGGGAGGGAGCATCGCCCCCTCCCGGCAGCCTTGCTCAGGTCACCGTCGCGCCGGACCGGGCGCCGGCGTCTCGCGGATCGTCTCCACCTCGACCTCCTGCGACCGCAGCGTGTCGCGCACCACTTCGCGGTGCTCGGCGCTCCGCTTGCGCAGCGCCACCTCGCCGGTGACGCGGGCCTCCTTGGAGACGACGGCCCGCTCGCTGGTCGCGGTCAGCTCCACCGTCTCCTCGCGGAAGGCCTGCGCGGCTTCCGCGGGGCTGAGTGCGCGGTCCTCGGCGCGACGCTCCACCTCCACCTCCTCCTGGTGCAGGGTCACCGGCTTCTCCACCGCATGCTCGGTGACATGGGTGACCAGGCGCTTGCCGCCGGTCACTTCCTGCTTGCCGACGGTCAGCCGCTCCTCGACCGTGCGGGCGCGCTCCACCGTCTCGGTCGCGTGCGCGATCAGCGCCTCCGGCGTCACCAGCTCGAAGCGGTTCAGCGCCTCGAGCGCGGCATCGGCCTTCTCGGCCTCCGCCACGACGAGCACGCCGCCGCCGGCGACCGCCTGGGCGTATTGCGCGGCGCGCTCCGGCGCCAGGCCGCGCTCCACCAGCAGCGCCTGCAGCCCGGCCTGCGCCGCGGCGGCATAGATCGTCACCGCCTCGCGGCTGCAGCCGGCCTCGATCAGCGCCGTCTGGGCGCGCGTGGCGACGTCGTGGCTGCGCAGCAGCCCGATCACGGATTCCATCATGCAATCTCCTTTGAAATGAATAGTCGGACCTTGCGGTCCTCAGCCGGCGGGGTCGCCGCCCGCTGGTCCGGGCGCCGTCTCGCGCTCCACCGCGATCTGCTCGCGGCGCAGCTCGACCTCCTCGCGGTGGTGGCGGGTGGTGCTGCGGCGGGTAATGCGCACTTCCTCCACCAGCCGCAGCCGCTTCTCGACGACGAGGACTTCCTCGATCACCGGATAGATGGTGGTCGCCCCCTCCTGCCGGATGGCAGGCGGCGCCGCGACCCAGGCGCCGACGGGGATGCGGTCCACCTCGATGGACTCGGCCTGGACCGGGATGTCCAGGCTCTCGCGGTCCGACTGGACCGTCTTGCGGAGCCGCACGCGCTCGGCGACGACCCGCTCCTTGTAGACCACGGCCGTTTCCGCGAGCACCGGGACGATCCGTTCTTCGACCAGGCGTCCGGGGGGATCGGTCTCGGCCATGGGGTTCTCCTTCACGGCATGCCAGTCATGACTGCCGCAAGGCACCGATAATTTGTCATGACGTTAAATACTGAACGTCACAACCAAAGTATCATCCGCCTTCCGCGGCATCATGCGACCGCCGATGGAGAACAGGCGGCCCGGCGGGGCGTTCCGCTGCACCGCAAAATTTTCCTGCGCCGGCGCCGTGACCGGCGCAGGGCAGGCTGGCCTCAGCGCGCCCGCTCGGCCGCCTGGGTCGCGGCCTCGCCGGTCTGGCGTGCCGCGCCGAACATCGCCGACTGGCTGGCCAGCAGCGCGTCCAGCATCTGGTGCGCCAGCTTCTGCTGGCCCTGCAGCAGCCCGGCCGG
>JBMOJU010000258.1:0-7896 GCA_049315625.1 Paracraurococcus sp.
CTGGCGGAGGGAGTGCGCCCGGATTCGAACCGTCGCTGTCGATCCAACACGTAATGGCTTGGCGAGCGAGGATGTTGTTCGGGCTCGACACCGTGCCGTGGGGCACGATCTCCGGCCCGCGGCCAGGGCAGCAGTCAGGCCCGCGCTGGACGGTTCTGCCCGGGCGCGGAGCCCCTGGTCCAGGCGCCGAACCGGATGGCCGTGCCGGAGACGAGGGCCTGAACGACCATGCCTGAGACGATCAGCCAGAAGAAATGCTCGGGACCGGCGGCCGGGACGCGGGAGAGGACAGCACAGCCCAGGACGATCACCAGGACCCGCAACACGGCGGCGGTGACCGGCCACAGGATACGCCCGGACCCTTGCGAGGCGAAGTACAGGCAAAGCGCCAGCCCGAAGAAGGCGTAGAACGGGCCGACAATCTGCAGGTAGGTGCGGCAGGCGGCCCGAATCGCCTCCGAGTCCGTGAACAGATTGGCCCAGAGCCCCGGAAAAAGGGCGATCGTCCCGCCGGTCAGGCCGCACAGGGCAGCGCTGTAGAAGGCGGCCGTCCAGCCGGCCCGGTGTCCTCGCTCGATCGCGTCGGCGCCGAAGTGCACGCCGACCAGGGCGGTGGCGGCAGCCCCGAAGCCGAAGACCATCGGGATCATCAGCATCTCCAGACGCGAGCCGATGCCGTAGCCCGCCAGCACGTCAACGCCGAGGCGCGCGATGAACGCGGTGATCACGATGACCGCGGCGAGCGTGCAGAACGTATTGATCGATGCCAGGCCGCCCACCTTAAGGATCTGCGCCATCGGCGCCAGCTTCACCGGCATCCCTGAAAGCCGCAGGCGCAGTTCGACGCACCGGGTCGTCAGGAAGCGCAGCAGCATGATGGAGGCCAGCGCATACCCGATGACGATGCCCGCGGCCGCACCCGCGATCCCCATCTTCGGAAATGGGCCGAGGCCGAAAACCAGCACGCCCGCGGCAGCAACCTGGAGCGCCGAACCCGCCACCAGCCCATTGGCCGCGACCGGCATGTTCCCGGTGGCGCGGACGATGGCGGCCAGGATATTCGCAAGCCATACGCTGACGCAGCCCAGGAACAGCACATCGGAATAGGCCAGCGCCTCCGCCAGTACCGCGCCGGATCCGCCGAGCAGGCCGTAGATCCAGCGTCCGCCGAACAGAAAGACCAGTGCGCACGCGCCGGCCAGCAACACCGCCAGCAGCAGCGCGTGAAACGCCAGCATTTCCGCCCCGGTTCGGTCGCCGGCCCCCAGGCGTCGTGCCACGGCCCCGGTGACCGTGCCGCCGATCGACCCGCCCGACAACGTCATCAACAGCATCATCATCGGGAAGGCGAGCGCCAGCCCCGCCAGGGAGGTGGTCCCGAGCCGGCCGACGTACCACGCCTCGGCCACCAGGGTGATCATGGTCACCACCATGGCGATCATGTTGGGAGCCGCCAGCCGCATGATCGTCGGGCCGATCGGGGACGTCAGCAGCGGCGATCCGGCGGCGATGGTCATGCGATGGCATCCCGTACCAGGCGGAAGGTGGTGACGATGGGTTGCAGGTGCTGCCTGTCGGGCAACCGGCGGCGGCTGGAGACGCGAATGCCCTCGTTGAACAGCATCAGCATGGCCGCGAGTTCCTCGGCGCGCCCCGGCGCCGCGCCGGCGTCCCGCAAGCAGGCCTGGAAGAAGCCTTCCATCTCGCGCAGATGACGGCTCGCGCGCGTGGCGAGTTCGTCCTCGACACCGGCCATCTCCAGCACGGTGTTCACGAGCATGCAGCCCCAGTGCCTGCTCGCGGCGCCGGCACCGGGTGCGCCGATGAAGTTGCGTTCGAAGAAGCTCTGCAACGCGTCGATCGGCGGCATCTCGGTGCGCGCGCGGCGCAGCAGGTCCATCGTGCGCTCCGCGAACAGATCGAGACACTCGACGAAGAGGCTGCGCTTGTCGGTGAAGGCGGCATAGAAGCTGCTGCGGCCGATGCCCATGGCCGCCAGTAGGTCAGCCATCGAGCTGGCCTGGTAGCCTTTGCGCCAGAACAGCACCAACGCCTTGTTCACCGCCTTGGATCGATCGAACTCCGTGGGGCGTGCCATGCCGATATTCTGGACCTATTGGTCCACAATAGCAAGCCGTCACGTCCAGCCGGCGCCCGCACGCGCGGCTCCGCCCAGACGAAGGACGAAACCATGACCAAATCCGTCTGCCTGATCCTGGGTGCCGGTGCCGGCATCGGAGGCCATGTGGCCGGGCGTGTTGCCCGCGGCGGCTATCACGCCTGCCTCGTTCGCCGCACCGACAAGGCGGGGCTTTGCTGGATCTACCAGCGTTCCTTGGAGGTACGGACGTCGACCTCGAACGACCATGCGCCAGGCGGCTGCCTGTGGAGATAGACAAAGGCATCGACAATGCCTTCGATGCTGATCATCGCTTCATCCCCGATCTGGGCGGCGATCTCCGGCCGGCGCGTGATGAACTTGTCGCCCCGGATGGGGCCATCGATGACGACATGGCCGACATGGATGCCATCGGGCGCATACTCCTTGGCCATGGCCTGGACGAGATTGCGCAGCGCGCCCTTGGACGAGTTGAAGGCGCCATAGCCGGCGCGACCGCGCAACGACGCGCTGGCGCCGGTGAAGAGCAGCGTTCCTCTCCCCGCGGGCACCATCCGCCGCAGGGCCTCCCGGCCGAACAGGAAGCCGCCGAAGCAGACGATGCGCCAGCTTTCCTCGAAATAGGTCGCCGTCATCTCGAGAATGCGCCCGGGCGTGTTGTTGCCGGCGTTATAGATGGCGAGATCGATGTCACTGCCGGCCTGCTCGAACAGTGCGGCGACCTGCTGTTCGTCCGTGGCATCCGTGAGCACGGCAGATGCCTGTCCGCCTGCGCGCTGGATCGCGTCGGCGGCGGCATCGATGTTGGCCTGGGTCCTGCCCGCCACGAAGACATGGAGACCTTCGGCGGCAAAGCGTTGGCCGAGTTGCGCGCCCAGTCCTCGTTCCGGCCCAACGCCCAGGATGATGGCCTTGCGCATGTGCATATCCTCCAGTTGCGGGCAAGCATGCCTAGACCGATCCGCTGGCCGTATGGTTCCACCACGCCAGGTCAGAGTAGGCGCGCAGATCGAGCTCATGGGTCCAGGCCGAGCGATGCTGGTGGGCGAGATGGAAATAGGTGTTGGCGATCTCGGCCGGGACGAGCAGGCCGTCCTTCTCCAGGCCCTTGCTCCGGCGCAGCGCTTGGTAGCGCTCCGGTCCCAGCATCTTGCCGAGCGTATCCGGCGCGTCGACGGCGCCGTCGATGACGATGTGGGTCACATGGATGCCCTTGGCCGCGAACTCGGCATTGAGGGTTTGGCAGAGCATGCGGCGCCCGGCCATCGCCGCGGCGTGCGAGTGCTGCCCGGCATTGCCGCGCATCGCGGCCGTCGCCGAGGTGACGAGCAATGTCCCCTTGCCCCGGCGTTCCATGTGCGGGAACAGCGACTGCGCCAGACGAAACAGGCCGAATGTGGCCATGCGCCAGCCGACCTCGAACGCCTTCAGCGACGTGTTGGCCAGGGTCCGGCTGCCGATCTGGGCGCCGAGATTGAAGATCGCCACCTCGATCGGGCCGATATCGGTCTCGACGGTATCGACCAGCCGCTCGATGCTGTCTTCAAGTACCGCGTTGACGATGAAGCCGACGGCCGAACCGCCGTCGGCCTCAATCTCACCAACCAGGCGGTCGAGGCCCTGCTGGTCGGACCTGCGTGCCAGGACCGCGTGGTATCCCTCGCGCGCGAAGCGCTTGGCCACGTTGCCGCCGATGCCGGCGCCGGCGCCCAGGATCAGGCAGACGGGTTTCGCCATGGTGCTGTCCTCCCGCCGCATGCGCCGGAGTTTACGCCGCCCAGGCGCGCTGCATCGCTGGGCGCGCATTCAGCCGCGCGATATAAGCGGCGACATTGGGCTTGTCGGCGACGTCGGCGCCAAGCCGGGCCGCCACGGTACAGGCATGGCCGGTCATTATGTCGGCCCCGCTGAACGCGCCGGCAAGAAACTCACGCCCTTCCATATGCGCGTCCACCGCGCTGAGCATGCGCGACAGCAACTTGGTGGCGCGTTCAACGTTGACCTGGTTGCGGCGGTCGGGCGGCAGCAGGATCGTTTCCACGACGATGATATTCACCGGTGGCATGATCATGCCCTCGGCGTAATGCAGCCATTGCAGGTATTGCGGGAAGTCCGGAGAGGCGACCTCGGGCACCATGCGGCCGTTGCCATGCCGGGCGAGAACATACTGAACGATCGCGCCGGACTCGAAGATCGTTGTGTCGCCGTCCTGCAGCGCCGGCACGCGACCCATCGGATGGACCTTGGCGTATTCGGGCGAGCGCATGGCGGGATCGCCGAGCTTGTACGTCTCAAGCTCATAGGGAAGCCCCAGCTCCTCAAGCAGCCAGAGGATGCGGACCGAGCGCGTGTTGGGCGCGTGGAAGACCTTCATGACGCTTCCCCTGGACACTCCGGTCTGTTCCTTCGGACCGAACGTTGACCTAGGCCGATCTGACCGGCCGCTTGTATTGTGGACCATTCAGTCCAGAATACAAGTGCGTATTCCCCGCCATAACCCGGCTGCCGCTTCCGCCTACACGCCCAGCGCTCCACGTCTATTGTGCCAGTCGTTGAACGCCCAGCTCGCGAAAAGTGGTATCCGCATACAGCATCAGCATGGCCTCGAGTTCCTCGTCGCGCCCCGGCGCCGCGCCGGCGTCCCGCAGGCAGGCCTGGAAGAAGCCTTCCATCTCGCGCAGATGACGGCTCGCGCGCGCGGCGAGTTCGTCCTCGACACCGGCCATCTCCAGCACGGTGTTGACGAGCATCCAGCCTCAGTGCCAGCACCCAGGCGCCGGAGAAGGCGCGGCGCCGCGGCCGCAAGCCGCTGCCCGACAGCCTGCCGCGGCGGGATGTCGAGCACCTGCCTGCCGAGGGCTGCACCTGTCGCGCCTGCGGCGGCGCGCTGCGCAAGGTGGGTGACGACATCACCGGTTCAACGTATACGTTGAACCCTGGAGTACCGCCCCGGCCGGTTCGAGGTCGTGCGCCACGTCCGGCCTGCGTTCTCCTGCCGGACCTGCGAGTCGATGACGCAGGCACCGATGCCCTCTCTGCTGATCGAGCGTGGCAGGCGACGTAGCCGTAAAGCAGGGCCTGGCCATAGCTGTTGTGCGGCCCCATCAGCCGCCGAGCATCCGGCGTAGCACCGCGATGACGCTGCCCTCGCCGACTAGCAGCAGCAGCACGATCGCCGCGAGCACAACCTCGATGCGTCCGAGGCGGTCGTTTGCCTGCTTCCAGCGCTCGGCGCAGACCGCCTCGTGCACGGCGAGCTTCGTTGCCACCTCGTCCTCGCTCATCGTGTGATCTCCCGTCTCTACAGCCGCTCGACGATCCGGAAGGCGCGGTTCAGCAGCGGAAAGCTGCCGCGCGCGGCGGCGGCCTCCTCGCCCGGCTGATTCACCGCGCCCCGGATCGCGCCGCGGTTCGCCTTCTGGCAGGGAGCCGCTACGGCACCCGCCGCTTCGTCACCTGCACGGACAGCGGCGCCGCGGCGAGATCCACCGTCGAGGCGCTGACGTTCCGCGCCGTGACGCGCACGCTGTTGTTCGACCAGACATGGCAGTCGAAGATGAAGGCGATGCTGCTGGTGTCGAGCGACGCGTCGGCGAAGTCACCACGCCGCGCGCCAGGCACGGTCACGTCAATGTTCGCGGTCGAGCCCGCGGTGAGGCTCGGCAGGTCCCAGGTGGTCTCCAGTGCCAGGCTGCGCGTCCCGATCGGCACTGAGGGGCAGGCAAAGAGCACCGCCGGCGCCGCCTCCGGCAGCCCGAACAGCCGCAGCGCCTCCAGCTCGATCTGCCCGTCGAAGCCGATGATGCCCACCTGCGCGAAGGCCACGCTGGCGCCGACCCGGATCGTCTGGCGCCGGTTCAGCGAGGCGTCGGCCATCACCGCGCCGGCATTCCAGCCCTTCGCCGGCGCGTTCCACTGCATGGTGGTGCCGGAGGCCAGCACGTCGCCGGCGATGTTCTCCCGCACATTGGCCGCGCCATCAAACACCCGCACGAATAACCGGCCGCCATCGGCACCACCGACCAGCCAATGCGCCAGCGCGAACTCCTTGGCCGAGGAGGTATCCACCACGAAGGCCATGCCCCGATTGGCATCCAGCAGCAGCCCGCGGGACGTCGCCGCAATCCCGTCCAGCCCGTTGAAGCACAGTCCCGCCAGCGTGGTGGCCGCCGTCGTCGAGGTCGCCAGCGTCGCTAGCTTCTCGACACCGATCTCGGTGGCACTTTGCCGGAAGGCGGCCGCGCGCAGGTTCGGCACCGCCTCCAGCACCCGCAGCAGCCGCGAGGCGGGCGCGCGGTGGCGGTTGATCACCGCATTGCCGGCGCGATCGGCCGTCGAGGTGTAGTCCATCCGCACGGCATAGGTATTGGCCCAGGCCACCTCGTATTCGCAGTCCGTCGCGCTGCCAGTGTGCCGCGCCACGATCGGCGAGCAGGCCTCCATGCGCAGTGCGCGCCCGATGATGGCGGTGCCGTCCGTCTCGTTCAGGAAGGGGATGGCGACGTTTGGGTCGAGCTGCCGCAGCTCGAAATTCGGTCCGTCGAAGACGTGCCGGTTGTGGTTGTTGTAGCCGCCCGCCCCGCGCGAGAAGCGGATGCCGTAGCGGTCGATGGTCCGGTTGATGCCGGTGGCGATGGCGAAGTGCCCGCCATAATAGCGAACCGAGGTGTTCCAGGCCGTCGCGGTCTCGGCCCGGATGTCGAGGCCGTAGCGGTTGTTCAGGATGCGCAGCAGATGGAAGGTGCTGTCCTCGACGCCGCGGCCATCGCCCAGCGTGCGCATGCCGATGGTGAAGCCGGAGACTAGGCGAAGCTCCACCACCGAGGCGTCGATGTTGCGGACCAGGATGCCGATATCCGTCTCGGAGGCCCAGTCGGACTGGATCTGCCGCACCACCTGCAGCCCAGCATAGAGCTTCTCGCCGTTGCGCGTGGTGCCGCCATCGCCAAGCGTCAGCACGGTGGCCGGGGCATTGGCCGCGCCGGTGTAGCGAATGACGCCGCGCATGATCAGCCCACGCGCGCCGCCGCCCAGCGTGACCCCGCTGCCGACATTCCAGATGCCGGGCGGGATCACTGCGAATTTCTGATCCGCCGCCGCCCGATCGAAGCAAGCCTGGATGGCGCTGCGGTCATTCGCCACGCCATCCCCCAGCCCGCCGAAATCGGTCGGCAGCACCGCCTCGCGGTCGCGCAGGTACTTGGCGAAGTCGGTTTTGTTGAGATGGGCGTTGAGGACCAGCAGGTCATCGATGCGCGCCGGCATGGCGGGCCTCCTACAATGCGGTGGCGGTGACCGGGCCGGCGAAGGCGGAGACGTTGCCCTCGGCCGAGACGCTGCGCAGCCAGTACCAGCGCGTCTGGCCGGTGGTGAGGCCGGTGCGGTCCCAGAAGAGCGAGGTCGGCTCGGTCGCGAGCTTCACGGCCGCGGCGAGGCTGGTGCTGCTGGCCTCGAAGACCTGCAGCCGCACCGCATCCGCGGGAAAGCCGCCGGACAGCCGCACGCCGCCCGTGATGCCGGTCGCGGCCGGCGTGGAGACGGCGGCCGGGATCAGCGCCTCGCGCCAGCCCGATCCCGCTCCGCTGCGCGCCTGGCTGCGCACCCGGAACGCCGTGGGCTCCGCCGTCGGCACCGCGGCCGCGGTCGCACCCAGCCCCGCGGCATAGCCCTGCCACACCGCCACCGAGGCCGGCCGGAACTGCAACTCGTAGCCGGCGAGATAGGCGCTGCCGACCGCCGACCAGGAGACCGCCAGCGCGGCGAAGGCCGTACCCGAA
>JBMOJU010000015.1:0-31620 GCA_049315625.1 Paracraurococcus sp.
CGCCTTCACGCCCAGCCGGCTGGCCAGGTCGGGCGGCGGCGGCGCCGGCGCCCGGCGGGTCAGGAAGCCAAGTTCGGCGGCGATGCGTTCGGCGACGTCCAGCCGCAGCAGCACCGGCCCGGCCGGCAGCCAGCCCATGGTCTGGGCGAAGCCGGGCGGCCAGCCGATCGGGGGCGGCGGGTTGGTCTCACCCTCATGTGCCTCGCGCAGCTGCAGCGCCACCAGGCCGGGGGCGGGCAGCGCCGGGGTGTCGATATTGCGCGACATCGCCCAGAGCTGGGCGCGCAGCGCCATGGCGCGCGGCTTCAGCGCCTCCGGCACGAAGAGCGCGAAGCGGCCGGCGCGGACGCCGATCGCCTTCAGCTTCTGCCGCAGGTCCTGGTTGATGCCGGCATTGGTGTTGCCGGGGACCAGGCCGAGATGCTCACGCAGGGTGAAGGCCGGGCCGCGCAGCGCGCCCTCGGCCTCCGCCTTCGCCTCGATGGTGGCGATGATGGCGAGCTCCTTGCCCACCAACCCTTCCACATACTTGGCCAGCCGGGCGCGGACCCGTTCGCGCTGGGCGCCGTCGAGGAACTCGCTCGCCAGCACCTCGACCTGCGGCTTGCCGGGCTCGGTGCCGATCCGCAGCCGGGCGATCTCCGCCGGCTCGGCGCCGGGGCTGGTCCAGGTGACGCGGTGGTTCGGCGTCAGCGCGAAGGCATCGTCCTTCGCCGTCTCCACGGTGGCGACGCGGCGGGGCATCTCCTCCCGCAGCGCGCGGCGGGCGGCGCGGAGGACCAGCTTCCGCTCCTCCTCGGTCGCCGCCTCGGCCTCCGGATGGAACAGGAAGCCGGCGACCTTGCCGACGGTATGGCCCTCGACCACCACCTCGCCCTGGCGGGTGACGGCGGAGAGCAGGTCCTCGCCTTCCGTGTCGTCCAGCCGGCGGAGCAGATGCGCGGCGCGGCGGTCGACGAAGCGGGCGGTAAGCCGTTCGTGCAGCGCGTCGGAGACCGCGTCCTCCGCCTTGCGGGCTTCCGCCTGGAAGGTCGCGGCGTCGCGGGTCCAGTCGGCGCGGGCGGCGATGTAGGACCAGACGCGGATATTCGCCAGGCGGGCCATCAGCGTGTCGAGGTCGCCCTCGGTCGCGCCGCATTGCGCGATCTGCCCGGCCACCCAATCGTCGGGCAGCACGCCATCCTCGGCCAGGTGCTTGAAGATGCGGCCGCAGAGCCGGACATGGGTGTCGTCCGCCAGCTTGCGGAAGTCCGGCACCTGGCAGGCTTCCCACAGCAGCCGTACGCGGCTGCGGCCGCCGGCCAGCGCGCGCAATTCCTGCTCGCGCGCCAGCATCGACAGGGTGATGAAGTCGTCCGCGTCGTGGCCGCGCGCCAGGCCCGGCAGCGGCGGCGGCATCGCCAGGCTGTCGAGCAGCCCATCGACGCTGGTGAAGTCGAGCTCGCTGTTGCGCCAGGCCAGCGTCTGCAGCGATTCGAAATTATGGTTCTCGATCTTGTCGACGATCTCGTCCGGCAAGGGCGGGCAGTCGCCGGTGGTGCCGAAGGTGCCGTCGCGCATGCCGCGGCCGGCGCGGCCGGCGATCTGCGCGGCTTCCTGCGCGTTCAGCGCGCGGGCGACATGGCCATCGAATTTCTGCAGCGCGGCGAAGGCGACATGGTCGACATCCATGTTCAGCCCCATCCCGATGGCATCCGTCGCCACCAGGAAATCGACCTCCCGGTTCTGGTACAGCGCCACCTGTGCGTTGCGGGTGCGCGGGCTCAGCCGGCCCATCACCACCGCACAGCCGCCGCGGCGGCGGCGGATGGCTTCGGCGATCGCGTAGACCTCGGCCGCCGAGAAGGCGACGACGGCGCTGCGTGGCGGCAGGCGGGTCAGCTTGGCCGGGCCGGCATGTGTCAGCTGCGAGAGGCGCGGGCGGGTCTCGATCTCGGCCTGCGGCACCAGCCGCTGCAGCAGCGGGCGGACCGTCTCGGCGCCCATGAACATGGTCTCGACCATGCCGCGCGCATTCAGCAGCCGGTCGGTGAAGACATGCCCGCGATCCGGATCGGCGCAGAGCTGGATCTCGTCCACCGCGACGAATTCCACCCGGCGGTCGAGCGGCATCGCCTCCACCGTGCAGGCGAACCACTTCGCCTCGGGCGGAACGATCTTCTCCTCCCCCGTGATCAGGGCGACGTGTCGCTCGCCCTTCGCGGCCACCATGCGGTCGTAATTCTCGCGCGCCAGCAGGCGCAACGGGAAACCGATGATGCCGCTGCTGTGGGCCAGCAGGCGGGTGATCGCCAGGTGTGTCTTGCCGGTGTTGGTGGGGCCCAACACGGCCTTGACCCGGGCGTCGAACATGGGGGTGTGGGGGTCGGGCATGCGGCGCCATGCATGGGCCGGGACGATCCGAATGGCAAGCCTCGCCGCCGGAAAGCGCTTGCATGAAGTTCAGCGTTGAACCATATGGTTCAGCGTTGAACTACAACCCGGAGACGACCATGCCGACCCGCCGCATCCTCCTCGCCACCGCCGGCCGCGGCCTGCTGGCGCTGGCCGCCACGCCTGCCGCCGCGCAGACGCTGTCGAGCGCGCCGCCCGCCGCCGCGCCCGACCCCCTGGCACCCTGGCGCGCCGCGCCGGCCGGCACGCATCCGGATTGGCGGGTGCGCGCCGCCGGCTGGGCCGTGCTGGCGCCCAACCCGCACAACCGGCAGCCCTGGCTGCTGGAGCTGGTCGGCGACGACGCCGCGCTGCGACCTGGACCGCCGGCTGCCGGCCACCGACCCGTTCGACCGGCAGATCACCATCGGGCTCGGCTGCTTCGCCGAATTGTTCCGCATGGCCGCGGCGCAGGAGGGGATCGCGCTGTCGATCGAGCCCTTCCCGCAGGGCATTCCGAGCAGCCGGCTCGACACCCGGCCGGTCGCCCGGCTGCGGCGCCTGCCCGGGACCGCCACGCCCGACCCGTTGTTTGCCCAGGCGCCCGAGCGGCGCAGCGCCAAGCTGCCCTTCGACCAGGCCCGCCCGGTGGGGGCCGAGCGCCTGGCCCGGATCGCCGCCGCGCTCGGCCCGCAGGCGGGCTTCGGCGGGACCGAGGCCCCCGGCCTGGTCGCCGGCTTGCGCGAGCTGACCTGGGCGGCCTGGGAGACCGAGGCGGCGACGCCCGCGACGCATCTCGAAACCGTCAACCTGATGCGGCTCGGCCGCGCGGCGGTGGCGGCGCAGCCCGATGGCGTCTCGGTCTGGGGCCCGGGGCTCGACCCGCTGATCGAGCGCGGCGTGATCACGCGGGAGGGCTTCGCCACGCCGGGCCAGCCCGGTTACCAGGCGATGGTCGACCGCTACCGGCCCATGCTGGCCGCCACCCCGGCCTATGTCTGGACCACCAGCGCCGGGGACGGCCAGGATGCGGCCTTCGCCGCCGGCCGGGACTGGCTGCGGCTCAACCTGGCGGCGACGGCGCAGGGGCTGGCGCTGCATCCGGTCAGCCAGGCCCTGCAGGAATATCCGGAGATGGACGGCCACCGGGCGGCGCTGCACGGGCTGCTCGGCGTCGCCGCGCCGGGGCGGATCCAGATGCTCGGCCGGCTCGGCTTCCTGCCCGCCGGGGCGCAAGCGGCGCCGACTCTGCGCTGGCCGGCGGAATCGCGTATCCTGCGAACGTGACCCATGCGACTCCGCCCCAGGACCCGCCGATCTTCGCGCTGCTGAACGAAATCGGCATCATCGAGCAATTGGCCCGCGCCCGCTTCGACCAGGCGCAGGCTGACGGGCTGCTGCTGTCCCACTTCGTGCTGCTGAACCACCTGGTGCGGGTGCAGGACGGCACGACGCCGGCCCGCCTCGCCCGGGCGCTGCAGGTGGCGAAAGGCGCCATCACCAATACGGTGCAGCGGCTGGAGGAGCGGGGGCTGATCCGGGTCGAGCCCGATCCGGAGGATGGCCGCAGCCGCCGCATCTGGCTGACGCCGGCCGGGCGCAGCCGGCGGCAGGCGGCGGTGCGGGCGGCGGTCGAGGCCTTCGCCGGCATCGAGGCGGTGCTGCCGGAGGCGCGGATCGCCCGGCTGCTGCCGGAATTGCGCGCCCTCCGCCAGCACCTGGATGCGGCGCGCGACCCGCATGGCTGAGCCGGCGGGGGTCCCGGCCCGCTTCGCCTGGCTGTTCGCCGCGCAATTCGCCGCGGTGGGCGTGCTGATGCCCTTTCTGCCGGCGGTGCTGCGCGACCATGGGCTGACCGCCCAGCAGATCGCCCTGGTGCTCGCCACCGGGTCCGTCGTGCGGCTGCTGGCGGCGCCGGCGGTCGGGCGGGGGGCGGATGGCTTCGGCGATGCGCGGAGCATCCTGGTGCTGGCCGCGGCGCTGGCCGCCTGCACGGTGACCGGCTTCGCCCTGGCGGAGGGCTTTGCCTGGCTGCTGCTGGTGGCCGTGCTGCACGCCATGGTGAACGCGCCGGTGGTCCCCCTCTCGGATGCGCTCTGCCTGGGCGCGGCGCGGGAGCGGCGGTTCGACTACGGCAGGGTGCGCTCCGCCGGGTCGCTCTCCTTCATCCTGGCCGCGGTCGCGGCGGGGCAGGCGGTGGAATGGCTCGGCGTGACCAGCGTGGTCTGGCTCGCTTCCGCCAGCCTGGCGCTGACCGCGCTGGCGGCGCGCGGCATCCCGGCGGAACGGACGGCCGGGCGTGGCCGGGGCGGCTTCACGGCGCCCTTCAAGGTGCCGGCCTTCCGGCGGATCCTGCCGCTTTCGGCGCTGATCCAGGGCAGCCATGCGCTGTATTACGGCTTCGCCACGCTGCACTGGCAGGCGGCGGGGCTTTCCCCCGGGGTGATCGGCCTGCTCTGGGCCGAGGGCGTGGTGGCGGAGGTCGCGCTGTTCCTCTGGGGAAAGCCGCTGGTGGAGCGCCTGGGTGCCCCCGGCCTGGCGGCGCTGGCGGCCGGCGCCGGGGTGGTACGTTGGGGGGTGACGGCGGAGACGGTGTGGCTGCCGGCGCTGGCGGCGGTGCAGTTGCTCCATGCGGTGACTTTCGGGGCGCAGCATCTGGCGGCGATGCGGGTGCTCGGCGCGATGCCGCCGGCGCAGGCGGCGACGGCGCAGACGCTGCATTCATCGATCGGGGTAGGGCTGGCGATGGGCCTGCTGACCTTCGCCTCCGGGCCGCTTTATGCGGCCTGGGGTGGGCAGGGATTCTGGGCGATGGCGGGGCTCTGCGCGCTGGCGCTGCCGCTGGCGTGGCGGTTGCGGCGGGCGGCATGATCCGTGGCCAACGGACCACGCGCCGCTGCCACACCGGAACCGTCCCCGCTATCCACAGCCATCCCCACAATCCACAGGGGCCGTTCCGCGCTAGGGTCGCCGGATGAACACCATCGACCAAGCATCGCCTTTCGCGAGCGCCGGGGGCCTCCTCGGCCTCTCGCAGCGCACGCCGCCGCACAATTACCAGGCGGAGCAGGCCCTGCTCGGCGCGCTGCTGGCCAACAACCGCGCCTATGAGCGGGTCTCCGAATTCCTTGCCCCCGAACATTTCGCCGAGGCCGCGCATGGCCGCATCTTCCGCGCCATCCAGCGCCGGATCGAGGCCGGGCAACTGGCCGACGTCGTCACCCTGCGCCCGGAATTTGAGCATTCCGGCCTGCTGGATGACGTCGGCGGCCCGGCCTATCTGGCGCAGCTCCTCTCGGCCATGGTCGGCATCATCAATGCCGGGGAATACGGCCGCATCGTCCACGACGCCTGGCTGCGCCGCCAGCTGGTCGATGTGGGGGAGGAGGTGGTCAACCGCGCCTTTGGCTCGGAGGCCGAGCTCTCCGCCAAGGAGCAGCTGGAGGCGGCCGAGCAGCGGTTGTTCGACCTGTCGAAGGATGGCGGCACCGATGGCGGCTTCGTTACCTTTGAACGCGCCCTGACCGATGCGGTGCTGCTGGCGGAGAAGGCCTTCTCGACCCCCGGCGGCGTCTCCGGCCTGCCGTCCGGCCTGCGCGACCTGGATGCCAAGACCGGCGGCATGCATGGCTCCGACCTGATGATCATCGCCGGCCGTCCGGCCATGGGGAAGACGGCGCTCGCCACCAAGATCGCCTTCGGCGCCGCCCAGTCCCTGGTGCGGGAAGCGCAGGAGAAGGGCGAGAACGTCCAGCCGCGCGGCACCGTGGCGATCTTCTCCCTGGAAATGAGCGCCGACCAGCTCGCCACCCGCCTGCTGTCCGAGAGCGCCCGGATCTCCGGCGACCGCATCCGCCGCGGCGACATCTCCCAGCGCGACTTCGACCGCTTCGTGGAGGTGAGCCGCGAGCTCTCCACCCTGCCGCTGGTGATCGACGACACGCCGGCGATCACGATCTCCGCGCTGCGGACCCGCTGCCGCCGGCTGAAGCGGACCCGCGGGCTGGAGCTGGTGGTGGTGGACTACCTCCAGCTCATGCGGCCGGCGGCCGGCACGCGGCCGGAAAGCCGGGTGCTGGAGATCTCGATGATCACCCAGGGGCTGAAGGCGATCGCCAAGGAGCTGTCGGTGCCGGTCATCGCCCTTTCGCAGCTTTCGCGCGCGGTGGAGCAGCGGGAGGACAAGCGGCCGCAGCTGAGCGACCTGCGCGAATCGGGGTCGATCGAGCAGGACGCCGACATGGTGATGTTCGTCTACCGCGACGAATACTACCTGGCGCAGCGCGCCCCGAAGGAGCTGGGCTTCGACAATGGCGGCAAGTTCGAGGAAGCCATGTCCAAGTGGCAGGCCGACATGGAGATGGCGCACAACAAGGCGGAGCTCATCATCTCCAAGCAGCGGCACGGCCCGACCGGCACGGTGAAGCTGTTCTTCGAGAGCGAGTTCACCCGCTTCGGCGACCTCGACCAGGTGCATGGCGGGCCGGAGGGGCATTAGGGCGGCATCGCCCGGAGGCGTGAATCTGCTCTGCCAACAACGCGCTATGGCGCCGCCGCCGATCCTTCCTCGGAGCAAGGCGCCGTAGCTCCCACATTCCGTTACGCGGCGCCCCCTTGCCGCTGCCGCCCGCCCGGTCCATGCCGTGCCGCAGCATGACCGGGGATCTTCGATGCAGGCGGTGCTGACCGTCGATCTCGGCGCCGTGGCGGCGAATTGGCGGCTGCTGCGGGACCAGGCCGCGCCGGGTGCCGTCGCCGGCGTGGTGAAGGCGGACGCCTACGGCCTCGGCGCCGCGCCGGTGGGCCTTGCCCTGGCCGCGGCCGGCTGCCGCCACTTCTTCGTCGCCCACCTGGCCGAAGGCGTGGTGCTCCGTGCCGCGCTCGGCCCAGGCCCGATGATCGCCGTGCTGAACGGCTTCGCCCCGGGCGAGGATGGGGAGAGCGGCCTGCTGCCGGTGCTGAACGGCGCGGGCGACCTCGCCGCCTGGGCCGCCGCCGCCCGGACCGCGGGCAGGCAACTTCCCGCCCTGCTGCACGTCGATACGGGCATGGCGCGGCTCGGCCTGGCGCCGGCCGAAATCGACGCCGTGGTGGCCGACCCGGCGCGGCTGGCCGGGCTCGACCTTCGCTACGTCATGTCCCACCTCGCCTGCGCCGACCATCCGGAGAACCCGCTGAACGCCCTGCAGGCCCGCCGCTTCGCCGCCATCCGCACCCGGCTGCCGGGCGTGCCGGGGAGCTTCGCCAATTCCTCCGGCCTGTTCCGCGGCATGGCCTATGCTTCCGACCTCGCCCGGCCGGGCTGCGCGCTGTTCGGCATCAACCCGACCCCGGGGGCGGCGAACCCGCTGCGCCAGGTGGTGACGCTGGACGCCCCCATCCTTCAGGTTCGGGAGATCGCGGCCGGCACCTCGGTCGGCTACGGCGCCAGCTGGACCGCCGCGCGGCCCTCCCGGATCGCCACCGTTGCCGCCGGCTATGCCGATGGCTACCTTCGGTCACTCTCGGGGCGGGCCGTCGGCAGGATCGCCGGCCGGCCCGTGCCCCTGGTCGGCCGGGTTTCCATGGATCTCATCACCTTCGACGTGACCGATGTGCCCGAACCCGTGCCTGGCGACAGCGTGCAATTGATCGGGCCGGACCTCACGCCGGACGAGGTCGCCGCCGCGGCGGCGACCGCCGGCTACGAGATCCTGACCGCCCTCGGCGCCCGCTACCGCCGCGACTATCGCGCCGCGTGATGGGGGCCATCCTGCTCGATCCGCTCGCGGCGCTTGGCCGCGGCGCCATCGCCGCCTGCCAAACGGTCGGCAATATCGCGCTGTTCGCGCTGGAGGCGATCAGCCACCTGCTGCGGCCGCCCTTCTATGGCCGGCTCTTCTGGCGCGCCTTCGTCGAGATCGCCTGGTTCTCGCTGCCCGTCGTGGCGCTGACCGCGGTCTTCACCGGCATGGTCCTGGCGCTGCAATCCTATACCGGCTTCGCCCGCTTCAACGCGCAATCGGCCATCGCCAGCGTCGTCGTCATCTCGCTGGTGCGCGAACTCGGCCCGGTGCTGGCGGCGCTGATGGTGGCCGGGCGGATCGGCGCCAGCTTCGCCGCCGAGATCGGCACCATGCGGGTGACCGACCAGATCGACGCGCTGACGACCCTGTCCACCAACCCGATGAAATACCTGGTGGCGCCGCGCCTGCTGGCCGCGGTCATCGCCCTGCCGCTGCTGGTGCTGGTGGCGGATGTGCTCGGGGTGATGGGCGGCTGGCTGATCGGCACCTTCAAGCTGGGCTTCGTCTCCGCCGCCTACCTGAAATCGACCTTCGACTTCCTGCAGACGGACGACGTCGTCTCCGGCCTGGTGAAGGCCGCCGTCTTCGGCTTCGTCATCGCCCTGATGGGCACCTGGTGCGGCTATAATTCGAAGGGCGGCGCGCAGGGCGTGGGCGGCGCGACGACCAAGGCGGTGGTCGCCTCCTCCATCCTCATCCTCGCGCTGGACTATATCCTGACCGAGATCTTCTTCGCGCAATGAGGGACATGACCGACCAGGCAACGCTGTCCCCCGTCGCCGCCGCGCCCGGCGTGCCGAAAATCCGCATGCGCGGCGTGCGCAAGGCCTTCGGCGCGAAGCAGGTCCTGGACGGCGTCGATCTCGACGTCGCGGCGGGGCATTCGCTGGTGATCCTGGGTGGCTCCGGCAGCGGCAAGTCGGTCACCATCAAGAGCGTGCTCGGCCTGATCGTCCCGGACGAGGGCAGCATCGAGGTCGATGGCCGAGATGTGCTGCGCATGGGCCGGCGGGAGCGCGAGGAATTGGGCGACCGCATCGGCATGCTGTTCCAGAACGGCGCGCTGTTCGACAGCCTGCCGGTCTGGGAGAATGTCTGCTTCAAGCTGCTGGCGCAGAAGCGCATCACCCGGGCGAAGGCGCGCGACAAGGCGGCGGAGGTCCTGGCGCAGGTCGGGCTGGCGGGCTCGGTCGGCGACCTTTCGCCGGCCGAGCTTTCGGGTGGCATGCAGAAGCGCGTGGCGCTGGCCCGCGCCATCGCGGCGCAGCCGGACATCATCTTCTTCGATGAGCCGACGACGGGTCTCGACCCCATCATGGGCGCAGTGATCGACGGGCTGATCGTCGACTGCGTGAAGAAGCTCGGCGCGACGGCGGTCTCCATCACCCACGACATGGCCAGCGCCCGCCGCATCGGCGACACCGCGGCGATGCTCTTCAAGGGGCGGATCGTCTGGAGCGGGCCGGCGGCCGCGCTCGGCCACACCGGCAATGCTCTGGTTGACCAATTCGCCAATGGCGAGCGCGAGGGTCCGATCCAGATGGAGCTGCGGCGGTAGGGCTGGCCGGCCTACCCGGCCGAGCGGTCCTTGTACTTCGCCTTCAAATCGGCCTTCCACAGCTTGCCCGTCGCGGTCATCGGCAGGCTGTCGACGAACTCCACCTGGTCGGGCATCCACCACTTGGCAACCTTGCCCTCGTAATAGGTCAGGATCTCCGCCTGGGTCGGGTTGGTGCCCGGCTTCGGCACCACCAGCAGCAGCGGCCGTTCGTCCCACTTGCTGTGGTGGATGCCGATGACGCAGGCCTGGCCCACCGCCGGGTGGCCCAAGATCACGTTCTCCAGCGTGATGGAGCTGATCCACTCGCCGCCCGACTTGATCACGTCCTTGGCCCGATCGACGATCTCCATCGAGCCGTATTCGTCGAGCGTGACCACGTCGCCGGTGCGGAACCAGCCATCCTCGGTGAAGGCGGCGTCACCCGGGCGGTTGAAGTACTGGCTGGCGATCCAGGGGCCGCGCACTTCCAGCTCGCCGAAGGCCACGCCATCCCAGGCGATGTCCTGCCCGTTGCCGTCGCGCACCCGGATCTCCACGCCGAACAGCGGCTTGCCCTGCTTGCGGGCATATGTGACGAAGCGGTCATCGTCCCAATCGGCATTCTGCGGCATGCGGGCGCCGCTGGTGCCGACCGGGCTGCATTCGGTCATGCCCCAGGCATGCATGATCTCGACACCGTATTCCTTCAGGAAGCCGGCATTGATCGGCGTCGGCAGCGCGGTGCCGCCGACCGCGAGCTTCGGCGGCCGGGTGAAGCGCCGCGCCGGGTCGGCCCGCAGCCAGTTCAGCAGCGCGGTCCAGATGGTCGGCACGCCGGCCGAGCGCGTGACCTTCTCCTCCTCGATCAGCCGGAACAGGGAGGCCGGATCGAGCTTCGGCCCGGGCAGGACCAGGCTGGCGCCGGCGATGGCCGCGGCATAGGGCACGCCCCAGGCGTTCACGTGGAACATCGGCACCACCGGCATCACCACGTCCACGGCGGCGAGGTTGAAGACATCCGGCGAGACCACCGCCATCGCATGCAGCACGGTGGAGCGGTGGCTATACAGCACGCCCTTCGGGTCGCCCGTGGTGCCGGAGGTGTAGCAGAGCGACGAGGCGGCGCGTTCGTCGAGGTCGGGCCAGTCGAAGTGCTCCGGCTGGCCGGCGATCAGGCTCTCCTGGGCGATCACCTCGAACCGGCCACGCAGCGGGCAGCCGGCGGGAATCTCCGCCTCGGTGCCCATCACCACGATGGTCTTCAGGCTGTCCGGCAGCTTGTCCGCCAGCGCCTCGGCGCCCGGCAGCAGGGTGGGGTCGACGAACAAATGGGTATCGGCGGCGTCCCGCAGGATGAAGGCGATCTGGTCGGGGAAAAGCCGCGGGTTCACCGTGTGCAGCACGGCGCCCATGGACGAGACGCCGTAGTAGACCTCCAGGTGCCGGTGCTCGTTCCAGGCCAGGGTGGCGATGCGTTCGCCCAGGCGCACGCCGCGCGCGGCCAGGGCATGTGCCAGTTGCGCGGCACGGGCGGCGACCTGCGGCCAGGTGTGGCGGACCAGCGAGCCGTCCGGCCGGGCGGAGACGATCTTCGCCCCGGCATGGTTCCGCGCCGCGTGCTGCAGCACGGCGGAGATCAGCAGCGGACGGTCCTGCATCAGCGCCAGCATGGATGGTTTCCTCCCCGGATTACCGAGGATATGCGGCACCGCGGGCGGCGGCGGCAAGGGCGGAACCGTTCAGGCGAGCACGAGGTCCAGCAGCCGCGGCCCATCCGGGATGCGGCACTGCATCATCGCGGCGAAGGCGGCATGCGGGTGCGGCAGCACCAGGTGCAGGTCGGCAAAGTCGCGCGGCGCGTCGCCATAGGGGCCGCCGATCGCCGCCACCAGGTCGGAATAGTCGAACCCCTCCGCCCCGCCGGCCCGGGCGTTGATCCAGCGCTGCGCACCGGCCCTGACCTGGCGCAGGAATTCCGGCCCGACGCCGCGCGTGACCGGGTCGATCGTCAGCAGCAACTCGACCGGGTGGCCCTGCTGCCCCAGCGCCGCGGCGACCCGGGCGGCGCAATTGCCGCCCCAGCTATGGCCGATCAGGCGGATCGGCCGGCCGGGCGGCTGCGCCGCGATCAGGTCGAGGACGGTGCCCTTTTGCCAGTGGAAGAAATATTGCACCTCCCGGCTGGCGGCGTCCGGCCGGTCGCGCAGCCAGTCCGCCACCCGCCCGACCTTGCGCAGCGTGCCGTCGCCGGCGCCGCCGATGAGAATGAGGAGGGGGCGGGACTCGGCCGGGGGGACGGGCGCGCTGGGCATGGCGGCATTCTCCGGCCGGGACGGCGGGCCGCGCAACGCCGGGACCAACGCGATTGCGGCACGCCGAACCGCAGATCAAGTACGCCACCCCAGTCTCACCCCGCCCGCAGAAACGCCGCTGCCCGTTCCCCTATCATCAGCGCCGCCGGCTGGATGTTGGAGGACGGCACCAGCGGCATCACGCTTGCGTCGGCGATGCGCAGCCCCGAAACCCCCTTCAGCCGCAGCCGGCTGTCCACCGGCGCCAGGCTGTCCTCCCCCATCCGCGCGGTGCCGCAGGGGTGGTAGACGGTGCCGCCGTCGCGGCGGATATGCGCCAGGATGTCGTCGTCCGACGTCACCTTGGCGCCCGGCGTCAGCTCCTCCTCGATCAGCGCCGCCAGGGGCGGCTGCGCGGCCAGGCGGCGGGCGTACTTCACGCCCTCCACCATCAAATGCTGGTCATGCGCCGCCTCCAGGTAATTGGCGCGGATCACCGGCTTGTCGTCCGGGGAGGCGCTGCGCAGGGTCACCGTGCCGCGGCTGTCGGGCCGGCACTGGCAGGCGCTGAACATGAAGCCGGGATGCTTGTCCGGCCCCTGGTCGTAGCTGGTGACGGTGAAGTTGACGAACAGGTACTGCATGTCCGGCTCCTCCGCCCCCGGCAGCACGCGGGCGAACAGGTTCGCCTCCGCCGCGCCGATCGACATCGGCCCGCGCCGGTCGAAGGCGTAGCGCGCCGCCATCCGCAGCTTGCCGATCGGGTTGTGCCAGAACTCGTTCACCGTGCCGCAGGGCTTCACGCGATAGCGCATGCGCTGGAGGAAATGGTCCTGCAGGTTGGCGCCGACGCCCGGCGCATGCAGCCGCGCCTCGATCCCCATCTCCTGCAGGTGGGCGCCGTCGCCGATGCCGGACAGCATCAGGATGTGCGGCGTGCCGATGGCGCCGGCGCTCAGCACCACCTCGCGCTTCGCCTCCCAGCGCTCCAGCCCCGCCGGGCCGCGCACCACGGCGCCGGTGCAGCGGGTGCCCTCGAAGACCAGGCGCTGGATGGTGCGCTCCGGCATGATCCGCAAATTGGCCCGGGCGCGCGCCGGCTTCAGGTACATGTCGGCCGAATGGCTGCGCCGGCCACCCTTGGTGTTGAGCGGCATCGGCCCGACGCCCTCATGCCAGGCGCCGTTGAAATCCTTCACCCGCTGGTGGCCCATGGCGCGGGCGGCGGCGACGAAGGCCTGCGCGCCGGGCGAGCTGTGCCGCGCCTCCGAGGAATGGATCGGCCCCTCGGTGCCGCGTTCGTCGGAAGGCGCGCCGTCCCAGCTTTCCATCCGCTTGAAGAAGGGCAGCACGTCGTCATAGGCCCAGCCGCGTGCGCCGGATTGCGCCCAGCGGTCGTAGTCGCGCGGGCTGCCGCGCAGGAAGACCAGCCCGTTCACCGCGCCGGACCCGCCCACCACCTTGCCGCGCGGCCAGTGGATGCTGCGGCCGTCGAGCCCCGGCTCGGCCTCGGTGTGGAATTTCCAGTCGTACTTGCCGCTGGCATAGAGCCGGGCGAAGCCGGCCGGGATGCGGATCCAGGGGTCGCGCCAGGCGGCCGGCCCGGCCTCGATCAGCGCCACCTGCGTCGTCGCATCCTCGCTGAGCCGTGCCGCGATGACGCAACCGGCCGAGCCGGCGCCGAGCACCAGCACATCCGTGGTGTGGACCGCCGCGACCTGGTCGCGCGCCAGGGACCCTTCGGGCATTGCCGCTTCCTCCTGCCTTTGGCCGGCAGGATGGCATGCGGGCGCGCCGGGGCAAGGCCCGCGCCGTCAGGCGCCCATGACCCGCGCTGACGGGCGCGCATGAACCCCCGTCAGGCCCCCATCAGCCGCCGGCGCAGGCGGGTGGAGACCAGGTCGATCGCCGCCACCATCACCAGGATCAGCAGCACGATGAAGGACACGGTCGGCCATTCCAGCGTGCGGATCATCTCCGTCAGGGTCAGGCCGATGCCGCCGGCGCCGACGATGCCGATGATGGTCGAGGAGCGGGTGTTGGATTCGAACAGGTACAGCACCTGCCCCGCCATCACCGGCAGCACCGCCGGCAGCACGCCGAACCGCACCCGCGCCAGGCCGGCGCCGCCGGAGGCGACGACGCCTTCCTCCGGCTTGCCATCCGCGGCCTCCAGCGCCTCGGAGAACAGCTTGCCGAAGGTGCCGATGTCGGAGGTCATGATCGCCAGCACGCCGGCGAAGGGGCCTAGCCCGACGACGCTGACCCAGATCAGCGCCCAGATCAGCGCATCGACGCCGCGGATGCCGTCCAGCACGCGGCGGGAGGCGAAGCGGACCACGGCATTGACCGTGGTGTTGCGCGCCGCCAGCAGGCCGATCGGCAGGGCAATGAGGGCGGCCAGCAGGGTGCCGAGGAAGGCGATCGCCAGCGTCTCGGCCAGCGCGTGCAGGATGGCGATGAGCTGCTTCTGCGAGCCCGGGTCGGGCGGCAGCATCAACGTCAGGAAATGCAGCAGCTGGCCGAAGCCGGACAGCAGCCGCGACGGGTCGATTTCCAGCCGCCAGATGCCGATGCCGAGCAGCACGGTGCCGAAGGCGAAGATGCCGCCGACCAGAAGCCGGCCGGGCGTCAGCGCCCGGAATTGGTCCGGATAGGCGCCACGCAGCGCCGGCAGCCGGGCCAGCGCGGCGTCCCGCAGGCGGGCGGTGCCGCTCATGCCTCGCGTCCTCCCAGCAGCTGCCGCCGCACCCGGCCGGTCAGGGTGTCGATCAGCACGACGGTCAGGATGATCAGCACCAGCAACGCGGCGACATCGTTGTAGTAGAATTTGCGGATCGCCTCGATCAGGTCCTGGCCGATGCCGCCCGCCCCGACGAAGCCCAGCACCGCGGCGCCGCGGACATTCACCTCGAACCGCAGCAGGGCGTAGGAGAGGAACCCGGGCAGCACCTGCGGCACCACCGCGAAGCGTGCCATGGCGGACCAGCCGGCGCCGGCGGCGCGGGCGCCCTCCACCGGCTTCATGTCGATGTTCTCCACCACCTCGGAGAACTGCTTGCCGAGCGCGCCGAGCGTGTGCAGCGCCAGCGCCAGCACGCCCGGCAGCGGGCCGAGCCCGAAGGCGATGACGAAGATCAGCGCGAAGACGATCTCCGGCACGGTGCGGCAGAATTCCAGCACCCGCTTCACCGTCCAGCGCAGCGGCACGCTGTCGACGATGTTGCCGGCCGAGAGCAGGCCGAGCAGGAAGCCGCCGGTGGCGCCGACCAGCGTGCCGACATAGGCCATCAGCAGCGTGTCGCCGAGCAGCGCGAGCCAGTGCGACAGGCCCCAGAACCACTCGGCCGGGTCCAGCCAGACCCGCTGGCCGGCGCGGGCACCGGCTTCCAGCGTGGTCAGCCGGTCGAAATAGCTGAAGAAATTGCCGCCCTTGTCCCAAAGCAGGCCTGGCGAGACCTGCGCCACCCAGCCGCTCAGCAGCAGCAGGGCGACGATGACGATGCCACCGAAGGCGAGGCGGAGCTGCTCCGCCCCCCGCGCCCGGTCATAGGCGGCGGCGAGCGGCGCGAGCTGGTCCGAGGGAAGGCGGATCAGGCCCGCGCCGCCCGTGCGCATCAGCCGCGCTGCCGGCGCAGGCTGTCGACGAACTTGTTCAGCTCGATGATCGGCTGGTAGGCGGCGTTGTCGACCGGCTGCCAGGGCTTCTGCTTGCCCTCGTAGATGGCGTCGAAGGCGGCCTTGTCCTTCTCCGGCAGCTCCAGCACCGCGGTGCGGATGGCGGCGCGCAGCTCGGCCGGCAGCGTGGTGAGATAGGCCATCGGCGAGTTCACGATCTGGTCGGACTTGAAGATGGTGCGGAAATCCGCCGCCTTCACCATGCCCTTGCGCGCCATGCGGAGGAGGTTGCTTTCCTCCTCGTCATTCCACCAGTTGGCGGCGACGTCGACCGTGCCCTGCTGCAGCGCGATCACCGCATTCTCGTGGCTGCCGGTATAGACCACCTTGCCGAAGAACTGCTCCGGCACCAGACCCATCTTGTTGAGTGCGAAGCGCGGGACGTTGTTGCCCGAGGTGCTGTTGGGATCGACCAGGCCGAGGTTCTTGCCCTTCAGGTCCTCGATCTTCTGGAAGGCGCTGTCGGCCTTCACGTAGAAGACCGAGTAGTAGCCCTTGGTGCCGTCCAGGTTCACCTCGATGGCGAAGGCCTCGACCTGCGCGCCGGTCATCAGGGCGCGGGCGAAGGAGGACGGGCCGTAGGAGGCGATGTGGATGTTGCCGGCGCGCTGGCCCTCGATGACGGCGGCGTAGTCGTTGGCGACGCGCAGCGTCACCTTGGTGCCCAGCGTCTTCGACAGGCTTTCGACGAAGGGGGTCCAGCGGGTGATGACGCCGGAGGCGTTCTCGGCCGGAACGATGGCGAAGACCAGCTCCGGGTAGGCGGCCTTCCAGGACTGGGCGAGGGCGGGGGCGGCGGCCAGCGTCGTGGCAGCGCCCAGCAGGGTGCGGCGGGTGAGCATGCGATGGGGTCTCCGCTTGTGGTTCAGGCGACGACGTGAAGGCGGGGCGCCGCCTCCCCACCGACCGCCTCGGCCGCTTCCAGCCCATAGAGCTGGCGCGCGGCATCCTCCGTCAGCGCCTCGGGCGGCCCGTCGAAGACCAGCTGCCCGGCGGCGAGCCCGACCAGCCGCTCACAGTATTGGCGGGCGAGGTCGAGCGAATGGATGTTGACCAGTACGGTGATGCCGTAGCTGCGGTTGATCTCCGCCAGCGCGTCCATCACCAGCTTGGCGTTGCGCGGGTCGAGCGAGGCGACCGGCTCATCCGCCAGGATGATCGAGGGTTCCTGCACCAGGGCGCGGGCGATCGCCACCCGCTGCTGCTGCCCGCCCGACAGGCTGTCGGCGCGCTGGGTGGCCAGCCGGCCGATGTCGAATTGCTCCAGCGCCGAGAGCGCGATGGCGCGGTCGGCCTCCGGCCAGAGCCGCAGCAGGGACCGCCAGGCCGGCACGTGGTTGAGGCGCCCGACGAGGACGTTGGTCAGGACGTCGAGCCGCGGGACGAGGTTGAATTGCTGGAAGATCATGGCGCAGTCGGTGCGCCAGCGCCGCAGCTCCTGGCCCCGCAGCGCCGTGATGTCCCGGCCATGGTGCAGGATGCGGCCGGAGCTCGGGTCGGTCAGGCGGTTGATCATGCGCAGCAGGGTCGATTTGCCCGCGCCGGACCGGCCGATGATGCCGACCATCTGGCCGGCCGGCACCGACAACGTGACGGCGTCCACCGCCGCGACGGCGCCGAACCGCCGCGTCAGGCCCTGCAGCTCGAGCATCGGCATCCCTCTAACGACGCGGCCTATACGGGTGGGGTGTGACATACGGATGACAGTACGATGACATCCCCATTGCTGTCCGGGGCTTGATCACGACCGGCGCCGCGGCCAGCCTGCGCCCCGCCCATCGCCGACCAAGCAAATCAGGGACCGTCCATGCTGATCCGTCGCCGCGCCGCCCTTATCGCGCCGTTTGCCCTGCTGCCCGCCGCGGCGCCGGCGCAGGAGGCCTTCCCTACCCGCGCCATCAGCGTGCTGTCCGGCTACACCCCGGGCGGGGTGACGGACATCACCAGCCGCGCCGTGGCCGAACGCATGGGCCGCGAGCTCGGCGTGCCGATGGTGGTGGAGAACCGCGCCGGCGCGGCGACCGCAGTGGCCAATACCGCCGTCGCCCAGGCCCGGCCGGATGGCCATACGCTGCTGATGGGCACCTCCACCCTGGCCATCAACCCGGCCCTGCAACCGACGCTGACGCCGAAGGAGCCGCAGCGCGAGCTGGCACCGATCGGCATGGTGTTCCGCACCGCCTTCGTGCTGCACGTTCACCCCGCGGTGCCGGCCCGCACGACGGCCGAGTTGATCGCCTGGTGCCGCGCCAATCCGGGCGCCTTGAATTTCGGCAGCAGCGGCACCGGCGCGGTCAATCATCTGGCGCAGGCGCTGTTCGCCCAGGCCGCGGGCATTTCGGTGACGCATGTGCCCTACAAGGGCGGCGCGCCCGCGCTGCTCGACCTGCGGGCGGGGCGGATCCAGGCGATGTTTCAGGCGGTGCTGGAAGCCCTGCCCAGCCTGCGCGACGGCGCCACGCGGGGCTTGGGCATCTCCTCCGCCGAGCGCGCCGCGCTGCTGCCCGAATTGCCGCCGGTGGCGGAGGCCGTGCCGGGCTTCGACGTGGTCTTTTGGCAGGGGCTGTTCGCCCCGGCCGGCACGCCCGCGCCGGTGCTGGCGCGGCTGGAGGCGGCGCTGACGGCGGCGACGCAGGATGCCGAGCTGCGCGCCCGGATGGCGGAGCATGGCGTCGTCATCACCACCGGCGACGCCGCGACCCTGCGGCGCACCCTGGCGGAGGAGACGGCGATGTGGGGCAAGCTGATCCGGGAGGCGGGGATCAGGCCGGACTGACCCCCGCCCGGCCGCTTCACCCGGCCGCTTTCTCCAGCGCCGCCCAGGTCCTCGCCCCGACCACGCCGTCGGCTCCCAGCCCCTTGGCCTTCTGGAACTGGGTGACCGCAAGCTCGGTCGCCGCGCCGAAATCGCTGTCGACCGCCAGCGCGAAGCCATGGTCGCGCAGCATCCGCTGTAGCGCGGCGACATCCTCTCCGCCGGCGCCGCGGGTCAGGGTCGGGTGGGTCGCCGTCGGCTGCGCGCCGGTGATCACCAGGCCCTCGATCCGCGCCAGCGCCGCCTTGGCGGCCGTGGTGAGGTTGCGCCGTTCCGGCAGCCCGTTGAGGCCGCCATTGATCAGCTTCGTCACCCGGACGATGTCGTCCTGGTCGGCGGCGTCGTTGATCTTGCGACCCTTCCAGTATTCGCAGGCGATCACCAGGGAGAGTTCCGGCTCGGCGGCGCGCTCCGGCTCGCTCTCCAGCGGCAGGTCCAGCGTCTGCCCCATGGCATGGTAATTCGCCCGGCCGGTCAGCTGGATCAGGCCGCGGCCCTTGAAGCGGGGCCCGTCGCCTGGCTGGGTGTTGCCGAGGTTGAGCCGACCCTCATAGGCGCTGCCATCGGCGAATTCCTCCGTGGTGCGGAAGCCGGCGGATTCATGGCAGGTCTGGGCCAGGAAATGCGCGATCCGCAGGCGCGTGTCGATGGCGTAGCGCGCCAGCGTCGGGCGCAGCACCTCCCCCACCGCGGCGACGATGGCGGCCTGGCGCTCGCCATTCGCGCCGCTGAACCGGGGCGCAATCTCCAGCATGGTCCTGGCATCGATGGGGATCATGGACGGGTCCTCCCTGGCGCCATCCCGGGCGCCAGCGCATCCTAGATCATCCCCGATCGCATTCTGTATCCCAACACACCGGCTCAGCGCGCCTCGGCGAGCTCGACCAGCGGCGCCGTACCCAGGGCAGCGAACAGCGGCGGGTGCATCTCGCGTTGTCCGGCAATCGACCGCGTCACCCGGCCGTGCACCTCCCTGAGGCTCAACGGCCGCCGACCGTCGCGCGCGACGAAGACCTCCCGGTTCAGCGCCAGGCTGTCGGCGGCGACGAAATCCGCCGCCGGCCCCGCCGGCCCCGTCGCCAGGGCGGCGAGGAAGCGCTGCGCCCCGGCCGGCCCGAGGAGATGCACCAGGTAGAGGTCCGCCGGCCCGGCCGGCCGGCCGAGTGCCGCTTCCAGCCCGGGGCGGGCGCGGCCGATGCGTTCCGCCGCCAGCGCCGCGGCGTAGCGCGGGTTGTCGCGCAGATCGAGGATGCGGGCGCGGGTGCGCGGCTGGCGCGTGGTGATGCGGCCGCTTGCCGGGTCGGTCGACAGCACCGCCGCCTCGTAGCGCAGCCCATGCCGCGGGCCGTGGTCGCGCACGGATTCCAGCCAGGTCGCCTCGGTGAACTGCATCAGGCCGCGGGCGGAGGAGCGGCCGTTGCGGGCGAGGGGGTCGAAGCGGCTTTCCTGCCAGGCCAGCGCGGCGAGCAGCGCCGGATCGATTCCGGTGGCGCGGATGGCGCCGTCGAGCGCCGAGACGACGATGCGGCGGATGCCAGGGACCTCCGGCGCGGGCGCGGCCTGGCGGTGCGGCATGGCGTGGTGGCGCGTCCGGGTGGGCGCCAGCTGCGGATGCCGAGGCGCATGGAGCTTCGCCGCGGGTGGCTTCCCGGCGCGCGCGGCCGCAGCCTCCGGCGCCAGCCAGGGCGACGGCAGCAGGATGGTTGCCAGCGTGAGCGCGCGCAGGAGCAGGCCGTGCCGCGGGGCGGCGGCACGCGGGGCAGGGGGTCGCATGGGCCGGTCTCCCTTGGGGGGTGGGGGAGAAAGCAGGCACGACGTTACGCAGGGAAAGCGCCGCTGGGGCTGTGCGGTTCCATGGCGCGCCGCCGCCGCGCCGCCTGACGCCGGATTTTCTCGCGCGCCGCCCATCCCCTGGCGCATGCTTCGTTTCGCCGCCTGCCCGCACCACCGGTCGCGCGGCCAAAGGGAAATCCAGGGAGGATCCATCCATGCAGGACTTCACGCGCCGCACGGCGCTGGGCCTGGGCGCCGCCGCGCTGGCCGGCCCGGCGCTCGGCCAGGGCGCCCCGCCGGGCGGCATCCCGCGCGCCGAGGTGGCGCCGCTGCGGGCGCCGCCGGAAGCCGGTGCCACGCTCCGCGTCATCCGCCCGGCCCGCTTCGTCGAACCGGATGAGGTGGTGTTCCGCGCCAATGCCCAGCGCTTCCAGGAACGCTTCAACGTCCCGGTCCGCGTCGACTTCGTCGGCTGGGAGGACATCCGGCCGCAGACCGCGGTGGTGGCCAATACCGGCACCGGGCCGGACATCGTCATCGGCTGGTCGGACGATCCGCACATCTACGCCGACAAGCTGGTCGAGCTGAACGACGTCGCCGCCTATCTCGGCGGGCGCTACGGCGGCTGGGGCTCGCTGGCGGAGAAGTACGGCAAGAAGCACGCCAGCAACACCTGGCTGGGCATCCCCTTCGGCGGCAATATCGGGCCCTGCACCTGGCGCATCTCGGCGGTGAAGGAGGCCGGCTGGGATTCGATCCCGGACGACCATGACGGCTTCCTCAAGCTCTGCCTGGCGCTGAAGCGAAACAACAAGCCGGTCGGCTTCGCCCTCGGCAACGCGGTCGGCGACGGCAACAATTTCGCGCAATGGCTGCTCTGGTCGCACGGCGCCTACCTGGTCGATGAGGACGGCAAGGTCGCCATCAACAGCCGGGAGACGATCGACGCGCTGAACTACCTGCGGGAGCTGTACCAGGCCTTCGTGCCGGGGACGCTCTCCTGGCTCGACCCCTCGAACAACCGGGCCTTCTCGGCGCAGGAGATCTTCCTGACCGCCAACGGCGTCTCGCTGTACTTCACCATGAAGTCGGACCCGAAGACCGCGCCGATCGCCGAGGATACGCAGCATTCCTTCATGCCGAAGGGCCGCGCCGCCGGGCCGCCGCAGACCGCGACGGTGATGAACGCCATGGTCTTCAAGCACACCCGCTACCCGAACGCGGCCAAGGCCTTCATCGCCTTCATGCTGGAGAGCGAGCAGTACGATCCCTGGATGCAAGGCAGCCTCGGCTACTGGGCGCATCCGCTGAAGGCCTATGCCGCCAGCACGGTCTGGACCTCCGACCCCAAGCTGACGATCTTCCGCGAGACCATGGAGAACAAGTACTGGTCCGGCTTCAAGGGCCCGATCAGCCAGGCCTCCGGCGCGGTCGCCGCGGATTACGTGCTGGTGCAGATGTGCGCTGCGGTGGCCAGCGGCCAGGCGACGCCGGCGGATGCGGCGCGCGATGCGGAACGGCGGGCGCGGCGGTACTACCGCAATACCTGAGCCGGGCTTGCCGTGAAGCAAGGGAAGGCCAGGGAGGAAGAAGCCTCCCTGGACCCGCCTCTGTTTTTCCGAGCAGGCAGATCCGGTGTTTTGCCGTCTGGGCCGTCTGGGCCGTCCGGTGGCCACTTGACCGCGGCCGACGGACGGGGCCTATGATGGCTCCTGATATATCACGCTGGAGCAACCCCGATGGCCCTGCGGCTCACGCCATTGCATCCGCTCTTCGCGGCCGAGGTCGGCGGGCTCGACCTGCGCACCACGCCGGGGCCGGAGATCTGCGCCGAGATCGACCGGGCGATGGACCGCTACGCCGTCCTCGTCTTCCGCGACCAGCAGTTGGATGACGACCAGCAGATGGCCTTCGGCGAGGCGCTCGGCCCGCTGGAGGAGGCGCGCGCGACGGTCGACGCGCACAAGCACCGGCTGAAGCACAGCCGCATGGCCGACATCTCCAACCTCGATGTCGGCGGCGACCTGTTGGCGGCCGATGACCGGCGGCGGATGTTCAACCTCGGCAACCAGCTCTGGCACAGCGACAGCAGCTTCAAGGCGACGCCGGCGAAGTATTCCATGCTACATGGCCGCGTGGTGCCGCCGAACGGTGCCGATACCGAATTCGCCGACATGCGTGCCGCCTGGGATGCGCTGGATGCGGCGACGCAGGCGACGCTGCGCGACCTGGTGACCGAGCACAGCCTGATCTACTCGCGCGGCTCGATGGGGTTCGAGGAATATACGCCGGAGGAGAAGCTGGCCTTCGCCCCGGTGCGGCAGCGGCTGGTGCGCTGGCATCCCGGGTCGCAGCGGCATTCGGTCTACCTGTCCGCGCATATCGGCCAGATCCTCGGCATGCCGCGGCCCGAGGCGATGATGCTGATCCGCAACCTGACCGAATTCGCCACCCAGCGGAGCTTCGTCTACGCCCACCAGTGGCGGCAATGGGACCTGGTGATGTGGGACAACCGCGCCACCATGCACCGCGCCCGGCCGTTCGACGACAAGCGCTTCCCGCGCGACATGCGCCGGGTGACGCTGACCGACGCGGCGCCGACCCTGGAGCAGGCGCTGGCGGCGTGAGGCGGGGCTCGCGGCCGAACGGCGCGGTGCCGGCAGCGGCGATCCGGGGCGTGGCATGAACGCCGAAGGCTACCCGCTGGCCGCGACGGTCATCCTGGTCCTGCCCATGCTGTACTTCCTGTTCTCGACCATCACCTTCCTGCTGGCGCGGCTGAGCGACCCGGTGGTCACCTGGATGCTGCGCGGCCTGTTCAACACCTATTTCCTGGCATTGATCGGGTGCAGCACGCTCGGGGTCCTGGCCTTTGGATCGGCCGGCCGGCCCGATATCGCGGCCGGCATCGGCGTGGTGGCCGGGCTCGCGCTGGGTGCTCGGCGCTGGTTCCTGCGCCGGCTGGACGCGGCGATCGCGGCGCGCAATGCCGGCGATCCGGCGGCGGTGCGCCGGCTGCGGCAACTGCACCTGAGTGGCATGGCCTACAACGCGGTGCAGTTCGCCGTGATCGTGCTGAGCATTCCGAACGTCTTCGTCGCGGCCTGAACGCCTGCCGCGCGACGGTGCTGACGCATCGCGCCGGCGCTCAGCCGAAGGCCTCCCCCGCATCCACCTCCCGCCCGCGCCCGGCATTGCGCATCACCCCCGCCAGATGCGGCCGGATGCGCAGCTGGTGGGCATACAGCGCCGCCGCTGCCGCCGGCAGCGTACCGTCCCGCCCCAGCATCGCATCGCCCATCTCCAGGATCCGCAGGTTCGGCCAGGCCTTCTCGCGGATGCCGAGGATATGCTGCAGGATCGCCTCGGCCGGCTGCGCCGGCAGCGCCTGCGCCAGGATCAACGCCATCGAGGCGGTGGAGCGCGAGATGCCGGCATGGCAATGCACCAGCAGCCGCGACGCCGCCTCGGCCTCCAGGTCCCGGCCGAAGGCGAGCACGGCGCGCACATCCGCCGCGCTCGGCGGGACGACGCCGGCGGTGTCCTCGATCACGTCGTGGAAGCGCAGCTCCAGCTTCGCATGCTCGCCGAAGGCCCCGAAGGCCTCCGGCACCGGCCAGTCCGGGTCGAGGATGGACAGCACATGGCTGACCCCCGCCTCGGCATGGCCGGTCAGTTCCTCGATGCCGCAGACGGTCAGGCCGAAGGGGGCAAGCGATGTCATGCGGAGGTCTCTACCAGATGTCGTGGCCCCCATGCTGCGCCGCATGGCCCGGCCGGTCCAGGTCGAGCCCGAAGGCCAGGATCTGGGTGACCTGCGTCGCGGAGAAATTGTCGTCCGCCACCAGCACCAGGGACCGCCGCCCATCCGGCAGATCGGGGCCAAGGGTCATGCCCTCCAGATTGTCGAGCGTGAGGCCGAGATCGTCGAAATCGAGCAGCAGCGTCTTCTCGACCGGGCGGTAATGCGCGCCGGCCAGGGCTTCGACCCCGGCGACGTCGGTCGCGTGCCGCGTATCCACCAGGAACAGCTTGATGGCGTTGCCGACGCCGGTGGAGAAGGACCGCTCCAGCGCCAGCAGCGTGCCGCGGTTGTCGAGCGCCAGCAGCTCGACCAGGCCGTTGGTGGCGAATCGCGTCTCCGGCACCGGCGCGGCGGCCAGCGGCTCGGTCAGGTAGACGTATTCCGCCGTCTCGGCGCCGCTCCAGGTGTCGTAGCGCAGGATGCGGCTGGGCGAGCCGGCCTCCAGCGTCGGCACCGGGCCGTCCTGATACAGCGCGTCCTCGGTCCCGACGAACAGCGTCCGGCCGTTCGGGGTAACGGTCAGCCCCTCGAAGGCGAGGTTGTTGCGGATGCCGCTGGATTGGTCGGCGGTCGGCAGGAAGTACGCCGGCACCTCGAAACGCCCGGTGAGTTGGCCGTCGCGGCCGAGCGTGGCGATGAACGGGTCGATCAGCGCCGCCGCGTCGCCCTCGGAGGACAGGAACAGCCGGCCGTGCCGGCCAAGCGTCAGCCCTTCCGGGTCGAGCGAGAGCGGCACGAAGGGCGCGCCCGATTCGGTGGCCAGCGTGGTGACCCGGGTGAAGGTGACGTCGCCGGGGGACAGCGCGCCGTCCTCCAGAGCGATGTGCAGGGTGAAGAATCGTGCATCCGCCGAGCGGTCATCCGCCAGCGCATAGTATTGCTGCCGCCCGGGATCCCAGGTGATCGCCGAAAGTCCGCCGATCTGCAGCCCACCGAAGCTGCTGCCGAAGCCGATATCCGCCTCGCCGAGGAAGTCGAGCCGCGCCACCGCGGCTGACTCTGCGTGTCCGTGCCGGTCCATGTCGGGCTCCCTTCGGCGCGTGCCGGCGAAACGGCCGCGACGAATACTTGACCGTTGAATGACAAGACTTTCCAGCCGTGGCGGATGACTGCCCCGGCGTGGCGGCAAGGTGGGGCGCAGCGGCAGCGCCGGACAACCCACGAAGCCCGGAGCGGTGTTGAGGATGGATGACGTTGCGCCGCCGCCGCGCTATAGCCGGTGTTCACGTTTTGCCCCAAGGAAACCCCCGGCTTGGCCAAGGACCGCAACCGCTTCGTCTGCCAGGCCTGCGGCGCCGTCGCGCCGAAATGGCAGGGCCGCTGCGACGCCTGCGGCGAATGGAACACCCTGCAGGAGGAAGCCGCACCCGCCGCCCGCGGCCCCGGCCCGGCGGCCAAGGCGATCGGCGGGCGCCGGGTGGAATTCGTCGGGCTGCAGGGCGAAAGCGCGCCGCCGCCGCGCATCCCGACCGGCCTGCCGGAGCTGGACCGCGTGCTGGGCGGCGGGCTGGTCCCGGCCTCCGCCGTGCTGGTCGGCGGCGACCCGGGTATCGGCAAATCCACCATCCTGCTGCAGGCCGCGGCACGCATCGCCACCTCCGGCCGCCGCGCGCTCTATATTTCCGGAGAGGAGGCGGTGGCGCAGGTCCGGCTGCGGGCGCTGCGGCTGGGGCTGGAAACGGCGCCGCTGGAACTGGCCGCCGCCAGCGCGCTGCGTGACATCGTCGCCAGCCTGGAGACGGAAAGCGACGCCGCCCTCGTCGTCATCGATTCCATCCAGACCATGTGGCTGGACGCGCTGGACAGCGCGCCGGGCACCGTCGCCCAGGTCCGCACCTGCGCCGCCGAGCTGATCCGCCTGGCGAAATCCCGCGGCTTCGCGCTCGTCCTGGTCGGCCACGTGACCAAGGAAGGCACGCTCGCCGGGCCGCGGGTGCTGGAACACATGGTCGACGCGACGCTCTATTTCGAAGGCGACCGCGGCCACCAGTTCCGCATCCTGCGCGCCACCAAGAACCGCTTCGGCGCGACCGACGAGATCGGCGTCTTCGAGATGACCGAGCGCGGGCTGGTCGAGGTGCCGAACCCGTCGGCCCTGTTCCTGGCGGAGCGCCGCGGCAACGTCTCCGGCTCCGCGGTCTTCGCCGGCATCGAGGGTACGCGGCCGGTGCTGGTGGAGATCCAGGCGCTGCTGGCGCCCTCCACCGGCGGCAGCCCGCGCCGGCAGGTGGTGGGCTGGGACAGCGGGCGCCTCTCGATGCTGATGGCGGTGCTGGAAGCGCGCTGCGGACTGACGCTCGGGCAGAACGACGTCTACCTGAACATCGCCGGCGGCCTGCGGATCAACGAGCCGGCCGCCGACCTGGCGGTGGCGGCGGCGCTGGTTTCGGCCGCGACCGACCGGCCGACCGACCCGGGCATGGTCTATTTCGGCGAGGTCGGGCTGTCCGGCGAAATCCGCCAGGTGGCGCAGGCCGAGGCGCGGCTGCGGGAGGCGCAGAAGCTGGGCTTCGCCGGCGCCACCCTGCCGCGCCGCCTGGCCCGCGGCGGCCGCGCGCCGGCGGCCCTGGACGGGCTGCGGCTGATCGAGATCGGCCACATGGCCGACCTGGTCGCGCCCTTCGCCGCCAAGGCGGAGCGCAAGGCGGCGGCGAAGGCGGGTTGAGCAAACCGGGTTGAGCATTGGGCGGCCCGGCCGCATCCTCCGCCGCAACGAGGCCCGGTTCCCGGGCCCAGGGAGGACCATCCATGCCGATCCACCGCCGGGCCCTGCTGGCCCTGGCCGCCGCGCCGGCGATCGCGCGTGCCCAAGGCGCCTTCCCCGACCGCCCGGTCCGGCTGATCGTCCCCTTCGCCCCGGGCGGCAATTCGGACACGGTGGCGCGGGTCATGGCGCCGAAGCTGTCGGAGCGGCTCGGCCAGCCGGTGGTGGTGGAAAACCGCGCCGGGGCCGCCGGCAACGTCGCCGCCACCGCCTTCGCCCGGGCCAAGCCGGACGGCTATGCGATCTTCCTCGGCTCGAACGGGCCGCTGACGGTGAACCCGGTGATCCAGGCCAATCTCGGCTACGACCCGGTGCGGGATTTCGCCCCTGTGGGCATGTTCGTCCGCACGCCGAACGTGTTGGCGGTGCATCGCAGCGTGCCGGCACGGACGCTGGCCGAGCTGATCGCGCTGTCGAAGGCAGCGCCGGGCAGCATCACCACCGGCTCCTCCGGCACCGGCAGCACCTCCCACCTCGCCATCGAGAGTTTCAACGCGGCGACCGGCGCGGCCCTGCAGCACGTGCCCTATGGCAGCGGCGGCGCCATGGCGCCCGACCTGATCGCCGGCAACATCCGGGCGGGGATGACGGAGATCTCCACCGCGCTGCCGTTGCACCGCGAAGGCGTGGTGCGGATCCTCGCCACCGGCTCGGCCGGGCGGCTGGCGGTGATCCCGGAGGTGCCGAGCTTCGAGGAGGCCGGGGTGCCGGGCTTCCGCGCCGCCGCCTTCGTCGGGATCGTGGTGCCGACGGGGACGCCGGCCGACATCGTGGCGGTGCTGGCAGCCGCGGTGGGCGCGGCGGTGGCCGATCCCGGCAACCGGCATCGGCTGGAGGAGATGGGCAGCGAGATGGCGCGGCCGGAGGAAGCGGCGCCCGCCGGCTTCGCCGCCTTCCTGGTGCGGGAGGGCGCCTGGACCCGGGCGGCGGCGGAGCGGGCAGGGCTGCGGCCGGGGTAGGCTGCGGTCCGGCCAGGCTGCGGGATGGCTGCCCCGCGGCGCCCGCGTGGACACCGCTGCCCCGCCGCCGCTATACCCCCGGCACGATGACCTGGGTCGATGCTGTGGTTCTGGCGGTGCTCGCCGTTTCGGCGTTGCTCGCCTTCATGCGGGGGCTTGTGCAGGAAGTGCTCGGCGTCGGCGCCTGGATCGGCGCCGCCTTGCTGGCGCTCGCCCTGCGCCCGACCGTTGCCCCGCTGCTGCACGGCTCGGTGGAGCCCGCCTGGCTGGCCGATGCGCTGGCCGCCGGCGGCGTCTTCCTCGTCGTCCTCGTCGTCCTCAAGATCCTCATCAGCATCGTCGCCCGCTTCGTGCAGGATTCCGTCCTCGGCGGTACCGATCGCGCCCTCGGCCTGCTGTTCGGCATCGCCCGGGGTGGGTTCCTGGTCGTGCTTGCCTATATCCTGGGTGGCATGGTCCTGCCCGCCGCCGATCGTTGGCCGGAAGCCGTCCGGGATGCCCGGGTGCTGCCGCTGGTGGTCGATGGCTCGCATTGGGTCGTGGCCCAGCTGCCGCCCGAATATCGGCCCCGCGTCGCCGCCCCCCCGGGGCGCCCGGGACCGACTCAGGACGACCTGATGCGCCCGCCGGCCCGCAACCGGACGTGAGGACACCAGCATGACCGACCTGTCCACCCGTCCGCATGACGACGATAAATTCCACGAGGAATGCGGCGTCTTCGGCGTCTGGAACGCCACCGACGCCGCCGCGCTCACCGCGCTCGGCCTGCATGCGCTGCAGCACCGGGGACAGGAAGCCGCCGGCATCGTCGCCCTCGACGAAGGCGGCATCTTCCACGCCCACAAGGGCCAGGGCCTGGTCGGCGACACCTTCTCCGATGCCAAGATCATGGCCCAGCTCCGCGGCGGCGCCGCGGTCGGCCACAACCGCTACGCCACCACCGGCGAGACGGCGCTGCGCAACGTCCAGCCGCTCTATGCCGATTTCGCCTTCGGCGGCTTTGCCGTGGCGCATAACGGCAACCTCACGAACGCGCTCGGCCTGCGCCGCAACCTGGTCAACCGCGGCTGCCTGTTCCAGAGCACGACGGACAGTGAGGTGTTCATCCACCTCATCGCCATCAGCCTGTACTCCACGGTGGTCGACCGGCTGATCGACGCGCTGCGCCAGGTGCAGGGCGCCTACAGCCTGGTCGCGCTGCACAACGGCGCGCTGATCGGCGCGCGGGACCCGCTGGGTGTCCGGCCGCTGGTGCTGGGACGCCTGGGCGGAGAGGGCGGGGTGCCGACCTCCTGGGTGCTGTCGTCGGAGACCTGCGCGCTCGACATCGTCGGCGCCGAGTTCGTCCGCGACATCGATGCCGGCGAGATCATCGTCATCGACGACCAGGGCGTGCACAGCATCAAGCCGTTCACCAAGCAGGCCGACCGCTTCTGCATCTTCGAGTACATCTACTTCGCCCGGCCGGATTCGATCGTCGAAGGCACCCCGGTCTACGCCACCCGCAAGAGCATCGGCGCCGAGCTGGCGCGCGAATCCGGCGTCTCGGCCGATGTGGTGGTGCCGGTGCCCGACAGCGGCGTGCCGGCCGCCATGGGCTACTCGATGGAAAGCGGCATCCCGTTCGAGCTCGGGATCATCCGCAACCACTATGTCGGCCGCACCTTCATCGAGCCGACCGACCAGATCCGCAACCTCGGCGTGAAACTCAAGCACAGCGCCAACAAGCCGATGCTGGAAGGCAAGCGAGTCATCCTGGTGGATGACAGCATCGTCCGCGGCACCACCAGCCGGAAGATCGTCGAGATGGTGCGCCAGGCCGGTGCGACGGAGGTGCATATGCGCATCTCCTCCCCGCCCACAACGCACAGCTGCTACTACGGCATCGACACGCCGGAGCGCGGCAAGCTGCTCGCCGCCAAGCACGACCTGGCGGAGATGGCGCAGATCATCGGCGTCGACAGCCTGGCCTTCATCTCGCTCGACGGGCTCTACCGCGCGCTCGGCAAGCCGAGCCGCGACCCGGCGAAGCCGGCCTATTGCGATGCCTGCTTCACCGGCGACTACGCCATCCCGCTGACCGATGCCGGCGACAACAACGACCGGCAGCTGTCGCTGCTGCGGGCCGGCTGATGTCGAAGCCGCTTGAAAACTCCGTCGCGCTCATCACCGGGGCCTCGCGCGGCATCGGCGCCGCGGTGGCGCTGGAACTGGCCCGGATGGGCGCGCATTGCGTGCTGACCGCCCGCACCCAGGGCGCGCTGGAGGAGGTGGACGACGCGATCCGCAGCGCCGGCGGCTCGGCGACGCTGTTTCCGCTCGACCTGATGAAGGATGGCGAGAAGCTCGACATGGTCGGGCCCTCCATCGCCCAGCGCTTCGGCCGGCTCGACATCCTGGTGCATGCCGCCGGCGTGCTCTCGAAGCTGACGCCGGTGGCGCACATCATGCCGCGTGACTGGCAGGAAGCCGTGGCAGTGAACCTGTCCGCCTGCTGGCGGCTGATCCGCACCTGCGACCCGCCGCTGCGTGGCGCCACCGCCGGCCGCGCCGTCTTCCTGACCGACGGGCTGGTGGCGGAGCCGCGCGCCTATTGGGGCCTCTATGGCTTCGGCAAGGCGGGGCAGGAACACCTGGCGCGGTCCTGGGCGGCGGAGGTCGCCAACACGCCGCTGCGGGTGAACCTGTTCGACCCCGGCGCCGTCGCCACCAAGCTGCGCGGCATGGCGATGCCCGGCGAGGACCCGGCCTCGATCGCCCAGCCGGCCGATGTCGCGCCGGCGATCGCCGCGCTCTGCCTGCCGGATGAGGCGCGCAACGGCGCGGTCATCCGCCGCGCCTGAAGCGAGGTCCGCTTGAACTACCGCCACGCCTTCCACGCCGGCAACTTCGCCGACTGCATGAAGCACGCGCTGCTGGTCTGGCTGCTGCGCGCCCTGGCGGCGAAGGAGAAGCCGTTCCGGGTGCTGGACACCCATGCCGGCATCGGCCGCTACGACCTCTCCGCCGCCTCCGAGGCCGAGCGCACCGGCGAATGGCGGCGCGGGATCGGCCGGCTGCTGGACATCGAAGATGGCCCGCTGGCCGATTACGTGGCCCTGGTCCGCGCCGCGGGCGCGCCGGCGACCTATCCCGGCTCCCCCGCCCTCGTCGCCGCGCTGATGCGGCCGCAGGACCATCTGCTGGCCTGCGAACTGCACCCGGAGGACGTCGCCACCCTCCGCGCTGGCTTCCGCCGCGACGCCCAGGTGGCGGTACACCACCGCGACGGGTGGGAGGCGCTGAAGGCGCTGACTCCCTTCCCGGAGCGGCGCGGCCTGGTGCTGGTCGACCCGCCCTTCGAGCAGGAGGGCGAGTTCGAGCGGCTGGCCACCGGCATCGCGCTCGTCTCCCACCGCTTCCGCGCCGCGGTGCAGGCCTGCTGGTACCCGATCAAGCACCGCGCCCCGGTGCGCGCCTTCCACACCGCGTTGCAGGAGAGCGGGGTGCGCGACCTGGTCGCGGCCGAGCTCTGGCTGCGCGAGCCGACCGACCCGACGCGGCTGAACGGCTGCGGATTGCTGGTCGCCAACCCGCCCTGGAAATTCGAGGCCGAGGGCGGCGCCATCCTGGCCGCGCTGCTGGCCGCACTTGGCGATGGCGAACCCGGCCAGGGCTGGGCGATGACGCGGATCGCGGCGGAGTAGATGGCGCGGGTCGCGGTGCTCGGTGCCGGCGCCTGGGGCACCGCGCTGGCCCTCCAGGCGGCACGGGCGGGGCAGGATGTCGTGCTCTGGGCGCGCGACCCGGCGCGGGCGGCGGCGATCGACGCGGCGCGGGAGAATGCGCGCTACCTG
>JBMOJU010000655.1:0-1791 GCA_049315625.1 Paracraurococcus sp.
TCGCATCGGTCGCGGCGAAACCGTAGACCACCTTGTCGGTGCCGCCGCCGCCATCGATCGCGTTGTTGCCGGTGCCGCTGAGGAAGACGTCGGCGCCATTCTTGCCGATCATGGTGTTGCCGCCGTCGCCGCCGTCGAAGCTGTCGGCGGCGTTGCTGCCGATCAGCACGTCGTTGCCGCCATTGCCCTTGAAGGTGGTGGCGACGGTGGCGATGGCGATGTCGTCGCCTTCGGTGCCGTAGAACCGGTTGGCGCCCGGGCCGAGCACCACCGGCGGCAGCGGCGCGATATGGCCGAAGGCGCCCGGCATGGCGTCCTCGTAAGGGTGGTACACGATGGAGCCGGGCTGGACCGGGGCGTTGAAGATCAGCGCCGAATCCTCGTCGAAATACAGCACCTGCATGCCGTTGATCTGGCCGGTCGCGGTCGGTGCCGCGTAGCCATAGACCTGCACCGTGTCGCCCTGCTGGAGGTTCACGGCGGCAATCCACTGCACGCCGTCGCCCTTCTGGTAGATGAAGGTGTCGGACTGGTTGCCGCCCTTGACCAGCTGGCCGATGCGCAGCCCGGTCAGCTCGCCGGTGGCGGCATCCAGGTGGATGGTGCCGTCATTGGTGCCGCCGATCAGCGTGCCGCTGCCGTGGATGTCGTCATCGCCGCCGCCGCCGTAGATCAGCGCCAGGCTGTCGTTGCTCTCGAGCACGTCGGCGCTCGGGCCGCCGATCAGGATGTCGTAGCCGGCCAGCCAGGACTTCGAGGTGCCGAGCGCCTGCATGTTGTTCGGGCCGCAGCCGCCGACCATAATGTCCGGATCGGCGCTGCCCTCGAAGACGTTGCTGGCCTTGCCGCCGACCAGGATCGAGCCGCCATCCGGGCCGGAGTGGAGGATGTTGTTGCCGGTGCCGCCGACCAGGTACTGGCCGCCGACATTGCCGTTGGCATGCACGTCGCCATAGCCGCCGATGATGAAGTTGCCGGCGACGCCGAGATTGACCGTGCCGCCGCCCGGCAGCTCGATATGCATCGAGGTGGTCTTGACGTCGTAGGCGGCGCCGCCCGGCAGCACCAGCGGATCCTCGTCCAGCAGCGATGCGGTGTGGTAGCGCAGCGCCCGGTCGAAGCCGGTCAGGTCCTGGCCGCTGAGCAACACCACCGCATCGGTGCCGGCAGCGCCGCCCGCCATCACCGTACCGTCCGGCAGCACGTATTGGATCGTGTAGTGGCCGGGGGCCAGGTCGGCGAAAGCGTAACCGCCATCGGTGCCGCTCTTGGTGTCCGCCACCGCGGCGCCGTGGCTGTCGAGCAGCCGTACGGTCACGCCCGAGAACACCGCGGTGTCGAGCTTGTAGTCGCAGATGCCGGGGGGCAGGGCCAGGGTGATCTGACCCTTGAGCGAGCCGGGGCGGTACAGGCCTGCATCCAGCGTCAGGTCGGTGCCGCCGCTGGTCAGGTCGAAGCCGGCGGTCGCGCCATCTGCCTTTGCGTCGCTGTCGTTGGCCGCATCGCCGGCGACCTGCTGGGTGAGGCGCCAGCCGGCGGGGGCGGCGAATTCCAGGTGGTAGTGGCTGGGCGGCAGGTCGACGAAGAGATAGGCGCCGCCCACCGTCAGCTGCGTCGCAATGGCCCCGGTCGCGTCGTCGACCAGCGTCACGCTCACGCCATCCAGCCCCGGCTCCCCGGCGCCCTGGAGGCCGTCGCCGTCCACATCCTCCCACACTCGGTCGCCGATGGTGACACGGCGATAGAGGCCGGCATCGATGCTGTCGTCGAAGCCGCCGGAGGTGAGGGTGT
>JBMOJU010000656.1:0-1790 GCA_049315625.1 Paracraurococcus sp.
CGTGGCCACCTCAAGCCCTGCAGCAAATTCCACCACGTTGACGGACGCTACCCACCAACTCACAGGCGATCACGTCCTTCGCGCACTACGTTACCCGGCACTGGTAGCGGGCGCTCGGGCGCCGCAGCCAAAAGCGCCAGGTTACCGGGACACGGATGGCGCCGACCGCCACGAGTTGGCTGCCGCCCGCCAGGAGCCAGCACCCGTATCTGCAGCCACGATTCATCGTCAACCATCCAGGGTGGGAGCCGAGTGCGTTAGCGGCAAACGCTTGGATCTGTCCGGGGGGCGCGGGGTAACCCGCGTCCCTACCGGGATGGGCGGGACCGCGTGGGGCACGGGCTTCGCGACGAGCTCCGCGTTCCGCCGCCCCACACCACCAACCTGGGCGCGGCTCCGTCACACTTTACTACCCAACTCGAAAGGATATATTTCAAGCTGAAAAAGGAATTCGGAATGAGCTTCGTCTTCATCAGCCACGCCTCCGAAGACAAGCGCCGGATCCGCCCCATCATCGACAGCATTCTGGCCGACGGCCATAAGATCTTCATTGACGATCCGGCGCGCGCTGGCTACGGCGGCGAGGCAGTTCACGGCTTCGTAAGACTGCATGCCGACCGCGCATGGAAGGACCAGCTGGATGAGGCCATGGCCGCCTCGGTCTGCGCGCTGGTCTGCTGGTCCCGCCACGCAGACGACCGGCGGCGCGGCTGGCTGGACGAGGTTGCCCAGGCCAGAGGTGCGAACAAGTTAGTCAGCTGCGTGATCGACGACGTGCCGATCAGCACCCTGCCGGCCCAGGCCAGCCAGCGGCAGATAATCAACCTCGACTTGGCCCGGCGCGGCAACCCGGAGACGGCCGCGGAGTGGGACAGACATATGGCCCTGGTGCTGGAGGATATCCGCCGCACGATTCAGGCCGTCACCGACGGCCGTCGGCCCAGCCAGCGGGCATTGCAGCTCCTGGTCGAACAGCAGCCCGCGCCCAGCGCAGAGAAGCTGCCTTGGCTCGCTGATCGCCGCACCCAGGCTGAGGCCATGCGCCGCGCAATCGACACCGCGAGCGGCGATCGCCCCGGTCGCCGAGGCGGTGGGCGGCGCTGTAGGGCGGCGGGACCGACCGGGCCGCGACAGGCACCCGGCAGGCGCCGCCTTCCCTTCGCCCGCATCCTGCGGCATTGACCCTCACGATGACGCCCCGCCTCGCCTCCGCCCTCATGCCGCTGATCCGCAGCCTCGATGCCGAGACGGCGCATGGCCTGGCGCTGAAAGGGCTGCGCGCCGGCCTCGCCGGCCGGGATACGGCGCCGGACGACCCGGTGCTGGCGACCACCGCCTTCGGCCTGGCCTTCCGCAACCCGGTCGGCCTCGCCGCCGGCTTCGACAAGAACGCCGAGGCGGTGGCGCCGCTGATGCGGCTCGGCTTCGGCTTCGTCGAGGCCGGCACCGTCACGCCCCGGCCACAGGCCGGCAATCCCCGCCCGCGGCTGTTCCGGCTGGAGGAAGACCGCGCGGTGATCAACCGCATGGGCATGAACAACCGCGGGCTGGACGCCTTCCTCGCGCGGCTGGCGGCGCTGCCGCGACCGCGGCCGGCGGTGGTCGGCGCCAACATCGCGGTCAACAAGGACGATGCGGTGCCGGAGCGCGACTACCCCGCGCTGTTCCAGGGCGTCGCGCCGCTCGCCGACTACGTGACGGTCAACGTCTCCTCCCCCAACACGCCGGGCCTGCGGGACCTGCAGGGGGAGGCGCGGCTGATCGGCATCCTCGACGCCATTGCCGCGGTG
>JBMOJU010000016.1:0-31530 GCA_049315625.1 Paracraurococcus sp.
GCGCCACCCCGAGACCCAGGAAAGCTGAGCCGCCGGCGGCTCAGCCTGGTAGCGCCGCCGCATCCCGCAGGATGGCCTCGGCGGCCGGGCTGAATCCCGGCCCGTCATGCAGCACCAGCCCCGGCTCGACCCGTGCCGGGCCGCGTCCCTGCCGCCGCGCCTGCAGCAGCAGCCGCTTGGCCGGCAGCCCGGCGCGGGGCCAGAACGGCACCAGCCGCGTCCCGCCGCAGCCCGCAACCGCCAGCGCCGCCATCGCCGCATCCAGCCGGGCCGCCGGCAGGATCAGGCTCAGGCTGCCCTTGCGCGGCAGCGGCGTCGCCAGGAAGCGCGCCCACTCCGCCAGGCTCGCCGCCTCATGCGTCGCCGCCCGGCGCAGCGCCTCGGGCGGCGCGGTGCCGCCGGGCCAGAAGGGCGGGTTGGCGAAGGCGTGATCACAGGGCGGCAGGCTTCGGGCCAGCGCCCCGTCGCGCACGTCGCCCTCGATCACCTCGACCTGCCCGGCCAGCCCATTGGCCGCGGCATTCTCCCGCGCCAGGGCGGCCAGCAGCGGGTCGCGCTCCACCGCGATGATCGTGAGGCCCGGCACCCGCGCCGCCAGGCAGAGGAAGCCGGCGCCGCTGCCGCAGCCGGCCTCCAGCACGCGCTGGCCGGGCAGGGCGGGCACCCCGGCCGCCAGCAGCACCGCGTCCAGCCCCGCCCGCAGCCCGCGCAGCGGCTGGCGCAGCCGCACGCGGCCACCGAGCAGGCGGTCCTCGGTGTGGCCGGGGGTATCGCCGTCCGGGCCGCTCATGCCGGCGCCTCGCCGGCCTCCCGCAGCACCCGCCGCGCCTGGGCCAGATCCTCCGCGGCCACTGCGAGCCGTCGCGGGAAGGCCCCTATCCCGCCTTCCAGCGCGCTGATATGCGCATCCAGCACGATGCATTCGATGCCCGCATCGCGCAGCAGCGCCAGCAGGAAACTCGTGCGCACGGGGTCCGTGCTCTCGGCGACGACACGCATGCGGGTACGAAGTCCTTGTTTTCCCGGCGCTTGCCGCCATCTGGGAGCGTCGTTATGGTGCCGCCCCCTAGGACTGGGTCAAGTGAAGTGGACGCGGAAGCGGGCACGATGCCACAGGCATCGCCGATGATGACAACCGCGTCCGGCGGTGAGGACGCGCTGACGGCGCTGACCACCCTGGTGCGTGACGACCTGGAAGCCTGCAACCGACTGATCGTCGCGCGCATGCACAGCCCGGTCGCGCTGATCCCGCAACTGGCGGCGCATATCGTCGCCGCCGGCGGCAAGCGGCTGCGGCCGCTGCTGACGCTCGCGGCGGCGCGGCTCTGCGGCTATCGCGGCGGGCGGCACGTGGCGCTGGCGGCCTGTGTGGAGTTCATCCACACCGCGACGCTGCTGCACGACGACGTGGTCGACGAAAGCGCGCTGCGCCGCGGCCAGGCCAGCGCCAATGCGCTCTGGGGCAACAAGCCCTCCGTCCTGGTCGGCGATTTCCTCTTTGCCCGCGCCTTCGAGCTGATGGTGGAGGATGGCTCGCTCACCGTGCTCGCCATCCTCTCGGCCGCCTCGGCCACCATCGCCGAGGGCGAGGTGCTGCAGCTGGTGACGCAGAACGACACCACGACGACGGAGGCGCAGTACCTCCAGGTGATCGAGGGCAAGACCGCCGCGCTGTTCGCCGCCGCCACCCGCATCGGTGCCATCGTCGCCGACCGGCCGGCGGCGGAGGCCGAGGCGCTCGACACCTACGGCCGCACCCTCGGCACCGCCTTCCAACTGGTGGACGACGCGCTGGACTATGCGGCCGAAGAGGAACAGCTCGGCAAGACCGTCGGCGACGATTTCCGCGAGGGCAAGATCACCCTGCCGGTGCTGCTGGCCTTCGAACGGGGCACCGAGGCCGAGCGCGAGTTCTGGCGGCGGACGCTGGAGTTGCGCGAGCAGGGGCCGGACGACCTGGCCGAGGCGCAGCGGCTGATCGCCCGGCATGGCGCGCTGCACGACACGGTCGAGCGCGCCCGGCTCTATGGCGACAAGGCGCTGGCGGCGCTGGCGGATTTCCCGGATGGGCCGGAACGCCGGGCGCTGGCCGGCATCGTCGAGTTCTGCATCGCCCGCGCGCGCTAGCGCGGGATGCGTTGAGGCGGAATCGTCGAGAACGCTGAATCCCGCGAAAAAACAACAGCTATGGCGGGATGCGTTAGCGAAGCCGGACGCATCCCGCCATAGGCGCGCGCGGCCGGGCGGATCAACCGGGCCGGCGTCCCGGCAGGGCGGCGACCGCCGCCAGCGCCAGCAGCTCGGCACCGACCCACCATTCCTGCCAGGCGCCGAAGCTCAGCATGGCGGTGACGCTGGCCGCCGCCAGCACCGCGGTCGCCACCGCCGGGCGCGGGGAGCGCGAAGCCGCCAGCCCCAGCAGCAGCGCCAGTGCCGCGCCCAGCAGCGCCCCGGGCAGGCCGAGTTCCAGCCAGAGCTGCAGCGCGCCGTTATGCGGATGCAGCGGCAGCAATTGCACCGGCGCCAGCCACATCAGGGAAACCGGGTCGGTCAGGCGGAACCGGGCCAGCGATTCGGGCGAGGGGTGGTCGGCATGGCCGGGCACCGCGCGGCTCGCCTCCATGCCCCAGCCGGACAGCGGCCGTTCACCGATCCGGTCGGTGACGAAATCCCAGATCAGCAGCCGGTGCGCCGCCGAGGGTGCCAGGCCTTCGGCGGGGAACCCACGCGCCAGCAGCGGCCCCAGCACCGCCGGCATGGCCAGGATGGCGAGGGCGAGCGCGGCGCCGAGCAGCCGCGGGGTCCAGCGCGGCGCCAGCAGGGCGGCACCGCCGGCGAGGCCGCCCGCCATGACCGCCAGCTTCGCCGACTCGCCCGGCAGCAGCACCAGCACGATGGCGCCGAGTGCCAGGATCGCGCCGCGCAGCCAGCGGGCCAGGCCGGCCGCCGCGACCACCGGCAACCAGAGGCCCATGGCCGAGGCGGCGGGCTTGAGGCCGAAATAGAGCGTCGGCGGCACCTCCTTCAGCCCGCGCACCGCGGCGCGGATGGCGTTGCCGGTCAGCGCATCGGCCGCGGCGAGCGCCAGGCCGGCCACCAGGCCGCCGGTGGCGGCGAGCACCAGGCGACGCTTTGCCGCCTCGTCCTCCGCCGCCATCGCCCGCGCCGCCGCGGCGCCCAGCATGACGAAGCCGCCGATCTGCAGGGCGGTGCCGAGCGCCCGCGGCGGCTCCGGCGCCCAGAGCGCGGTCAGCGCGGCCCAGCCGAACAGTGCCAGCGCCGCCCAGGCGGCGGCACCGCGCGGCCAGGGCCAGGCGCCGTGCCGTCGCCGATGCGCCAGCACGCAGAACAGCAGGGCCAGGGTGGCGATCGGCGCGATGGCCTTGGATTGCAGCACGCCGGCAACCGGCGCGATGGCCAACGCGACGCTGAGCGGCAGGCCCGGGGCAGCGAGGGAGGGCGGGATTCGCATATCTGGCCCGTCGGGCTCCGGAAAGGGCGGCGCGGTCCCGCGACGCCGGGGGGAACCCGGCATCCCAGGCCGCGCGCGGCGCCGGCTGGCGAAGGGGCGGATGGCCGGGTCAGGCCCGGCGGCGCCGGGTGCGGGGCGGCGGTCCGGCGGGACCGCCGCGTCGCGTCAGACCGCGGCGATGCTTTCGCGCCGCAGCTCGACCGTCAGCTCGTCCAGCGCCCGGCCGACGCGGTCCAGCATCTCGTCGATCTCGGCCTTGGAGATGACCAGCGGCGGCGAGAAGCCGAGGCTGTCATTGGTCATCGCCCGCATGATCACGCCGTGCTTCTCGCCCAGCTTGGTCAGCCGCGGGCCGATCTTCCGCGCCGGGTCGAAATTCTTGGCCGTCGCCCGGTCCTCGACCAGTTCCACCGCCGCCACCAGGCCGACGCCGCGGACCTCACCCACCAGCGGGTGGTCGGCGAAGCGCGCGCGCAGCGCCGCCTGCATATGCGGGCCGACGTCGCGGACATGCGACAACATGTCCATCTCGTCGTAGATCTTCAGCGTCTCGATGGCGACGGCGGCCGGCACCGGGTGGCCAGAATAGGTGAAGCCATGGCCCCAGGTGCCGACGGTGGAGCTGCCCTCGGCGATGCCCTGGAAGACGCGCTCGTTCACCATCACGGCCGAGATCGGCAGATAGGCGGCGCTCAGCGCCTTGGCGCAGACCAGGATGTCCGGCTGGATGTTGAAGGTCTGGCTGCCCCAGTAGTTGCCGGTGCGGAAGAAGCCGGCGATCACCTCGTCGACGCACATCAGCACGTCGTGGCGCTTGAGGACCGCCTGGATCTTCTCGAAATAGCCGGCCGGCGGGATGATGACGCCGCCGGCGCCCATGAAGGGCTCGGCATAGAAGGCAGCGACCGTCTCGGGGCCCTCCCGCAGGATCACCTCCTCCAGCTCGGCGGCCAGGCGGGTGGCGAAATCTTCCTCGGACTCGCCGGGCAGCGCGTTGTGGTAGTGGTGCGGCGTGCCGACATGGATGAAGCCCGGCAGCGGCAGGTCGAACAGCTTGTGGTTGGCCGGCAGGCCGGTGAGGCTGGCCGCGGCCAGCGTGATCCCGTGGTAGCCCTTCAGCCGGGAGATGATCTTCTTCTTCTCCGGCTTGCCGATGGCGTTGTGCATGTACCAGAGGATCTTGATGACGCTGTCATTCGCCTCCGACCCGGAGTTGGCGAAGAACACCTTGCTCATCGGCACCGGGGCGCGCTCGATCAGCATCTCCGCCAGGTCCACCATCGGCTCGTGCGACTTGCCGGTGAAGGAATGGTAGAAGGGGAGCTTCCGCATCTGGTTGGTCGCGGCCTGCACCAGGCGTTCGTTGTCGAAGCCGAGGCTGGCGCACCAGAGGCCGGCGACGCTCTCGATGTAGTCCTTGCCCTGGTCGTCGAAGACCCGCACGCCCTTGCCGCGGTTGATCACCATCGGGCCGTTGACCAGGTGCGCCTTGTGGTCGGTATAGGGATGCAACGCATAGGCGATGTCGCGGGCGGCGGTGGAATTGCGGGGCGGGGTCATCGGCCGGGCCTTCTCTGACGGGTGCGCCAGTGTAGGCCGGCTTTCGCTCGCAACCCAAGGGCGGTCGCGCTGCACGCGCTTGTTGCGGCATCCCGCATGGACGCTGGCGGCCGCGCGATGGCAAGGTCCAGCCGCCGCAACAGGGACGGGCGCATGCTTGGGATGAGGCGGGATTCGACCGCGGGACGCGGCGCATGATCGGCCGCCGCACGCTGCTGGCCGCGCCCTTGGCCGCGCCGGCCGTGGCCCGGGCGCAGATCCGCCGCAATGACCTCGACGCCCTCGCCCTGCCGGTGAGGCAGGACGACACCGTCGCGCGCGGCTATCGCCGCGACGTGCTGGTCCGCTGGGGCGACCGCGTCACCTTCGATGCCCCGGCCTGGGACCCGCGCCGTCAGGACCCGGACGGCGCCGCGGCGCAATTCGGCTGGGATGCCCGGATTGCCGCCATCGCCGTGCCGACCCAGGCGGCGGCCGATGGCATCCCGCGCGCGGTGCTGGCGGTGGTGCATCCGACCGTCGATCCGGTCTTCGCCTTCCCCGGTGGGCGCGACCAGCCGGCCGCGGCGGCGGCCATGCAGGGCGCCTCCCTGCTGAACCTGGAGAAGCGCGGCCGCTGGGTGGTGGTGGATGGCGGCTTCCAGAGCCGGCGGCTGGGTGGCGCCACGCTCTGCCGGATCTCCGGCCCGGGCGGCGGCGGCAGCGTGCGTGGCCTGCTCGGTGCGGCCGGCGGCTGCGTCACCCCCTGGGGCACGCTGCTGCTGGCCGAGGGCGACCCGGCGCCCTGGCTGACCCGGCTCGGCAACCTCGACCCGCGCTTCACCAACCCGGCCGGCTTCGGCTGGGTGGTGGAACTCGACCCCTTCGATCCGCAATCCCTGCCGGTGAAGCGCCGCGCGCTGGGCCGCTTCGGGCGTGGCGACGTGGCGGCGACGCTGGCGCGCGACGGCCGCGCGGTGGTGTACATGACCGACCGGCGGGTCGGCGGCTTCCTGCTGCGCTTCGTCTCGGCCGGGCCGGCGACGGCGGAGGACGCGCTGGATGCCGGCAGCCTGGCGGTGGCGCGGCTGGAGGGCGACCGCGTCACCTGGCTGCCGCTGCCGGCCGCGGTGCCCGACCCGCTCGCCGCGGCGCGGCAGGCGGGCGGCAGCCCGTTGGATATGCCCTCTGGCCTGGCGCTCGACCCGACCCGGCCGCGGCTGCTGCTGGCCTGCCATGGCAGCCCGGCCCGCCCCGCCGGGCATGTGATCGAGCTGACCGCGGCGGGCGGCGACGATGGCGCGGCGACCGCGGGGGCCGGGCTGCTCTTCGCCGCCGGCGATCCGCGCAGCCCGGAGGCAAGCTACGGCCGGGCCGGGCTGCCGCCGGGCAGCGCCTGGCCGGAGAACCCGGACACGGTGACGATCGATGCGCGCGGCCGCGCCTGGATCGGTACCGATCGCGGCGGCCGGGTCGGGCCGCAGGCGGAGGGGCTCTATGCCTGCGACCTGGACGGGCCGGGCCGCGGCGTGCCGCTGCCCTTGTACGGCGCGCCGCGGGCGGGCTCGATCGGCGGCGCGGCGCTGACCCCGGATGGGGAGGCGCTGTTCAGCGCGGTCCGCCATCCCGGCGCCGAGCCCGGCGCCAGCTTCGAGCGGCCGGCCACCCGCTGGCCGGAATTCCAGGCCGGCGTGCCGCCGCGCACCACGCTGATCGGCCTGGTGCGCAATGCCGGCGGGGCGGTCGGTGGGTAGGGCGGAACTGCCCGAAGGCGTGCCGCCGCCCTCTGCCGGTCCCCGGCCGGGAACCAGCCGGCGCCGGCGGCGTCAGTGCGGCTGCATCACCGCGCGCAGCGCATCGGCGAGGGCGGCGCAGGCGCGGCGGGTGTCGTGCCGGGCCATCTCCTCCCGCGCCTGGCCGATCCGGGCGAGGGCGGTCTGCAGCGCCGGCGCATGGTCGCCATGGCTGACCGCGAGGCGGATCTTCGTCTCCGCCAGGGCCAGGTTGATCGCCGCGGCGCGGTCATGGTCGTCGCGGAGGTCATGGTCGGCGCCAGCCAGCAGGTCCAGCAGCTGCTTCGCTTCCGGCGAGGAATCGCTGAGCGGCAGGAGGTGCGGCGCGGGCGGGTCCTTCGAATGGTCCTGGCCGCCCCGCAGGCGGGGGACCAGGGCGAAGGCGAAGAGGTCGAGGTAGGGGTGGTGCGCGGCTGCCCTTGGCATGGCTGGCTTCCTCCGTCGGGCGTCGGTCTGGCCCGGGTGGAATATTAGCGTATCCCGATTTCAGGCCACGCTTCAACCACGCAGCTCCGACCCACCACGCATTCGCTGCCGCCCGGTGCGCCGCGCGCTCGGTGCCGATCAGCGGACGCGCCATTCCTCCACCCAGAGCGAGCTCGGGTTCAGGTGCCCGGTCGGCCGGACATTCTCCAGCCATTGCGGCCAGACATGCGCATCCGCCCGGAACCACAGCGGCAAGGCCGGCAGGTCCCGCGCATAGATCGCCTGCAGCCGTGCCCAGAGCACGCGGCGCTTCTCGCGGTCGAGCTCCTGCGGGATCGCCTCCAGCAGCGCGTCCATCTCCGGGTTGCGGTAGCCCGGGTAATTCTGGCCGGACCAATTGCGTGCCTCGGTCGGGATCTCCTCGGAATGCAGGTTGCTGCGCGGCACGCCTTCCGGCGCGCTGATCCAGGCGAACAGCGCGGCGCCCTGAAATTTCCGCTTCGACAGCGTCTCGGCGAAGAACACCCGCGGCGGCTCGTTCCTGATCCGCGCCTCGATCCCGGCCTGGCGCCACATGCCCTGCAGCACCTGCTGCACCGCTTCGCGGGCGCGGTTGCCGGCGGTTGTCATCAGCTCGATCGACAGCCGTTCGCCTGCGGCGTTGCGGCGGATGCCGTCGGGACCGCGGGTCCAGCCGGCCGCCTCCAGCAGCGCCGCGGCGCGGGCCGCATCGAAGGGCCATTGCGGCACCGCCGGGTCGTGCATCGGGTCGAGCGGGTTGACGCTGCCATGCGCCACCACCTGCCGCCCCTCGAACAGCCGGGCGACGATCTGCGCCCGGTCGATTGCCAGCAGCAACGCCTGGCGCACCCGGGCATCGGCCAGCACCGGATTGTCCAGCCGCAGGTCGAGATGCTCGTAGATCAGCCCGGGCTTGTAGGTGACCTGGTAGCGCCCGGCGGTGCGGCGCTCCAGCGCCGCCACCTGCTCGACCGGCAGGCCGAGCTCGCCGGCGACCATGTCGAGCTGCCCGGCGAGCAATTGCGCCTCCAGCGCCGCGGTGTTCTCCACCGTGCGGATCTGGATGCGGCGGAAGGAAGGGGCGGCGCCCTGCCAGGCGGGGTTGCGCTCCAGGCTGATGCCGGCGCCCGGCTGCACGGCGGTGACACGGTAGGGGCCGGACCACAGCGCGGGGTTGCCCGGTTCGGTGTCGTAGGCGGTGCGGCTGCGGTAGGTGCGCGGCTCCTGCTCCCACCGGGCGCGCTCCAGATGCGCGGGCAGTGGCTGGACCTCGCCGAGCGAGGCGAAGTCGAAGGTCACCTTGTCGAAGCGGAACGTGATGGTGCGCGCATCCACGACGATCAGCTCATAGGCGGAGCGGTAGAATTCGGCGCCGCCGAAGCCGGTCTCGCCGTTCCGCCCGGCCTCCCAGGCGAAGCGCAGATCGGCAGCCGAGATCGGCGTGCCGTCGCCCCACCGGGCATCCTCGCGCAGCCGGTAGGTGACGCGGAGGCCGGGCTTGCCCTCGGGCGTCGTCTCCCGCACCGCGAGGCCATTCTCCAGCGTCGGCAGCGTCTCGCAGAGCAGGCAGGTGAGCTGCCAGTCGACGCCATAGGCGGTGACGGGGCGGCGGGCGAAGCCGAGCACGTAGGATTTCGCCGCCATGGAATCGATGTTCGGATGCAGCGTGCTGGGGAATTGGGTGATGCCGATGGTCAGCGTCTCGCGCTGCGGCTGGGCGGGCGCGGGCGCGGGCGCGGCCAGGATGGTGGCGGCGGCGAGGGTCAGGAGGAAGCGGGCGGCCATCCACGGGCTCCATGCCAGATGCGGAGGATGGTCAGCCGGTCGGCCCCGACCTGGTAGACCAGCCTGAACGGAGTACCGGACACGGAGAAGACCCGTAGGCCCTCTGCCTGCGCCAGCGCGGGGCCGAGCGCCGGGAAATCGGCCAGGCGCGCCGCCGCCTCGTGCAACCGCACCTCCAGGCGCTCGGCGGCGGCGGCATCATCCTGGGCGATATACTCGACGGCGTCGCGGAGGTCGCGGCGCGCCTGGGTCGAGATGCCGAGCCGCATCAGGCGCGGCGACGCTTCGCCGCCTCGATGATGGCGCGGACATCGCGCATGGCGTCTTCCCAGGGGACCACCCGCCCCGCCGCTACATCCGCCTCCCCCACGGCGATGTAGGCCGCCGTCTCGGCCGCGGTCATGCCGGGCAGCGCGATTTCCAGGCCCAGCGCATCGCGCAGCGTCTCGGCCGCCCAGTCCTCCGGCGTCATCCGCCGCTCGGCCGCCAATTCGGCCAGGCGGCCGGCGACCTCATCCGGCACCGTGATCGTCAGCTCCATCGCGCGACACCCCGCAACCCAGCCAAAGCTAGGGAGGCGCGCCGCCCGCGCGCAAGCCTTCCCGGCGTCACTCCTTCTCCGCCCCGTCGCGGATCGCCCGCGCCTCCTCGACCGAGCCGATGCCGCCATGCGCCTTCGACCAGGCGACCGGGTTTTCCAGGAATTTCCGCACTTCCTTCAGCGCGCTCTCGGCGAAATAGGGCCGCTCGCGGCAGACCTCCAGCACGTCCCACCAGGTGCACAGATGGTGCAGGTTCAGCCCCATGCCCTTCATCTGCTCGAAGCTGCCGGGGAAGACGCCGTAGTAGAAGACGACGAAGGTGTGGTCGCAGGTGGCGCCGGCATCCCGCAGCGCCTGGGCGAAGCGGATCTTGGAGCCGCCATCTGTGGTCAGGTCCTCGACCAGCAGGGTGTTCTTGCCCTCCGGCACGTCGCCCTCGATCTGCGCGCCGCGGCCGAAGCCCTTGGGCTTCTTGCGCACATAGGCCATCGGCGTCGCCATCCGGTCGGCGATCCAGGCGGCGAAGGGGATGCCCGCTGTTTCACCACCTGCCACCACGTCGATGGTCTCGTAGCCAATATGCCGGCCGATCTTCTCGAAGCCGAGGTCGCAGATTTTGTTACGCGCGCGCGGGAAGTATATGATTTTGCGGCAATCAATGTAGACCGGGCTCTTCCAGCCGCTGGTGAAGGTGTAGGGCTCCTCCGGACGGAAGTTCACCGCCTTGATTTCCAGCAGGATGCGCGCGGTTGTCAGCGCGGCGTCCCGGTCCCAATCGGAAGCGTGTTGCATGGCCATGGCGCAGATCCCCGCAGGCGTCGTGTCGCCGTCTCGTAACCCCCGCGGGGTGCGCCGTCCATGATGCAGGCGGCAGCCGAGGCGCCCCTCGTCTGGGCGCTGGCGGACCCGCGCGCCGGGACCGCGGCGCAGGCGCTGGGCATCGCCGAGCGGCTCGGCGTGCCGTTCCGCACCGTGCCGCTCGGCTGGGGCGGCATGGCGAGCCTGCCCTGGCCCTGGCCGAGCCTGGCCGGGCTGACCCCCGCCACGCGCGCCGGCATCCAGCCGCCCTGGCCGAGGCTCGTGCTCTCGGCCGGGCGCCGGGCGGCGCCGGTGGCGCGCTGGCTCGGCCGGCGCGGGGCGAAGCTGGCGCATTGCATGCGGCCAGGCTTCGGCGCCGCGGATTTCGACCTGCTGGTGCTTGGCCGGCACGACCGCCCGCGTGAGGCGACCGCGGTCTTCCCGATCCTCGGCGCCTGCCACCGGATGAGCCAGGCGCGGCTGGAGGCGGCGCGGACGGAATGGGCGGCGCTGGCTGAGCTACCCGCGCCGCGCGTGGCCCTGCTGGTCGGCGGCCCGGTGCGGGGGGAGGGGATGGACCCCGGCCGCGCCGCGGCGCTCGCCGCCGAGGTGGCGGGGTTCGCCGGCAGCGTGCTGGCCACCGCCAGCCGCCGCACCGGCGCGGCGGCGACCGCGGCGCTGGGCGAGGCGTTGTCCGGCGTGCCGCATCGGTTGCACCGCTGGGGCGATGTCGGGCCGAACCCCTATGCCGGCTTCCTGGCCTGGGCGGACATGGTCGTCGTCACCGGCGACAGCGTGTCGATGCTGTCGGAGGCGCTGGCGACGCGCGGGCCGGTGTTCATCGCCGATCCGGGCGGGCTGGGGGCGCGGCACCTGCGGCTGCATGGCGCGCTGATCGCCGCCGGCCAGGCGCGCATGCTGCCGGCGGCGCCGACGCCCTTCGACCGGCCGGTGCTGGACGAGGCGGCGCGGGTGGCGGCGGAAATCCGCGCGCGCGGCTGGGTTTGATCGGAAACCGGAGTTACCGGCGCGGGCTCCGCGACGAAATGACCCCTATGATGCAGGTCATGCTCCGCACCGCCTTCCCCGTCCCGGCCGGCCGGCCGCGCCCCTTCACCTGGCCCTGGCAGGACCGGGCCGGGCGGCGATCCGCGCTCCGCGCCGTGGTCTTCGCCCTGCTGCTGGCGCCCGCCGCCTGGGTGGCCGGGGAGGCCGCGCTGGGGCTGCTGGGGCCGGAGCCCTGGAAGGCGGCGACGAAGGAGATCGGCCTGTGGTCGATCCGGCTGCTGCTGGTGACCCTGGCGGTGACGCCGGTCGGCAGGATCCTGGCGGAGCCGCGCCTTCTGGCGCTGCGCCGGCTGTTCGGCCTGGTGACGCTGGCCTATGCCGGGCTGCACCTGCTGCTCTACGCGGGGCATGAGAATTTCGGCCTGTGGAAGGTCGTCTCCGAGATCGTGCTGCGATTCTACCTGACCATCGGCATGGTCGCGCTGCTGGGGCTGGCGGTGCTGGGCTGGACCTCGACCGATGGCTGGATCCGGGCGCTCGGGCCGCGCTGGAAGCGGCTGCACTGGCTGGTCTTCCCGATCGCCGCGCTGGGCATCTTCCACTTCTTCCTGCAGGTGAAGTCGCAGCAGGGGGAGGCGGTGATCGCCGCCGGGCTGCTGGCCTGGCTGGTGTTGTGGCGGCTGCTGCCGGCCGGGTGGCGCGGCCGGCTGCCGGCGCTGCTGGCGCTGGCGCCGCTGACGGCGCTGGCCGCGGCCGGGCTGGAATACGCCTGGTACGCGGTGGCGACCAACCTGCCGGCCGAGCGCATCCTGCTGGCCAACCTGGATGTCGCCTATGGCCTGCGCCCGGCGCTCTGGGCCGGCGTCGCGGCGCTGGCGGTGCCCGCCCTGGCCGCCCTGTGGCGGCTCTGGCGCAGCCCTGCTCCCTCCCCCGCCCCGCGGCGGGGGGCCGGGGTCGGGGTGCCTGCGGCCTCAGAAGAAGGCGCGTAGGTTCGCCCGGATCCGCTCCAGCACCGGCCGATCCACCGCGGGCAGCGGGAAGGCCGCGCCGGTGATGGTCTCGAAGGCCTCGATATAGATCCGCGCCGCCTCCAGGTTCACCTCGGGCGGGATCGGCGGGATGTCGTCCTTGTAGGGGTCGCAGCGGGCGACGACCCAGGAGCGGACGAAATCCTTGTCGAAGCTCTGCGGCGCCTGGCCCGCCTCGAAGCGTTCGGCATAGCTCCCGGCGAACCAGTAGCGGCTGGAATCCGGGGTGTGGATCTCGTCGGCCAGGACGATGTTGCCGGCGGCGTCGAAGCCGAATTCGTACTTTGTGTCGACCAGGATCAGGCCGCGCGAAGCCGCCATCTCCCGCCCGCGGGCAAACAGCCTCAGGGCGATGGCGCTGACCTCGTCCCACTGCGCCTGGGTCAGCAGCTTGCCGTCCACGATCTGCGCCGGGGTCATTTCCTCGTCATGGCCGACGTCGAAGGCCTTGCTGGTGGGCGTCAGGATGGTGGCCGGCAGCTTCTGGTTCGGCCGCATGCCGTCCGGGAAGCGGTGGCCGTACATCTCCCGCCGCCCGGCCTTGTACATGGTCAGGATGGCGGTCGAGGTGGTGCCGGCCAGGTAGTCCCGCACCACCACCTCGACCGGCATGATGTCCAGCCGCTGGCAGACCAGCACGTTGGGGTCGGGGTATTCTATCACGTGGTTGCGGCAGAGATCGGCCGTCTGCTCGAACCAGTAGCGCGCCAATTGCGTCAGCACCTGGCCCTTCAGCGGCACGGCCGTCAGGATGCGGTCGAAGGCGCTGAGCCGGTCGGTGGCGATGATGATCCGCCGCCCGTCCGGCAGATCGTAATTCTCCCGCACCTTGCCGCGGTAATGCGCGGGCAATTCCGGGATGGCGGCGTCCCGCAGGGCGAAATCCGCGTAGGGGGCGAGGTCGGCGGCGCTGATCATGGGGCGGTTTACGCCGGCCGGTGAGGGGTACGCCAGTCCGGGATGCATCCGCCCGTCAGTGGCTGATGCTGTCGGAGAACAGGTTCACCACCAGCACGCCGGCGACGATCAGCCCCAGCCCGATCAGCGCCGGCAGGTCCAGCGTCTGGCCGAACCGGACCCAGGCGATCGCCGAGATCAGCACGATCCCGACGCCGGACCAGATGGCGTAGACGATGCCGGTCGACATCTCCCGCAGCGTCAGCGACATGAAATAGAAGGAGATGGCGTAGCCGATGCAGACGACGAGGCTGGGCCAGAGCCGGGTGAAGCCGTCCGAGTCGCGCAGCGCGGTGGTCGCCGTGACTTCGGCGATGATGGCGAGGCCGAGGAATGCGTAGGTGGTGGTGCTGATCATGCCCTGCCGTCGGATGCCGCTGCGGCGATCCTAGAGCGGGATGCGTTGAGGCGGAATCGCCGAAGACGCTGAACCCCCCGCCCGGACAAAGGCTGGCGCATGCTGCGCGAGCGAATGCGAACGCAGCATGCGCCAGCGCCACGCCCGCCGGGGGCCGTATCCGGCGGCGTGGCACCGGAATCCGTCAGGCAGCCGGCCGCAGAGCGAGCGCCGCCAGGACCGTGGCCGGCTCGACCCGCCGACGGTAGTCGGCCTCCGCCCGGCCGAAGACCAGCCGGCCATCGGCGCCGGCGGCGAAGGTGCCGGGGATCGGCAGCGCCCAGCCGATCTGGCCATTGATCCGGGGCAGGTCGTGGCCGAACCGGGTGTAGAGCGCGACCAGCGCCGGCGGCAGGTGATAGAGGATGCCGAAGCCGCGCGCCGCCAGCCCCTCGCTGTCCGACAGCACCGCGAAGCCGAGATCGTTCTTCTCCTGTGTCGAGAGCGATGCGTCGGGCGTCTGCGGGCTGATCGCCACGAGCGCCACCCCGGCCGCCCGCAGCGCCGGCAGTTCCCGCTGCCAGGCGCGGAGCTGGAGGTTGCAGTAGGGGCACCAGCCGCCGCGATAGAAGACGAAGACCGCGGGGCCGAGGTCGCGCAGCCGCACCGGGCGGCCGAGCGCGTCGGGCAGCGTCACGTCCGGCACCGTGGCGCCGGCGCCGAGTGCGGCGGCCTCGATGCCGTCTGCCTTCAGATCCTCGATCTGCGCCGCGATCAGCGCCTGCGCCTCGGCCGGGGCCTTCAGCCGCCATTCGGCGGCGAAAGCGTCGAGTTCGTGCTGCAGCATGGTGCCGTCCTCCCTCAGGCCGCGTGCTTCGTCGGGGCGTGCCACACCGTCTTCGCCATGAAGGCGTCGAGCGGCGTCGCGGTCAGGTGGTTGACGTAGTTGCTGATGGTCTTGGTGGCGACGATCAGGACCACTTCCAGCACCTGCGCGCGGGTGTAGCCGGCGGCGAGGAAGGCCTCGGTCTCGGCGTCCGTCAGATGCCCGCGCTGCTCGACCACCGCGGCGGTGAAGCGCGCCAGGGCTTCCAGCTTCGGGTCCGGCAGCGTCGTGCCGTCGCGCAGCGCGGCGATGCTCGCCGCCTCCAGCTTCGCGGCGCCGGCAAGGACGGTGTGGCCGGAGACACAGTATTCGCATGCATTGATGCGGCTGACGGTGAGGAACGCGACCTGCTGCTCGGCCGGCGTCAGCGTGCCCTGGCCGACCAGGCCGAACAGGGTGTCGTAGCCCTGCAACGCGGTCGGGCTTTCGGCCAGCGTGGCGTGCAGGTTGGGGATGAAGCCCCAGGCCTGGCGGATTTCGGCGAGCTGCGCGCCGGCCGGGGCTGGGGCGGTCTCGGGGGTGTGGCGGGTGAATGCGGTCATGGTGCTGTCTCCGTCCCGGGGGGTGCTGCGACCGGGCGTGGCAGGACCTTGCCGTGCGCCGGCGCCGGACGGATCACGACGGTTGCGGCTTGGGGTTATCCGCTTTGCGGATGGCCGGGGCGCCGTGCATCCTGATGCGGCATGGACCTGCTGCTGCATTTCCGCGCCTTCGTGCGCGTCGCCGAGCTCGGCGGCTTCTCCGCCGCCGCGCGGGCGCTCAACGCCTCGCAACCCGCCATCTCGCGCCAGGTGGCGGAACTCGAGGCGCGGCTGGGCGCCCGGCTGCTGCACCGCTCCTCCACCGGCGTCTCGCTGACCGAGGAGGGGCGGGTGTTCCTCGATTCGGCGAGGCTGGCGCTGGATGCGGCGGATGGCGCGGTCGGCGCCGTCGGCGCACGGCGCGGCGAGGTCTCGGGCGAGGTGCGGCTGGGTGCGCCGCTGGCCTTCGGGCGGATGCATGTGGTGCCGCGCCTGCCGGCGCTGTTCGAACGCCACCCCGGCCTGTCGATCGACCTGGTGCTGGCCGACAGCTTCGGCGACCTGGTGCAGGAGGGGCTGGATGCGACGATCCGCATCGGCGTGATCACCGACCCCGGCCTGATCGTACGGCGGATCGGGCTGACGCGGCGGGTGGTGGTGGCCAGCCCCGCCTACCTGGCGCGGGCCGGCAAGCCGTTGCACCCGGATGACCTGGCGAAGCACGAATGCCTGCGCTTCGCTGGCCTCTCCACCGGCGATACCTGGGTGTTCGAGGGCGCGGGCGGCACGCTGCGGGTGCCGATCGCCGGCCGCCTGCGGGCGAGCACCAGCGACGCGGTGCGCAGCGCGGTGCTGGCGGGGATGGGCATCTTCGTCTCGCCGGTCTGGCTGTTCGGGCCCGAGCTTGCCTCCGGCGAGGTCGTGCGCGTGCTGGCGGAGTGGGCGTCGCCGGTGGTGCCGATCCAGGTGGCGACCAGCAGCCGGCGGCAGGTGCCGCCGCGGGTGCGGGCGGTGACGGACCACCTGGCGGCGGAGTTCAGGTTGGACCCGCTGCTGACGGATTACGGGGTGGGGTAAGGCACGGCGGGAAACGGCAAGCCTTGCCCTTCGGAGCCGCGCGCGCATATCGGCACTGGCCGACCTTCCCATCGTGCTGCGCGCGCGGTGCGCGCAGGCACAGGGGCCTTGCGGACACCCCGAGACCCTCACTCCAGGACGTCCGCCGATGCCCTTGCCGTCCGTTATTGAAACGCGTTCCCCGGCGCGCGAGCGCCGACGCACATGGATCTTCGGCAGTTTGTTCCTGGCCGTGGCGGCGGCGCTCACGCTGCTCGCCGTACGATACAACATCCGGTTCAGCGGCCTCGGCGCGCTCCTGGTGACCTTCTACGGGTTGGCATGGCTGTCGATCCGGCTCCTGCGCGGTCGTTGGGTGCGGTTCGACCGACGTTAGGTGGCGGCCGGAGCCATCCCTCCGGACGTCGTTGCGCGTGGCCACCAGGCCGTTCGCCCCGACCATGGCCGGGGCGCGCCCGGGCATCGTGCCGATCGAGCCCTTCGGGCCGTCGGCGACAACCCGCCATCCGCAGGTTGGGTCTTGCCGCCGGGCCGCCGCGCGGTCAGTTTGCCCGCCCGTTGAGGAGGCAGCCCGCCATGGCGCGGAAGTACCGCATCGCCGTCATCCCCGGCGACGGCATCGGCAAGGAAACCACGCCCGAGGGCCTGCGCGTGCTGGACGCCGCCGCCCGCCGCTTCGGCTTCGAGCTCGACCTGGTGCATTACGACTGGTCCTGCGAGACCTATGCGCAGACCGGCAAGATGATGCCGGATGACGGGCTCGACCAGCTGCGCGACAGCGACAGCGTCTTCCTCGGCGCGGTCGGCTGGCCGGGGGTGCCGGACCATGTCTCGCTCTGGGGCCTGCTGATCCCGATCCGCCGCGGCTTCGACCAGTACGTGAACCTGCGGCCCTGCAAGCTGCTGCCCGGGTCGCGCACGCCGCTGGCCGACCGCAGGCCCGAGGATATCGACTTCTACGTCGTGCGGGAGAATACCGAGGGCGAGTATTCGTCGGTCGGTGGCCGGATGTTCCCGGGGACGGAGCGGGAGTTCGTCTCCCAGCAGTCCATCCTGACGCGCATCGGCACCGACCGGGTGATGAAATATGCCTTCGAGCTGGCGATGACCCGCAAGCGGAAGAAGCTGACCAGCGCGACGAAGTCGAACGGCATCACCTTCACCATGCCCTACTGGGACGAGCGCTTCGCCGAGATGGGCAAGCGCTACCCCGAGGTGAAGACCGACCAGTTCCACATCGACATCCTCTGCGCCCATTTCGTCCAGCACCCGGACTGGTTCGACGTGGTGGTCGGCTCCAACCTGTTCGGCGACATCCTGTCCGACCTTGGCCCTGCGGTGGCGGGCTCGATCGGCATCGCGGCCAGCGCCAACATCAACCCGGAGAAGGCGTTCCCGAGCATGTTCGAGCCGGTGCATGGCTCGGCGCCCGACATCGCCGGCAAGTGGATCGCCAACCCGATCGGCCAGATCTGGTCCGGTGCGATGATGCTCGAGCACCTGGGGGAGAAGGCGGCGGCGGATGCCATCGTCGAGACGATCGAGGCGATGCTGCGCGACGGTGGCCCGCGGACCCGGGACATGGGCGGGCAGGCCGGCACGGTGGATGTGGGCAAGGCGATCGCCGAGGCGGTCGGGCGGGTGTAGGGCGGTCCGGTGATCGCAGTGCTGCCAGGCGCGGAGATCTGAGCCGGCACGCCTCGCTGTGGCGCTGGCGAAGGCGGCCCGGGATGCCTAGATTGAGGCGATGTCGGTCGCCCTTCGCCATGGCATGAGTCTGGCGGAGTTCCTGGCCTGGGAAGCAGGGCAGGATCTCCGCTACGAGTTCGACGGGTTCCAGCCGGTGGGGATGACCGGGGGGACCCGCGCGCATGCGATGCTTCAAGCCAACCTGATGGCCGGGCTGCATGGCCGGTTGCGCGGAGGGCCGTGTCGGGTGTTCGGCAGCGACCTCAAGGTCGAGGTCGCCGGGTCGATCCGCTACCCGGACGCCTTCATCGTCTGCACGGGCGGCGCCAACGATAGCCTGGTCGTCCAGGACCCGGTGGTGATCTTCGAGGTTCTCAGCCCCTCCACCGCCTCCACCGACCGTATCACCAAGAACCGCGAATACGCCGCGACGCCGTCGGTGCTCCGCTACGTGATGCTGGAACAGGACCGCATCGCCGCCACCGTCTTCGCCCGGATCGAAGGCGAGTGGCGCGGCTACCTCGTCGATGCGGCCGACACCCTGCACCTGCCCGAGATCGGCCACGAATTGCCGCTCGCCGTACTCTACGAGGGCATGGACCTGGCAGCCGATCCTGACGCCATGCCCGGGGACGCTTGAACCGCTGTTCAGGTGTCGCTAGAGTTGCCCTTGGTTGCGAGCGATTCTCAACTGGCTCGCAGCCGGAGGGTTCAGGAATGGGTCACGCCACCATCCCCGTCAGCACCATCGTCCGCCGCTGTGAGCGCGCGGTGGTGACGGCGTACCGCGAGTTGCGGGTCACGGGGAATGACGACCTGTCCGCCTTCCGCGCCTGCACCACGCTGTACCGCGTCCACCACCCGGAGGCCTCGGTCCAGGAAGCCCGCCGCCTGGTCGCCGAATGGATCGACCACCACGTCGTCCGGGGCGATGCCGGCCCGACGGCCGGCTGCGACTGCGACTGACCTAACCCTTCGCCCAGCCGATCGCCGCCCGCGCCAGCGCGTCGATCGTGTCCACCACCGGGAAGGGCAGCGCCGGGCCCGCGGCGATGCCGAGCGGGATCTCGGTGCAGCCCAGCACCACCGCGCGTGCCCCGTGTGCTGCCAGCCGCCGCGCCACCTCCGCCAGAGGCGGATAGGCCTCCGCCACCCGGTTGGCCTTCACCAGGGCAATGGCGGGGGAGACCAGCCGCGTCATCTCGTCCTCGGTCGGCACCAGGCAGTCCCAGCCGGCGCCCTCCAGCCTTTCCTGGTACAGCCGCATGGCCAGCGTCGCGGCGGTGCCCATCAGGCCGATCCGGCCCGGCGCCACGCCCTGCCGGGCGAGGTCCACGGCCGCGGCGTCGACGATGTGCAGGATCGGCAACGGCGTCGCGTCCCGCATGGCGTCGAACCAGCCATGCGCCGTGTTGCAGGGGATGGCGATGGCGCCGCACCCGGCGTCTTCCAGCCCGCGGATGCCGCGCAGCAGGGCGGGGAAGGGGTCCACCCCGCCGGCCAGCTTCGCCGCGGTCCGTGGCGGCACCCGCGGGTCGGACCAGAGCACCGTCGGGATATGCTCCTGATCCTGCTCCGCCGGGGTCAGCAGGGTGAGCCGCACCATGAATTGCGCGCTGGCCAGCGGCCCCATGCCGCCCAGCACGCCGAGCACCTTCTCCGTCACCGCCGCATCCCCGTCGTGTGTCGCGGTACAGTGTGCCCGATCAGGGCAGCCGCATGAAGTTGGCGCTTGCCGAGGCACGCGACATCAGGGCGCGCATGTCGGGGTCCTCATGCCCATGGTCGGCGGTCAGCGCCTCCATCGGGCAGAAGAATTCGTGCGGATGCGCCACCTGGCTGCGGGCGAAGCCTTCGTAGTGGCGGCTCTTCAGCCCGAAGACGACGCGGATGTCGCGCACCGGCAGGGTCAGCGGCTGGATCGGTTCCTCCCGCAGCATCCGCACCAGGCGCCAGCGCGGCGTCGGGTCCTTCGGCTGCACCGGCGCCAGCAGCCAGGGCACCGGGCAGACCGCGAGGAGGGAGGAGGTGGAGGGCGCGAAGCGCGACCGCTTGTCGAGCAGGTTCTGCAGCGAGGAACAGGCCTCGATGCAGAGGATGTCGACATAGGGGTCGATCGCCGAGGGGCTGAAATGCAGCCAGAGCCCGTCCGGCAGGGTGCGCAGCCGGTTGGAGCCCGGCAGCTTGAGGAAGGGGTGCGCCGGACCATCGGCATCGCCCGGGCGGCCGCGCAGCCAGGTGCCCGGCTGCTTCATGCTCGGAGCGACACCGGGCGGGCGCTGGGGCCATTTTCGCAACTGGCTCCGAACCTTCCGGTCCAGAGCCACGTGACAGGCCGCGGCGAGAGCCTCGCTCATGGGGAGCATTCCTGTGTGTTCAATAACAACTAACGGGTTCATGCTGCGGTCGCGAAGCGGTGCCTGCAAGCGTTATTCACGCGGTGCGTGTACTCCCCCATCGAATACCCAATCACTCCGCCGCGATCCTTCGTATGTCTTGGGATGATCAAACTGATTGTTATGAATAATGCATAAGAAAAGCCCGCCGGATTGCTCCGGCGGGCTCTGGACTGCACCGTCCCGCCTGGCGGGGTCAGCCGCGGCGGGTCAGCGGGACGTAGTCGCGCTGCATGGCGCCGGTGTACATCTGCCGCGGGCGGCCGATGCGCTGCGCCGGATCCTCGATCATTTCCTTCCACTGGCTGACCCAGCCGACGGTGCGCGCCACGGCGAACAGCACGGTGAACATGCTGGTCGGGATGCCCATCGCCTTCAGGATGATGCCCGAGTAGAAATCGACGTTCGGGTACAGCTTCCGCTGGATGAAGTAGTCGTCGGTCAGGGCGATCCGCTCCATCTCGATCGCCATGTCCAGCAGCGGCTCGTTCTTGATGCCGAGCTCGGCCAGCACCTCGTGGCAGGTGTCCTTCATGATCTTGGCGCGCGGGTCGAAGTTCTTGTAGACCCGGTGGCCGAAGCCCATGAGCTTGGTGTGGCTGTTCTTGTCCTTCACCTCGGCGATGAAGGCGGGGATCTTGTCCTTCGAGCCGATCTCGCCGAGCATCTTCAGCACCGCCTCGTTCGCGCCGCCATGCGCCGGGCCCCAGAGCGCGGCGATGCCGGCGGCGATGCAGGCGAAGGGATTGGCGCCGGTCGAGCCCGCCAGCCGCACCGTGGAGGTGGAGGCGTTCTGCTCATGGTCGGCGTGCAGCACCAGGATGCGGTCCATGGCGCGCGACAGGATCGGGTTGTTCTTGTACGGCTCGGTCGGCACCGCGTTGAGCATGTACAGGAAGTTCTCCGCGTAGCTGAGGTCGTTGCGCGGATACATGAAGGGCTGGCCGAGCGAGTACTTGTAGGCCCAGGCGGCGATCGTCGGGATCTTGGCGATCAGGCGGAAGGCGGCGATCTCCCGCGCCTTCGGGTCGTTGATGTCGAGGTTGTCGTGGTAGAAGGCGGCCAGCGCGCCGACCACGCCGCAGATCACCGCCATCGGGTGGGCGTCGCGGCGGAAGCCGTCGAAGAAGCGGCGCAGCTGCTCATGCACCATGGTGTGGTAGGTGACGCCGCGGCGGAACTCCTCCAGCTGCTCCGGCGTCGGCAGCTCGCCTTCCATCAGCAGGTAGGCGACCTCGATGAAGTCGGACTTTTCCGCCAGCTGCTCGATCGGGTAGCCGCGGTAGAGCAGGACGCCGGCATCGCCATCGATGTAGGTGATCTTGCTGTCGCAGCTCGCGGTCGCGCCGTAGCCGGGGTCGAAGGTGAAGACGCCGAGGTCGCCGTAGAGCTTGCGGATATCGACCACGTCCGGGCCGATGCTGCCGGACAGCACGGGCAGGGTGGTGCTGCGGTTGGACCCATCCAGCGTGACGGTGATGGTCGGCTTCGCCGCCCCGGTTGCCGAGCTGCTCATGGCATAGGTGTCCTTGAGGAATGCGGCGCCTCAACACGGGGCGGTCGCTTGATGCAGTGCAAGATATCGGGCGGGCAGGCTGCTTGGCAACGCGCCCTGGCACGAAGGGGGAACGGCAGGGCTTCCCGCCGGCTCAGCTTCCGGGCCGCCAGGACTCCGGCGCCGGCTGGGCGCCGGCCCAGACCCCGCGCCCGTGCTGCCGCGCCGCGGCTTCGATCGCGGTGAGGCCGGGTGCGGCACCCGGCCCGGCCAGCGCCCAACCGGTGGCGACGAGCGAGGCATTGACCTCCACCCCGCCCGCCTCGCAGGTGCCGAGCGCCCGGCCATGACGGTCCGCGCCGCGGATTCGGCAAAGCAGATCGCGCCCCGCCACCAGCCCGGCCAACGCCTCGGCCGCCGCGGCGCCGCAATCCGTCGGCCGCCCCGCAGGGTCGCGGCAGGTGGCCTGGCCGCGTTCCGGTACCGACAGCGCATGCAGCCGCAGGACCCGGCCACCGAGTTGCAGGGTTTCGCCGTCCAGGACCCGGATGTCGCTCGCCGCCGCGCTGACCGCCGGGGCGCGCTGCGTCGGTCCGAACAGGTCGCGCGGGACCGCCACCGACAGCAGCAGGCCGAACAGCCCGATGCCGGTCGTCAGCGCCAGGGGCACGCGCAGGCGGGCGGCCGGGCTCGGTCGGAAGATGCGGCGGATGCGCATGGGCGCACGCATATCGCGGCGCTCGGGGAGTCCGCAACCCTCCGCTCACGCCGTTGCGAGTCGATAACTTCGCCGCCGCCGGCCGCGGTTCAGAGGCGGGTCCAGGAAGGCCCGGCAAGCATCAGATCTTCCCAGGCTCCCAGCGCCTGCTTGCGCGCATCACGAACCCGCGCCGTGGCGAAGCCTTCCACCGCGCCGATCGCCCAGGCCGGCACGCTGCCGCCCAGCGAGGCGACCAGGCTGCGCGCCACCGCGGTGTCGTTGGCGATCCCCAGCTCCTCCTGCAGCGCCGACAGCCGTCGCTGGAAGCGGCGCGTCGCCTTGCCGGGCCAGATCGGGGCGAAGAGCTCGGCGGCATAGCGCAGGCGCTTGGCCTCCAGCCGCACCTCGTGCAGCGCCTCGGCCGAGTGCTCTTCGATGTCCTCGCCTTCCGAACACAGCTTGTGCCAGCGCTTGTCGAGCAGCGAGGCGGCGAATTCGGGCAGGCTTTCCTCCAGCCGCGCCAGCCGGTCCTCCGCCCCTTCCTCCGCGGCCAGCCGCCAGGGGCGGCGGACCAGCAGGGCGAGGCCGGCCAGCACCAGGCGGCGGAACCCCGGCCCGTCCAGCTCCGTCCGCAGCGCCGCATAGGCCGCCTGGCGCTTCGCCTCGGCCGCCTTCAGCAGGGCGGCGATCCGCTTGTCGCCCGGCATCGCCTCGGCGACCTTGGCGCCGAGCCCGCCGAGGAAGACGTCCCAATCCCGCGCCGGGCCCAGCCGGTCGGCCAGCGCCTTCAGCCCGGCATCGAATTCCAGCAGCGGCGGGCAGGCCGCCGCCGGGCGGAACACCTTGATGACCGACCGCAGCCGGCGCAGCCCGACCCGCATCTGGTGCACCCCTTCCGGCCCGGCGCCGAGCCGGCAGGCGGGGGCGTAGTGCAGCATCACCTCCAGCAGATGGCCGGTCGCGCCGGCCAACGCGTCCTCGACCGTCGCGGCCCCGGCCAGGTCGGGCGGGCCGCGGCGGCGGGCGCGCGATGTCTCGCCCCGCGCCAGCGCGCGGCCTTCCTCGGCCAGGGCGGCGCGCGGCGGCAGCAGCGGCAGGTCGTTGGCCAGCCTTCCGGCCAGGGCGAGCACCGCGTCCGGCGCCCCTTCCAGCACCAGCCGCGCGGCCGGCGTCTCATCCGCCACCGCGCGCAGCTTGCCGGCGAGCACCACGGCCTGCACCGGGCCATCCGGTGTCGCCAGCGGGATGCTGTTGCGCCGTCCGCTGAAGGCGGCGATCGGCACCATCGGGCCGTCCGGCGTCTCCGTCGCCTTGATCGTCTCGGCCGGGGTGCCGGGCAGCCAGGGCTTCGATGCCTCCGGCATGGTGCGCAGCATGCGACGCAGCCCGCGCTGGGATTGTTCGAGCGCCAGGCCCTTGCCGGCCAGGGTCGCATCCGCGCTGTCCAGCCAGATCAGTTCCTCCGCCGTGCCGCGCGACCGGCCGCCACGATTGCTGGCGATCGCCGGGTGGCGGGACAGGCGCGGGGCGATGAGCGGGTCGAACTCGAATTCCAGCGCCAGCCGCGGCCCGGGCGGCGCGGCGCTTGGTTTCGGCGCGAGCGCGGGTTCACCCCCCGCGCTGTCGAAGCTGGTCAGCCTATCGTCTCCGTCGAATCGGCCGGGAGCAGGTCTCTCGGCTGGATGAACCTTATAAGTCGTCCACCCCCCGGCTCAAGCAGATGCCAAGGGCTGGCGATGCTGAACTCGGCGAGGGCGCCGGTCGGGTAGCCTTCCGCCAGGCGTTGCGCGGTCGGCCCGCCGCGTCCCATGCCGTCGGCGCCGGTCAACGCCATGGCCAATTCGTGCAACCCGGGATTGTGGCCGACCAGCAACAGGCTGCGCGCCGTCTCGGGCACGCCCTGGATCGATTCCAGCAGGCTGCGCCAGGGCGCCAGGTAGAGCGCATCCATCGGCTCGACCAGCGCCGGGTCCTCGAACGGGGTCAGCGCTTCCAGCGTCTGCAGGGTCCGTCGGGCGGAGGAGACGAAGACGATATCCGGCGCCAGGCCGAGCTCGCGCATCGCCTGGGCCATGGCAGCCGCCGCCCGGCGGCCGCGCGCGTTGAGCGGCCGGGCGTGGTCGGAAAGGGCCGGGTCGTCCCAGGAGGACTTCGCGTGCCGCAGCAGCAGGAGCTGTCGCATCGGGCGGTATGTTGCCATGCCCCGCCGCGCTTGTCCTGCCCCCATGTCCAGGTGCGGCGCGCAGGCCCCCCTGCCGCGGTCGGCGCCCGGGCCTATCTTCCGTCCGCCGCAGGAGCGACAGGACGCATGCCATCCGCCCGACCCATCTGGCCGCGCCGTGCGGTGTTGCCGCTGTTGCTCGGCGCCGGCCCGGCGCTGGCGCTGCCGGCCGAGCTTCGCTTCCACGTGCTGCGGCAGGGCAGCCGGATCGGCACGCACCGGGTTGCCTTCGGCGGCGACGCCGGCGGGCTGACCGCCCGGACCGAGGTGGATATCATCGTGAAGGTGTTGGGCGTGGTGGTGTTCCGCTTCAGCCACCGCTTCGAGGAGGCCTGGTCGGGCGACCGGCTCCTGTGGGCCACCTCGCGGCGTGACCGCAACGGCAGCGTGACGGAGATGCGGGCGGAGGCCGGGGAGGCCGGGATCCTGGTGCAGGGCAGCGCCGGGCGGTTCCGCCTGCCGGCCGAGTCGGCGCCGCTCTCCTGGTGGGACAGCCGGCGGCTGGCCGGGCCGCTCTTCGCCAACGACACCGGCAAGCCGCTCGACCTGCGCTGGACCCGGCGGCCGTTGCCGGCCGGCGGCGCGCTCTGGCAATCGAGCGGCGAGGAGGTTTCGGAAGGGATCTACGCCGCCGATGGGCGCTGGATCGGCTGGAAGACCCAGGCCGAGGATGGCAGCACCGTGACCTACGAGCCCGCCTGATGGCCGGCATGCTGCGGGTCGTGCTGGGCGACCAATGCGCGCGCGGGCTGTCCGCGCTGCGCGACCTCGACCCGGCGCAGGATGTGGTGCTGCTGGCGGAGGTACAGGGCGAATGCACCTATGTCCGCCACCACAAGCAGAAGATCGTGCTGGTGCTGTCGGCGATGCGGCATTTCGCCGCCGCGCTGGCGGCGCGCGGCGTGCGGGTGGAGTACGTCCGGCTGGACGACCCGGCCAATACCGGGACGCTGGCGGGGGAGGTGGCGCGGGCCGCGGCGCGCCACGCGCCGGCCGGCATCGTCTGCACCTTCCCCGGCGAATGGCGCGTGCTGGAGGACATGCAGGGCTGGCAGGCGGCGACGGGCATCCCGGTCGAGATCCGCGACGATGACCGCTTCCTCTGCGATCTCGGCTGGTTCCGCCGCTGGGCGCAAGGCAAGAAGCAGCTGCGGATGGAATTCTTCTACCGTGAGATGCGCCGCGCCAGCGGGCTGCTGATGGATGGCGAGGCGCCCGAAGGCGGCGCCTGGAACTACGATGCGGAGAACCGCAAGCGGCTCGCCCCCGGCCTGGTGCCGCCGGCGCCGCGGCGCTTCCCGCCGGATGCGGTGACGCGGGAGGTCATGGCGCTGGTCGAGGCGCGCTTCCCTGATCATTTCGGCACGCTGGACGCCTTCGCCTGGCCGGTGACGGCGCGGGATGCCGAGGCTGCGCTGGCCGATTTCATCGCCCGGCGGCTGCCGCTGTTCGGCGACTACCAGGACGCCATGGCGGCGGGGGAGGCGACGCTGTTCCACGCGCTGATCTCCACCAGCCTGAATGCCGGGCTGCTGTCGCCGCGCGCCTGCTGCGAGGCGGCCGAGGCCGCCTGGCGCGCGGGCCGCGCACCGCTGAACGCGGTGGAGGGCTTCATCCGGCAGATCCTGGGCTGGCGGGAATACGTGCGGGGGATCTACTGGCTGAAGATGCCCGGCTATGCCGCGACCAATGCGCTGGAGGCGGCGCGGCCGCTGCCCTGGTTCTACTGGTCGGGCGAGACGCGGATGAATTGCGTGGCGCAGGCGGTGCGCCAGACCCGCGACCTGGCCTATGCGCACCACATCCAGCGGCTGATGGTGACGGGGAATTTCGCGCTGCTCGCGGGGCTGGACCCGGTCGCGGTGAACGACTGGTACATGGCGGTCTACGCCGATGCCTATGAGTGGGTGGAGCTGCCCAATACCCACGGCATGGCGCTGCATGCCGATGGCGGCGTGATGGCGAGCAAGCCCTATGCGGCGAGCGGCGCCTACATCAACCGGATGAGCGATTACTGCGGCGGTTGCTGGTATGACGTGAAGGCCGCGATCGGCCCGCGCGCCTGCCCATTCAACGCGTTGTACTGGGATTTCATCGCGCGACACGCGGACCGCTTCACAGCCAATCCGCGCATGGCGATGCCGCTGGTGACGCTGCGGAAGATGCCGGCGGAAAAGATCGCGGCATTGCGGGCGCAGGCGGCGGGGTTTCTGGCGGGGAATGAGATGGCGGCGGGTTCACCCGCGGCGCGGACCGTGGCACCTTCCCCGACGTGACGCAGGGGTGCCGCGATGACCGCCGAATTCGAATGGATGAAGCTGACGGCCGAGGAACTGCGGGCCGCCGCCGCGGCGGATGCCATGGTCATCATCCCCGTCGCTTCGCTCGAACAGCACGGGCCGCATCTGGCGACCGGCGTCGACATCGTGCTCGGCACCAATGTGGCGCATGAGACCGCCAGGCGCCTTGTCGCGCAGGGCGGGAAGGTGGTGGTCACGCCCTGCGTCTGGACCGGCCTCGCCGAGCACCACATGGAATTCGGCGGCACCGTCACGCTCGATTACGCAAGCTTCGCCGGCGTGCTGCGCGGCATCGTGCGCTCCGCCGCGCGGCACGGCTTCAAGCGGGTAATGCTGCTGAACGGCCATGGCGGGAATTCCGAAGCCGTGATCGTCGCTGCGTCGGAGTTCACCATCGAATTCGGCATCAAGGTCGCCGCCGGCACCTATTGGCATGTGGTGCCGGAGGTGATCGGGCCCTTGCTGGAACGCCAGGCGGGGCTGATGCATGCCTGCGAGGCGGAGACCTCGATGATGATGCATCTGAGCCCGGCGAGCCTGCGCCCGGAACGGCTGGCAGAAGCGCACGGCCCGGTCTCCACCCGGGTGGAGGGCCAGCCGACCGGCCTGGCGATGCGGCGGTCCTTCAATGCGCTGTCGCCGAGCGGCGTGGTCGGCGACGCAAGGGCTGCCACGGCGGAGAAGGGCGAGAAGCTGCTCACCGCCATCAGCGCGAAGCTGGCCGAGGTGCTGTCTAATCCGAAGCTTTGGGCCTGAGTCGCGCTACGGCGTCCGCATCCCGGCCTTTTCCAGCACGCCCGCCATGCGGGGGATTTCGCGCGCGATCAATGCGCCGAATTCCTCAGGGGTGTTTCCCACCGGCTCGATGCCGAGTTCCAGCATGCGGGGCTGCAGATCGGGTGCGCGCAGTGCCTTCACGGCGTCGGCATTGATGCGCGCAATCAGCGCGGGTGGCGTGCCCGCGGGGGCCATGAAGCCGAGCCAGGCGACCGCCTCGAAACCCGGCACGCCCTGTTCGGCGATGGTGGGGATTTCGGGCGCGGCGGCGATGCGGCGGGCGGAGGAGACGCCGAGCGGGCGCCAGGCGTTATCGCGGATGCGCGGCAGGGTGTTTACGACGCTGCCGAACGTCATCGTCACGCGGCCGGCCAGCACATCCTGGATCAGCGCGCCCGCATCATTGTAGCTGACGGGAGTCAGCTCGACACCGGTCACCTGCCTCAGCATTTCCCCGCCGATATGCGTCGAGGTGCCGGCGCCGATATGGGCGAAGGTGAGCGTGCCGGGCTTGTCCCGTCCCAGCGCCAGCAACTCCGCCAACGTCTTCCCCGGCACGCCGTTGGCGACGACGAGGATGTTGGGCGTAATCGCCAGCTGGCTGATCGGCGCCAGGTCGCGCTGCGTCACATAGGGAGGCTTCGGTTCCATGCTGCCGCGCACGACCATGGCGGCATCGCCGGTGACGAGCAGGGTATAGCCATCCGGCGCGGCCTTCGCGACCTTGTCGGCACCGATGACGCCGGCGGCGCCGACCACGTTCTGCACCACGACCGGCTGGCCCCAGGCCTCGGTGAGTTTGGGCGCGATCAGCCGGGCGATGAGATCGACCGATGTGCCGGGACCGAAATTGGCGATGATGGTGACCGGGCGATCCGGCCAGGCAGCGCGCGCTGCGCCCGCGGGCAGGACCAGGGCGATGCCAAGCGCCAGCGCGGCGATGCGACGAGAGGTCAAGGCGGTTTCTCCCGGCGGCGCGGGTCATGCCGCACCGTTCTGCTGCGAGCCTAGCGGGACGCGCCGTCCCGGTGCCACCATCTTGCGAGGCGCGGCGGCGCGGCGGATGCTCAGGCCATGTCAGTCGATCCCCCCCTCGTCACCGGCCACGCCGCCGCGGCCGCGCTCGCCGTGCCGCCGCCCGGCCTGGCCTTCGCGCGGGAGGAAGGCCGGCTCGACCCCGCCGAGTTCACCGCCGTGGTGCGCGCCTCCGGCCTCGGCCGGCCGGTCGATGATGCGGCGCGCATGGCGGCGATGCTGGCCGGCGCCAACCTCGTCGTCACCGCGCGCGATGGCGCCGGGCGGCTGGCCGGCGTGGCGCGGTCGCTGACCGATTTCGCCTATGCCTGCTACCTGTCCGACCTCTGCGTCGATCCGGCCTTCCAGGGCGAGGGCATCGGCCGCGCGCTGATCGCCGAGACCAAGCGCATCCTCGGCCCCGGCTGCATGCTGCTGCTGCTCTCGGCGCCGGACCCGATGACCTGGTACCCGAAGCTCGGCCTGGAGCGGGTGGCGAACGGCTTCATCATCCGCCGCGACGGTTGACGGGTCAGAACCGCAGATCGATCCAGGACAGGTGCCCGCCCTTGCCGGCGCCGGTGTCGAGGAACACCGCCCGTCCCCCGGCCTCGCCCTCCAGCACGAAGGGACGTCCATCCGGCGACCGGCGGTCATGCCCGCAATACACCACCATCCCCGTCGGGATGCGGTCCACCCAGTCCAGCAGCCGCTCCGGATAGCCATCCGGCTGCAGCCGGCCGGTGACCTGGCCGAACAGCGCGCGGGACAGCAGCGGGTCGGGCTTCTGCGCCCCGGCCTCCGCCGGCGGCGGCCGGCCCAGCATGCCGGGATGAAAGCCGGCATGCACAAAGACCCAGTCGCCCAGCCGCAGCCAGGCCGGCGCCACGGCGACTTCCGCGATCGCCCGCGCGGACAGGGCCGCGCCGTCCGCCGCCGCCTCCAGCTGCGCCAGCGTCCGGCCCAGCCCCTCCGCGGCGAACTGCACCTTCTGCCCCAGCAGGGCGCGGCGCAGCTTGTGGTCGTGGTTGCCCAGCAGGAAGCGGCCGCGCCGCGCATCCAGCAGGCCGAACATCAGCCGCAGCACGGCGGGGCTGTCCGGCCCGTGGTCGGTCAGGTCGCCGAGCTGCAGCAGGAACAGCCGCTCCGCCTCCGCCCCCGCCACCGCATGGCCGAAGGGCACCGCATCGCCATGCACGTCGCCGACCACGCGCAGCCCGGCGAAGCCGCGGCGCCGGAGGTCGGCCGTGGCGGCATCGGTCACGCGGCGGGCTCCGCGGCGCCGAGCGAGGCGAAGGCCGCCAGCGCCCGCGCCCGCCCGTCGGCATGGTCGATCACCGGCCGCGGGTAGTCCCGCCCCAGCGCGATGCCGGCGCCGCGCAGCAGCTCGGGCGGCGCCTCCCACGGTCGGTGGATCCACTTGTCCGGCAGGCGCGCCAGCTCCGGCACGAAGCGGCGGACGTAGCGCCCGGAGGGGTCGAATTTCTCGCCCTGGAGCACCGGGTTGAAGACGCGGAAATAGGGCGCCGCATCGCTGCCGCTGCCGGCCACCCACTGCCACGATGCGCTGTTGGAGGCGAGGTCGGCATCCACCAGCGTGTCCCAGAACCAGGCGGCGCCGTCCTGCCAGGGCTGCAGCAGGTGCTTCACCAGCAGGGATGCCACGATCATCCGCACCCGGTTGTGCATCCAGCCATGCCGCCAGAGCTGGCGCATGCCGGCATCGACGATCGGGTAGCCGGTCCGGCCGCGCTGCCAGGCGCGCAGCAGCGCCGCGTCCGGCTGCCAGGGGAAGCCGGCGAAGCGGTCGCGCAGTTCGCGGTCCGGCATTTCCGGCCGGTGCCAGAGCAGGTGGTAGGAGAATTCGCGCCAGAGAATCTCCGACAGGAAGGGCCAGGCGCGCGAGAGCTCGCCCGGCTGCGCCTGCCGCACCGCGTGCCAGACCTGGCGCGGCGACACCTCGCCCCAATGCAGATGCGGCGAGAGGCCGGAGGTGCCCTCGACGCCCGGGTCGTTGCGCTGCGCCGCATAGCCGGCGACCGGCCCGGCGACGAAGCGCGCCAGCCGCGTCTGCGCCCCGGCCTCGCCGGGGGTCCAGAGCGTGGGGAATTCCGCCGCCCAGTCCGGCGCGCCGGGCACCGGGTAGAGGCCGAGGCTGTCCAGCGTCTCGCCCGCCGGCGGCGCGGCCACCGGGTGCAGGCGCGCAGGCGCCGGCAGCGGTGCGTCGGGCTCGCCCAGCGCCGCCACCGCCTTGGCGAAGGGCGTGTAGACGGCATAGGGTCTGCCCATGCCGCTCATCACCCGCGCGGGTTCCCGCAGCACGGATGACGTGGCCAGCCGCAGCCGTCGCCCATCCGCCTCCAGCGCCTCGGCGATGCGGCGGTCGCGCTCGCGCGCCCAGGGCTGGTAGAGCCTTCCAGCGAAGACCTCCCTAGCGCCGATCGCCGCGGCCAGCGCCGGGATGACGATCTCCGCCCGGCCACGCAACAGCAGCAACGGCGTGCCGCGGGCGGCGAGCGCGGCGCCCAGCGCCGCGAGCGAGCGGTGCAGCCACCAGCGGGAGGCCGCGCCCGGCGTCCAGCGCCCCGCCGCCGCGTCATCGAGGACATAGACCGGCAGCACCGGCCGGTCGGCCGCGGCATGCAGCGCCGGGTTGTCGGCAAGGCGAAGGTCCTGGCGGAACCAGAGCAGGGCAGGATCGGGCATCCCCCCTATCTAGGCGCTGCCGGGCAAAACGCGACATGTCCC
>JBMOJU010000259.1:0-7849 GCA_049315625.1 Paracraurococcus sp.
TGTTGGGTAGCAGGCTAGGCGTTTCCGGGCGGCGTTCCAAGCACCGTTGCCGGCCGCGGCGGCGTGGGAGTGGCAGGGGGGGCTGCAGTGAAGCCCGACTTGCCCAACACCCCCACCCCAACTCTCCCCCACCCCAACCCTCCCCCGCCAGCGGGGGAGGGGGTATGCGTGCCGCATCCATCGGGAGGACCGCCATGACCACCCTCGCCGCGCTCGACCGCGCCTTCGACACCCTGCTGGTCGAGGAACCGGCGCCGCACATCCTGCAGGTCACGCTGAATCGGCCGGAGCGCGCCAACGCCTTCACCACCCAGATGGGCCGTGAGCTCATCGAGGTCTTCCAGGCGCTGGAAGCCACGCCCGGCGCCTATCGCTGCGTGGTGCTGACCGGCGCCGGCGAGCGGGCCTTCTGCGCCGGCGCCGACCTGAAGGAGCGGAACGGCATGAGCGACGCCGATTTCTCCGCCCAGCACTACTTGTTCGAGCGCATGGCCCGTGCCGTGCTGGCCTGCCCAGCCCCGCTGCTCGGCGCCATCAACGGCGCCGCCTTCGCCGGCGGGCTCGAACTCGCGCTGTGCTGCGACTTCGCCTATGCGGCGGAGACCGCCCGCTTCGCGCTGACCGAGGTGACGTTGGGCATCATGCCGGGCGCTGGCGGCACGCAGAACCTGCCGCGCACCATCGGCGAGCGCCGGGCGAAGGAGGTGATCCTGACCGGCCGGCCCTTCAGCGCGCAGGATGCGCTGGCCTGGGGCATGGTGAACAAGCTGTACCCTGTGGCGGAGCTGCTGCCCGCGGTGCTGGAGACCGCCAAGGCCATCGCCGCCAACGCGCCGCTCAGCGTCCGCCAGGCGAAGAAGTCGATCACCCAGGGGCTGCAGATGGACCGCGCCAGCGGCATGCTGTTCGAGATCGAGGCCTACTACCAACTCATCCCGACCGAGGACCGGATCGAGGGCATCAAGGCCTTCAACGAGAAGCGCAAGCCGGACTTCAAGGGGCGGTAGCCAGGCTCGGCCGGCCGGCGTCGCCCGGCGCGGCGCCGTCCTCCGGCACGGCCGGCAGGTCCAGGGTGAAGACCGCACCCGCCGCGCCGTTCGCGGCGGTGATGCTGCCGCCCATGGCGGCGACCAGGCCGAAACAGATCGACAGGCCGAGGCCGGTGCCGCGATCCGGCCCCTTGGTGGTCAGGAAGGGCTCGAACACCCGATCCAGCAGTGCCGCGGGAATGCCGCCGCCGGTATCCGCCACGGTCAGGCGCACCCTGTCGCCGTCCCTGACGGCTTCAAGGCGGATCCGGCGCGGCGCCTCGGGCGGCAGGCTGGCGATGGCATCCCGCGCATTGGTCAGCAGGTTGAGCATCACCTGCTCCAGCGGCACACGGTGGCCGAGCACGCGGAGCCCTGGCGGGTCGAGCGCGACGTCCACCTCGACCCCGGCATCGCGCAGCATGCTGCCGACCAGGGTCATGGCGCCGTCCACCACCGCGGCGAGGGAGACCGCCTCCGGCCGGGCCCCGGGGTCCCCAACGGTGGCGAAGCGGCGCAGATGGTCGATGATCGTCCCGCCGCGCTCCATCTGCGTGGCGATGGTGTCCAGCCGCCGTTCCACCCCCGTGGCATCGCCGCGCCCCAGCGCACGCTTCGCGTTCTGCGCCGCCATGGAGGCGATCGCCAGCGGCTGCTTGAGCTCATGCGCCAGGCCGGTCGCCATCTCACCGAGCGAGGCCATCCGCCCGGCGACACTGGCCCGGGCGGCGGCCTCGCGTTCCGCCGTCACGGTGAGGATGTACCCGACCACGAGGCCGCTGCCGTCGGGGTTGGTTTCCAGGAAGCGCAGGCTGGACCGCATCCAGTGCCAGGTCCCGTCGGGCCGGCGCATCCGCCAATCGAAGGATTTGCTCCCCGTCTCGCGGGTTTGCCCGATCATTTGCGGCATGGTCAGGCGATCCGGCTCGGACCAGCCGAACATGTCCGGGGCGCCGGTGATGGTCGCCGCCGGCCATCCGGTCACCGTCTCGATGTCACCGCCCTGGTAGGTGCGCAGGCTGGAATCATCGGCGGCTACGGCGCGGAGGAAGATGATCGCCGGCAGCCCGGCATGCAGCCGCTCCACCTGCGCCCGCCCGACCTCGAGCGCGGCGGCCTCGCGCCGGGCCTCGCGCAGCGCCGTGCGCCGGTTGCCCCAGACCAGGACGACGAGCCCGGCGGCGATCGCCCCGGCGCCGCCGGCCATCCAGCCCGCGGCCTCCCAGGCGGCGGCGCGCTGGTCGGCGACCGGCTGGGCCACCACCACGGTCCAGCCGGGTGCCAGGGCCAGCCGCTCGAAGGCGAAGGCAACGCTCGGACTGTCGAGGCCCGCGCCGACGATCAGGCCGCGCTGGCGCCCGGCCATCGCCGACGCGACCCAGGCGGGCGCCGTCTTGTCGCCCTGTTGGCCCGCCGGGTCGAGCGTGCTGGCCGCGATGCGGAACCGGCCATCGGCGATGGCGGCGAAGCTGCCGACGGGCAGGTCCTGCGCCGCGAGCAGCCGGCGCAGCCCGTCCTGGTTCAGGCGCAGCGCCAGGGCGGACACCATCGCGCCGCCCCGCCGCACCGGCACCAGGATGACGAAGCCGGCGCCCCCCGGCGGTGCCGCGATGGAGGGATCAGGCAGCAGCAGGTCCGACAGCACCGGCCGCCCTTCGCCGAAGGCCTTCGCCAGGGCCGCGTCCATCGCGGCGGTGCGGGGCACGTCCTCCACCATCCCCGTCGAGGCCAGCAACGGGTGGCCGGCGGCGGCATCGTAGAGCGCGAGCTTCCCGCCCAGCGCCGCGCCGACCTCGGCACCGCGCCGCATGAAGGCCGGCGGGTTCACCGGCGGGTCGAGCGACCTGGCGGAGGCGAAGACGACAAGCGCGGTGACGGCTGCGTTGAGCTGGGCCTCCACCGCGCCGCTGAGCGCCTTGGCGGTGCCGGAGAGCCGGGCCTCGTTCAGCGAGACATAGGCCCGCTGGGCCTCCAGCGCGGCATAGCCGCCGAACAGCACCAGCGGCACGAGCGCGGCGAGGATCAGCCCGGGCAGCCCACGCGGCCGGCCGGCAGGCCGCACCCTGGAGATTGGCACCGGAGTCCGCGTCCCGGCCACTATGTTTCCCCGCGAGAGCCTGCCGACCTGTCTAAAGTCCTGGTTATGTACCGGCAACTCTTTGCCGGTTCGGGGCGCGAAAAACCGCCGCGGTTGCGGTCCGATCCCGACGCTGGAGTCGCACGCGTCAGGTGACCAGGCCCACCAAACAGAGCCTGGTCTTACGCAGCCGACGGCTCTTTCCGGCGGATATGCACCGCCAGCTGGCCCGGCCTGCCGGCCGCCAGAGCGGCACCGGGAGGGCGCTGCCCGGCAGGTCGAGAGCGCGCCGCGCAGATTGATCCCGGCGCAGAATTCCAGGGGCCGACGCGCCCCCAGGACGGACCGGGAGGCGCTTCAGTCCGGCACGGCCGCCATCTCGTAGCCCACCGGCACCAGCCCGCCGCTCAGCCCCAGCGCGCTGCGCAACTGGCGCAGCATCGCCAGCGCCGCATCGCCCAGCTCCGCCTCCGGCCCCGCCACGTCCTCGACCGTCGCCATGGCGCGGCGGCGATCGACCAGCTTCGGCAACAGCTTCGGGAGGGAGGCCAGCGCCTCGGCCGGCGCCATGCTGGCGATCACGGTCTGCTCGCGGATCAGCGCCTGGCGGGCGCTGGCGGTCATGTCGCTGAACGGCGGCTCGTGCAGCATCAGCGCGTTGGAGCGGGCGAGGCGCGAGCGCCGCACGCCGCCGCGCGCCGCGGCCAGCAGGATCATCATCCGCACCACGGCTTCCGCGTAGCCGCCGGCGGCGATGCGCGCCAGCGCCTGGCGCACCTCCGGCGCATCGGCCAGCGAGGCGGCGGAGGGTGCTTCCTCCGGCGTCTCGCCGCCGGCCACGCCGACCGCGGCAAGCGCGCCGTAGACGCCATGGAAGGCGATCTCGGTCCAGGCATCGCGCCAGTCCCGCCAGGTATCCAGGCTGCGCTCGACGCCCCCGGCCCAGAGGCTTTCCCAGGCGAGGAAGGGATTGTCGCGCTTCGCCGGGCGGCGGTTCGCCTTGACCTGCGCGGCGAGGCCGGGGACCGGCGCCATCAGCGGGTTCTTGTCGCTGACCAGCGTGCGGCGCAGCCGCAGCGGGTGCATCTGGCGGCGCTTCTCCGCCGATTCCTCGGTCGCCATCTGCCGCACCACCGGCGCGACGAACAAATCGTACAGCGACTGGTTCAGCGCCGAGATCTTGGCGACCGCCGGGAAGGCCTCGTTCTGCGCCTCCCCGCTGCGGGCGCGGATATCGGCCATGGTCCGCTCCTTCAGCTCCACCTGCCAGGCGTTGCTGTCGGTCTCGCGCGTGATCAGCATCTCATAGAGGCCGGGTGCCACGCTATCGATGATGGTGAGCAGCTCGGCGATCTCCGAATGCTCCTTCAGCGCCACCGCGCCGGAGACGAAGATGCCGAGATGGCCGATATCGTCATGCATCAGGTAGACGATGGTCTGGCCGAGCGTCTTGATCTCCTGCTCGTCGCGGTAGACGTCGGCGATCCAGCGCAGCGCCTGGCCGGGCGGGGTGATGTTGTCGCCGGCGGAGGCGAAGACCACCACGGGGGAGCGCACGGCGCGCATGTTGAAGGTGGCGCCGCCGCCGGCGGAGATCTCGCCGCGGGCGAAGCGGTCGCCGATGAACAGGTTCTCGACGATCCAGCGGATCTCGTCGCGGTTCATCAGGAAGTAGCCGCCCCACCAGCGCTCGAACTCCAGGAAGCGCTCGGCCTCGGTGTCGGCCTTCTGGAAGAGGTTGTAGTACTTCTTGAACCAGGTGTTGGCCGGCGACAGGCTCTCGAAATTGAGCACCAGCCCGGCGCCGTCGAACTTGCCGTTGCCGAGATCGGCCATCAGCGCCGCGGGCCAGGAGCCACCGGCCAGGCCGCCCAGATAGCGCATCGGGTTGCGGCCGCGCTCGCCGGCCCAGTAGGACAGCGGTGCGCCGTTCAGCACCAGCGCGCCGGTCAGTTCCGGCTGGCTGGCGCCGAGCATCATCACCGCCCAGCCGCCCTGGCAATTGCCGATCACCACCGGCTTCGGTGCCTCCGGGAAGCCCTCACGGACCTTCTCCAGGAACAGCCCCTCGGCGCGGGTGATGTCGAGGATGGTCTGCCCCGGCTCCGGGTCACGGAAGAAGATGACGAAGAACACCGGATGGCCGCGGCGCAGTGCGACGCCGACCTGGCTGTCCGACTTGAAGCCGCCGATGCCGGCGCCGTGGCCGGCGCGCGGGTCGATGATGACGAAGGGGCGCAGCTTCGGGTCGGTCGGCGGGCAATCCGCCGGCACCGTGATGCGGACCAGGGCGTAGTTGCAGGGGCGGGAGAGCGTGCGGCCATCGACCACCATCTCGTAGTCGAAGACCAGCACCGGCGGGCAGCCGGCGGCTTCGTGCTCGGTGAAGGTGTTGCCGGCCTGGCGCATGGTGTCCCAGAACAGGACGGCGCGCTGGGCGGCATCCACGGCGTATTCCGCCGCATCCTGCATGAGGGTGGCCGGGTTGGCCGGCGGCTGCGGCAGCGCCGGCGGGAGCAGGCCTGGCCGCAATGCCTCCGCCTGCCGCCGGGTGACGTCGGCGAGGGCGCGGGCCTGGTCCAGCACGCGGGACATGGTCTCGGCCCCGCGCAGCATGAGCTCGCGGGCCGGGGGCGGCGGCATGACAGTCATTGATCAGGCGTTCCTTCTCGCCGGGCCATGCTGCACTGCAACATGGCGCAGGTCCAGACAATTGCGCGGCCGGTCCAGGCCCTGCAACGCCGGCCGGTGGCGCGGGTCGCCCGCCGCGGCCGGAATGGCCCGCCGATGGCGGGCCGCGCCGCGCGCCTGCCGCCCTGTGCGCCGGCGCACCGTCCGGGTGCGGCGGCCTGCCCTATGGCGGGATGCATCGAGGCGGAATCACCGAAACCGCTGAATCCCGCGACCAGACCATGGCTGGTGCATGCAGTGTGAGCGCAAGCGAACGCAGCGTGCTTTAGGATCGTGCCGAAACAGGCAGGGGAGAGCGTCATGCGCATGGCCATCCGATCCGTTCTGGGCGCGGCCAGCCTGCTGGCCAGCCTCGCGGCGATCCCGCCGCCGGCCGCCGCCTGGGGCAGCGAGGGGCACCAGGCCGTCGGCTATGTGGCCGAGCGCTTCCTGACCGCCGCGGCCCTGGCCGAGGTGCGCAGCCTGGTGGCTCCGGCCGGGCTGCAGCAGGTCGCCTCCTGGGCCGATGAGATCCGCCTGCAGCGGCGCAACACCGCGGCGTGGCATTTCGTCGATACCGAGATCACCGCCGCCGGCTATGCCGCAGCCGTGGATTGCAAGCAGGGCGATTGCGCGATCGCGGCGATCGACCGCCATGCGGCCCGCATGGCGGATCGCAGCCTGCCCCTGACGGAGCGGCAGGAGGCGCTGAAATTCGTCGTGCATTTCGTCGGCGACCTGCACCAGCCGCTGCATGCCTGCGACAACCGCGATCGCGGCGGCAACGCGGTGAAGGTGCACCTGGCGAATAGCGGTGCCGCCAATCTGCACGCCGTCTGGGACACCGCCACGGTCGTGGTGCTCGGCAAGGATGCCGCGGCGGTCGGCGCGGCGCTGGTGGCCCGGGCACGCGGGCTCGCGCCGGCTGCCCGCGCCACCCTCGCCAAGGGCAGGCCGGTCGACTGGGCGGCCGAGAGCTGGGCCTATTGCCGCGACGAGATATACGCCAGGCTGGACCGTGGCGGGCTGCAACCGGGCGGCACCGGGGATCGCGTGCTCGCTTTGCCGGACGACTATGCGACGCAGCATGCCGCCGCCGCGGCGGACCGGCTGCTGCGGGCCGGGCTGCGGCTGGCGGCGCTGCTCAACGCCCGGTTCACCGCGCCGCCGCGCTAGATGTCATTGCCAAGGACGTCGTCCCTGACGGTTCTGGAGACGGGGGCTTTTCCCTTGAGGGCGGCGTGCGGCCTGACGGTGTTGTAGGCGTGCAGCCAGGGATGCATGGCGGCGGTCCTCGCGGCGGAGGTTTCGAAGGGGGTGGCGTAGGCCCATTCGCGGATGCTGGTCTGGATAAACCGCTCGGCCTTGCCGTTGGTCTTCGGCGTGTAGGGCCGGGTGCGCTTGTGCGTCACGGCGTGGCGGGCGAGCGCTTCGGCGAAGGACTTGCTTCGGTAGGCGGAGCCGTTGTCGGTCATGACGCGCTGGGCAACGACACCATGCGCCTTGAACCAGGCCAGGGCGGCGTCGAGGAACGCCACGGCGCTTTCCTTCCGCTCGTCCGGCAGCATGGCGGTGAAGGCCAGGCGCGAGGCGTCGTCGACGGCGACGTGCAGGTACTCCCAGCCGGTGCCGCGCTTGTTGCTCTGGCCGGTGCGGTCGCCGGTGATGTGGTGGCCGATGCCGTCGATCCGGCCGAGCTTCTTGATGTCGATGTGGATGAGTTCGCCCGGGTGTTCGCGCTCGTAGCGGATGATGGCCGGCTTGGGCTCGAGGGCGGCGAGGCGGTTGAGGCCGATGCGGCGCAGCGTCAGCCCGACCGTCGAGCCGGCCAGGCCGAGCTGGCGGCCGATGGCCGGGCCGGAGCGGCGCTGGCGGCGCAGCGCGTCGATGCTGGCGGTGACCTCGGTGGCCTGCCGCGTCGGGCTGTAGTGCGGTCGGGACGAGCGGTCGCGCAGCCCGGCCTCGCCCTCGGCGGCATGCCGGTCGCGCCACTTGCGGACGGTGCGTGGCGTGATGCCCAGGCTGCCAGCCACCTGCGCGACGCGCTGCCCTTGAGCCAGCCGGCTGACGATCA
>JBMOJU010000657.1:0-1772 GCA_049315625.1 Paracraurococcus sp.
TCAGGTTGCCTATGACATGATGGTGCTGAGCTCGCTGGACCGGTCCACGACCCAGCCGGTCCTGATCACCATCACCGGCACCAACGACAGTGCCACCATCACCGGCAACGCGAGCGGCACGGTCGCCGAGGACCGGACGACGGCGGCGACCGGTACGCTGGTCGTGACCGATCCCGACTCCGGCGAGGCGGCGCTACGGGCGCCGACCACCACGGTCGGCGACTACGGCAGCTTCACCTTGGACACGAAGACCGGCGTCTGGGTCTATACCCTCGCTAAGGCGGCGGCGAACGTGCAGGGCCTGCGGGCCGGCCAGACGGTCACCGACCAGCTGACGGTCACTTCGATCGACGGCACCGCCAGCAAGGTGGTCAACGTCTCCATCACCGGCACGAACGACACCGCCACGATCACCGGGACCAAGGCCGGCGCGGTGGCGGAGGATGGCATGGTCACCACCGGCGGGACGCTGTCGGTGGCCGATGTCGATAGCGGGGAGTCGGTGTTCCAGACCCCCACCTCGCTCACCGGCGCCTATGGCAGCTTCAGCTTCAACCCGACGACGGGCGGCTGGGGCTACACGCTGAACAACGCCGCCGCCAAGGTGCAGGCCCTCAAGACCGGGCAGACCGTCACCGACAGCCTCAGCGTGAGATCCGTCGACGGCACCGCCAGCCAGACGATCGCCGTCAGCGTCACCGGCAGCAACGATGCCGCCAGCATCGCCGGCACCACCGCCGGCAGGGTGACCGAGGACGGCACGCTCACGGCAAGCGGCCGGCTGACGCTGACCGACGCCGATACCGGCGAGGCGGTGTTCCAGACGCCCGCCGCGCTGAACGGCACCTATGGCAGCTTCACCTTCAGCGCCACCACCGGCACCTGGAGCTATGCGCTGAACAACGGTGCGACCACCGTGCAGACGCTGCGGGGCGGCCAGAGCGTCACCGACTCGCTGACGGTGAAATCCTTCGATGGCACCGCCTCACAGGCCATCACCGTGACCATCCTCGGCAGCAACGACGCGGCCGGCATCGCCGGCGGCGCGGTCGGCACGGTGGCCGCATCGACCAGGCTGACCACCGGCAACGTGCTGCTGATAAGCGACAAGGATGCCGGCGAGGCGGTGTTCCAGGCGCCGGCTTCGCTCGCCGGCACCTATGGCGCCTTCACCCTCGACCCGACCAGCGGCGTCTGGGGCTATACGCTCAATCCGAACCAGCCGGCCATCAAGGCGGCCAAGGGCTACACGCTGTTCAACGACAGCCTGACCGTGAAGTCCTTGGACGGGACGGCGAGCCAGGCGATCAAGGTCAACGTCATCGTCGGCAATACTGCCGCCAGCATCGCCGGCGGCACGACCGGCGCGGTGGCGGAGGACGGGACGCTGACCGCCGGCGGCACGCTGACGGTGACCGACCCCGACCCGCAGAACGCGGTCTTCCTGCCGCCCACCTTTCTCACCCAGACCTACGGCAGCTTCACCCTCAACGCGACGACCGGCGCCTGGGGCTACACGCTGAACAACGCGGCGGCCAACGTGCAGGCGTTGAAGGCAGGGCAGGTGGTCACCGACAGCCTGACGGTCACCGCCTTCGACGAGACCGCCAGCCGGACCCTCACCGTCTCGATCACCGGGATGAACGACGCCGCCAGCATCGCCGGCACCGGCACCGGCGCGGTGGCCGAGGACGGGACGCTATCCGCCACCGGCACGCTGGTGGTGACCGGCAGGGATGCCGGCGAGGCGTTGCTGCGCCAGCCCGCCAGCC
>JBMOJU010000260.1:0-7758 GCA_049315625.1 Paracraurococcus sp.
CATGGCGCGCACGCCGACACGGATGCGGGGCGGGCTGCCTGGGCGGCCTTTCAGTCGCGCTTCGTCGCGCCTGAGGGACGGGTTGTCGATACCGGCAACGGCGGCGTCTCGCATTCCGAGGGACAGGGCTGGGGCATGTTGGTGGCGGTCCGCGCCGACGACCGGCGCGGTTTCGCCCGGCTGTTCGACTGGACAAGACGGACCCTGCAACGGCCCCGCGATTCGCTGCACGCCTGGCGGTACCGGCCGGATGCGACCTTGCCCGTCGACGACATGAACAACGCGACGGACGGCGACATCTGCATCGCCTGGGCCTTGCTTGAGGCCGGCCAGCGCTGGGGTGTCACCGCCTATGCCGAGGCCGGTGCGGCAATCGGCCGCGACGTGCTGCGCCTGCTGCTGCGGCGGGCCGCGAGCTACAGCCTGTTGCTGCCCGGCCTGCAAGGGTTCGAGCGGGCGGACCATCTGGTGGTCAATCTCTCTTATTACGTGTTCCCCGCCTTCCCGCCCTTGGCGCGGGCCGTGCCGGACGCGGCCTGGGCACGCCTGGCGGCGGATGGGCTGACGCTGCTGCGCCAGGCACGCTTCGGCCGCTGGCAGTTGCCGCCGGATTGGTTGCAGATCGGCCGGAAGGACGGCGTGCTGGCGCCGGCGGAAGGCTGGCCGGCCCGATTCTCGTTCGACGCGGTGCGGGTGCCGCTCTGGCTGGCCTGGGCCGGGCTGCGGTCGGAGCCGGCGCTGCTGCGGGCCCACCGTTTCTGGACGGCGGCGGCACCGCCGCCGGCCTGGGTCGATCTCGAAAACGATCTGCCGGCGCCCTATGGCGGATCGTCCGGTATCGGTGCGCTGATCCGCCTCGCGGACCCGGATCCGCGATCAGGCCCCGCCCACCCCACCCCTCGCGAGATTGTGGCGTCGTCGGACTACTACGCGACAATGCTGATTCTGCTGTCGGCCTGGGCCTTCAAGGATCGGCAGGCGGGCCACCGCTGAGGCGGGCTTGAACGAAAATCGAGAAAATATGTTTATTTTTTTGACGTGCGATTGCAAATGGTCGGAGAGAAAGGACGTCATGGTGTATGTCCCACGATGATGACATTGCCAGGGTCGCGGCCGCCCTCCGGGCGCCGGGCCTGCGGTACCGCAACTTTGGAAATGAGTCGGTCCGGCCGGAAAATCCGGCCGTCGCGAAGGGTATGGTAACCATTCCGCCGCTGAATATCTCCGTCGGGCGCGACCATGGCGTCCCGGCTCCAGTCGAGGATCCGCGGCCGACCATGAAGCTGATCGCCGAATCGCTGCCGACTGCCCTGCCGTTCGCCGGCGGCCCCTTCGGTGCCATGCCCCCCCCGGCCTGGCCCCTACTCGACGCGATCGCCCCGACGGGCGCCGCGGCCGAGGCGAGGGAGCCCGAGCGCGGGACCCTGGTCCAGCTGTTCGGCGGCCTCGGGTCCGCGCCGCGGCCGCAGCCAGCGCCCGTCGTGCCACCCCTGCCCGCCGTGCAACCGCCGGCGCCCGCCGCCGGGCCGTTCCCGGCGACCTGGCCGGCGCTGCCGGTTGCGGCACCCCCGGGGCCGGCCGCGCTGGTCCCGGCCAGTCAGGTCACGGCGCCGCTCACGGACCTGCTGCAGACCCTGGGGCGCGCGAGCGGCCCGAACGTCCCGGCTTTCGCCGCGCTCCGCCAGCCCGGCGGCGGCGGGTCCTGGTAGATCGCTGAAGCGCTCATGCCCCTGATCTGCATCGCATCGCCCAAGGGCGGGGTAGGCAAGACCACGCTTGCCGCCAATCTCGCCGACGCTTTGCGGCGGCAGGGGCGCCGTGTCCTGGCCATGGACCTCGATCCGCAGAATGCGCTGCGGCTGCATTTCGGCGTGCCGCTCGGCGACCGCTCCGGCTTCTTTGCCCACCTGCCGCGGGGCATCGGCTGGCGCGACGCGGTGCGGCAGACGCCGGCGGGCGTCGCCCTGCTGCCGCACGGGACGGTAGGCATGGCGGACGCGCTGATGATCGCCTCGGCGCTGGAGCAGGCGCCGGCCCTGCTGACCGAGCCGTTGCGGGAGATGCTTGCCGATACGGGACTGGTGGTGGTGGCCGATCTGCCACCCGGGCCTTCGCGCGCGCTGGCATTGCTGGCGCCGCATGCCGCCCTGTTCGTCGTCGTGCTCCTGGCCGATGCCAACGGGATGGCGCAGATGCCGGAGATCGACAGTGGTCGCTTCCTGGGCCTGGGTGCCCTCTATGGGCCGCAGCCCGAACGGCTTCGCCTGGTGCTGAATCAGGTGGATTATGGCTCTCGCCTGTCCCGCGCCGTCGCCGAGGCGTTGGCGCGCCACCTGGGCCCGCGCCTGCTTGGCGCCCTGGCGCGGGAGGATGAGGTGGGTGAAGCACTGGCCGCGCAGCGGCTGCTGCTCGAAAGCGCCCCGGCCTCCCGCACCGCGCTGGACCTGCGGGAGCTTGGCCGGGCCGTCGCCGACGCCTTGCCACAGCCGGTCGAGGCCGCCGCCGCATGGTGGTCGCAGTGAAGCAGGGTCATCACCGCGAGCTGCTGGCCCGCTTTCCGCCGGCCCGCAACCGGGTGGGTGGCGCCGTCATGGTGGCGCTCGGCCTGCTCCTCGCCTCGACGGTGATCCTGACGCCGCTCTCGGCGGAGCAGCAGGGTGTCTTCGGGATCGGCGGGTTCTTCCTGGCGCTGCTGCTCGGCCGGGTCCCTGGCCGGGCGATGACCCTCGCCCTCGCCGCGCTGTCCTGCATCGTGTCGCTGCGCTACATCTTCTGGCGGCTGACCGACACGCTGGATTTCACCGGGTGGCTGCAGGCGTTCCTGGGCTCGGGCCTGCTGCTGGCCGAGATCTATGCCGTCATCGCGCTGGTCATCGCCTATGTGCAGAATGCCTGGCCGCTCGACCGCAAGCCGGTGCAGCTGCCGGACGACACCACGCAGTGGCCGACCGTCGATGTCTACATCCCGACCTACAACGAATCGCTCGACATCGTTAAGCCGACGGTGCTGGCGGCGCTGGCGTTGGATTGGCCGCCCGACAAGCTCAACGTCATCGTGCTCGACGACGGCCGGCGACCCGAGTTTCGCCGGTTCTGCGAGACGGTGGGCGCCGGCTACCTGATCCGCCCGGACAACAAGGGCGCCAAGGCCGGCAACATCAACCATGCCCTGACCAAGACCGACGGCGAGTACGTTGCCATCTTCGACTGCGACCACGTGCCGACGCGCGCCTTCCTGCAGCTGACGCTGGGCTGGATGCTGCGCGACAAGGGGCTCTGCATGGTGCAGACGCCGCACCACTTCTACTCGCCGGACCCGTTCGAGCGGAACCTCGCCAGCGGCGAGGCGGTGCCGAACGAGAGCCTGCTGTTCTACGGCCTTGTGCAGATGGGTAACGATTTCTGGGGCGCCACCTTCTTCTGTGGCTCCTGCGCCGTCATCCGGCGCACCGCGCTGGAAGGCATCGGCGGGGTGCCGACCTCGACGGTGACGGAAGATTGCCATGCCTCGCTGCGCATGCAGAAGGCCGGCTGGCGCACCGCCTACCTGCGCATCCCGCTGGCCGCCGGCCTGGCCACGGAACGCCTCATGCTGCACATCGGCCAGCGCCTGCGCTGGGGCCGCGGCATGATCCAGATCCTGCGGACGGAAAATCCGCTGACCGCGCCAGGCCTGAATTGGCCGCAGCGGCTCTGCTACTTCATGGCGATGTTCCACTTCCTGTTCCCGCTGCCGCGATTCGTCTTCCTGACCTCACCGCTCGCCTGGCTGCTGCTGGGTGAGAACGTCATCGCCGCGTCGCCGCTCACCATCCTGGCTTATGCAGGGCCGCACATTCTCCACTCCACCATGACCGGCAGCCGCCTGCAGGGGCACGTCCGGCACTCGTTCTGGTCGGAGGTCTACGAAGCGGTGCTCGCCGTCTATCTGGTGCCCGTCATGCTGGCGACGATCCTCGACCCGCGGAAGGGCAAGTTCAACGTGACCGACAAGGGAGGCACCTTGGAGGAAGGGTATTTCGACCTGCGCGCGGTGGGCCCGAACATGGTCCTCGCCGCCTGCCTGCTCGTCGGCGTGCTGCTCGGGTGCCTTGGCCTCGCGACCCACTCGCCGGGCTCGCTCGAGTTCCAGGCCTATGCGCTGAACCTGTTCTGGGGGACGCTGTGCCTGCTGACCGTCCTGACCGGCCTGGCGGTCGGCCGTGAGCGACGCCAGGTGCGCGAGCGCGCCCGCGTCTTCGCCTCCGTCCATGCCAGCATCCGCCTGCCGGACGGGCGCGTGGTCCTGGCCGGGACGCGGGATCTTTCCCTGGGTGGCGCGGCGCTGGACGCACCGCGGCCGGACGGCCTGGCCGACGATGCGACGGTCAGCGTGACCATCGATGTCGGTGGTGGCGGCGTCACCATCCCGGCCGCGGTGCTGCGCTGGAGCGAGGACCGCGTCCAGCTCCGTTTCACCCCGCGCGACCTGCATGACGAAGGCAATGTGGTGCGCGCCGTCTTCGGCCGCGCCGATGCCTGGGTGGATTGGGACGAGGTCCGCCAGGACCGTCCGCTGCGCGCGTTCCTCGAAGTCATCCGCAGCGTGACCGGCCTGTTCCGTGGCGGCTCGCAGCTCTCCCTGCTGTTCCGCATCGGCCGCCGATCCGCGCCGAAGGCCAAGGCGACGCCGGGCGTGCCGGCGGTGCCGGCGGCGCCGGTCGTGGCGGCGCCTGCCGCGCCTCCGGCCGCGGCACCCAAGGCCACCATCGTGCCGCCCTTGCGCGCCCCCGGCGGCACGCGCGCCGCCGGGCTGCTGCTTGCGATCGGCCTCGCGCTGCCGGGCAGCGCGCTGGCGCAGGGGCGCGGCCCCCAGACCGCGCCCGTCCCGGCCGCGCCGGTGCAACCCGTGCCGCCCGTGGCGCTGGCCCCGGGCGGACCGCTCGGCAGCCAGGACAGCAGCGCCGGCACGCGGCGCGTGTCGTATACGCTCCGCCAGCTTGGCCTGCGGGCGCCGATGCAGCTGCGTGGCACGACCGACCTGCAGGGCGTTCTGTTCGGTATCCGCGGCGACGAGGTCGTCACCCAGGCCCGCCTGGTGCTGCAGGGCGCGACCTCGCCGGCGCTGATCCCCGAACTCAGCCAGATCTCGGTGGCGCTGAACGAGCAGTTCATCGGCGCGATCCAGCCGGACCGGTCGCGGCCCAGCTTCGGGCCGTTGGAATTCCCCGTGAATCCGGTGTTCTTCGCGGATACCAACCGGCTGAACTTCCGCTTCTCCAGCCGCTATGCGGTCGAGTGCAACGACCCGCTCTCGGGCCTGCTCTGGTCCACCATCTCGGATTCATCGACGCTGCATCTCCTGATGGAGAGGTTGCCGCCAACGCGCGACCTGGCGCGGCTGCCGGAGCCGTTCTTCGACCAGCGGCTGGTGCGCGATCCGCTCAACCTTGCCATGGTCGTGCCTGACGGGGCCGGGAACGAGGCGGTTCGTGCGGCGGCGATCGCCGCATCCTGGTTCGCGGTCCAGGCCGACTACCGGGGCGCGGAATTCCCGGTCTCGTCCTCGCTGCCGCCGCGGGGCCATGCGGTGGTGATCGCCGCCGGGCCGGACGCGGTCCCTGGCCTGACCTTGCCGCGCTTCGATGGCCCGACCATCGCGCTGGTGCCGCATCCCGGCGATCCCTATGGGCTGCTCCTGGTCATCGGTGGCCGCAGCGGCGCAGAGGCCGCGGGCGCGGCCACCGCGCTGGCGATCGGCCGCGCCGCGCTGTCCGGCGAAGTGGCGCTGGTTCAGCCGCCGGAGCTGACGCCGCGTCAGCCCTACGACGCGCCGCGCTGGATCAAGGGCGACCGCGCGGTGCGGCTCGGCGAATTGGTTGATCCGTCCGAATTGCAGGCCTTCGGCTATTCGCCGGGTGCGATCTCCATCCCCTTCCGGACCGCACCCGATCTCTACACCTGGCGCGGCCGGCCGCTGCGGGCGGAGATCCGCTATCGCGCGCCGCCGGGCCCGATCGTCGACACGTCGGTCTCCCGTCTCGATGTGGCGATCAACGATCTTTACCTGCGCAGCTTTCCGCTGCAGGCGGCAGAGCCCTCCTGGCCGTGGTCGCTGATCGCGCGCCAGCTTGGCCAGTCCGATCGGCGGACCGGCGTGGCCGGCATGCCGCCCTGGATCGTGTTCGGCCAGAACGAGTTGCAGCTGCGCTTCGACATGAAGCCCATGGCGCGTGGCGACTGCGTCGGCGTCCCGGAAGAGGTGCGTGCGGCGATCGATCCGGACAGCTCGATCGACCTCTCGGATGGCTATCGCTTCACCACCCTGCCGAACCTCGCCTTCTTCGCCGGCTCCGGCTTCCCGTTCACCCGGCTGGCGGACCTCTCCGGCACCGCCGCGGTGTTGCCGGACCGGCCGCACCCGCAGGAATTGTCGGCGTTCCTGGGAATTATCGGCCGCCTTTCGGCGGTGGTCGGGCAGCCGGCGACGGGGCTTCAGGTGGTGCGGCCGCAGGGCTTGCCGCAGGTCGCCGGCCTCGACCTGATCGTCGTCGGCGCGCTCGGCCGCCAGCCGGCCCTGCCGCAACTGCTGAAGGACGGCCCGGTCCAGCTCGAAGGCAACCGGCTCACCGTCGCACTGCCGGATGCCATGGCGGATATCCGCCACGTCTTCGGCGACGGCGACAAGCGCGGCATGACCGAGCGGGCCGCGGCGCAACTGCTTGCGCCTGGTGAGGGGCTTGGGGCGCTGATCGCGTTCGAGTCGCCGCTCACCGCCGGGCGATCCGTCGTGGCCTTCACGGGCAGCACCCCGGCGGCAGTGGAAGCCATGGTGCAGGCGCTGCGTGACCCGGAGCAATTGCCGCGGGTCCAGGGCGATGTCGCGCTGCTGACCGGCGGCAAGGTGCAGGGTTATGTGCTGGGCAATCGCTACACCGTCGGCTGGCTGCCGTTCTGGCTGTGGCCGCAATACATGCTCGGCGACAGCCCGGCCGGCCTGTTGCTCCTGCTCGGCGTGGCATCCCTGCTGGTGGCCGGGCCGGTGTATTGGCTGCTGCGCCTGCGGGCCGCCCGGCGCCTGCGGGAGCGTACGGCATGACCCGCCGCACCCGGCTCCTGGCGGGTTCGGCACTGTTGGCGGCGCTGGCTGCAACGCCGGCCGCGGCGCAGATGTTCGCCGCCGCCGCACCCGGCCCCTCCTCCGGCTCCGACAAGGCGATTGCCGCGCTGCTTGAACAGGCAAATTACTGGAAGCTGCAGAACCGGCCGGACCAGGTGGCGCGGGCGCTCGACCGCGTCCTCGCCGTCGATCCGCGGAACGGGGAAGCGCTGGCCGGTGCGGCGCAGGCCCAGGCGCAGCTTGGCAACCGGGCGGCCGCGGATGCGCTGATCGCGCGCCTGAGGGCTGCCTCGCCGGGTGATGCCCGGCTGCAGGAGACGGACGTCACCGTGCGTGCCGCGACGGTCGACCAGACCGCCGTGGCGGAGGCCCGCAGGCTTGCCCAGACCGGCCGGTCGGCGGAGGCGATTGCGCAGTACCGGGCGGTGTTCCGCGGCGGCACCCCGCCGGATTCCTACGCCCAGGAATACTACTCCACCCTGGCGGGCACCGAGGGCGGCTTCGAGGATGCCCGTGCCGGACTGGCCCGGTTGGTCGAGCGGGCGCCGGGCGACACCCGGCTGCAGCTCACCTACGCCCAGGTGCTGACCTACCGCGACGCCACCCGTGCCGACGGCATCGCGCGGTTGCGGCGGCTGGCGGCGGGCGGGGATGCCGGT
>JBMOJU010000658.1:0-1765 GCA_049315625.1 Paracraurococcus sp.
CGGCGCCGGCATCGCCGGCCTGACCGCTGCGCTCGCGCTCGCCGCGCGCGGCTTCGCGGTGACGGTGCTCGAGCGCCACCACGAGCCTGCCGAGACAGGCACCGGGCTGAACCTGACCGCCAACAGCACGCGGCTCCTGCAGGGGCTCGGGCTGGGCCCCGCGCTGGAGCGTGCCGGAAGCAGTCTGCGACGGGTCGAATGGCGGCTCGGACGCAGCGGCTGGGCGGTTGCCGTCGCCGCCGGGCGCATCGGCCACGAGGCGATGTTCGGTGCCCCGTCGGTCAACCTGCGGCGCGCCGACCTGCATCGCGCACTGCTGGACGCGGTGCGGTCCGAACCGAGGATCCGCCTGCTGGGCGGCCGTGTCGTCGCGGGCGTCGAGGAGGACGCCGACGGGGTGACGATGGTCACCGCCGACGGCGAGCGCCATCGGGGCCTCGTGGCGGTCGGCGCGGACGGGATCCACTCACGGATCCGCGACCTGCTCCTCGGCGAGGGCAGCGGCCCGCGGCACGCGGGCGAGATCGCCTGGCGCGCGATCGTCCCGTCTTCCGCGTTGCCGGCCAAGGAGCGCTTGGACGGGCGCTTCGTCTTCTGGCTGGGCACTGACCGGCACGTGCTTGCGTATCCGATGGGCGGCCCCGACTCTCCGTGGATCAACGTCGGGGCTTTCGTCAAGACTGCCGAGCCGCCACCCGCATCCTGGACGCTGGAGGGCGATCCGCAGGCGATGCGCGCCGCCTTCGACGGCTGGGATCCGCGCCTGCGGCGCCTGCTCGCCGCGGTCGACCGCTGCTTCCTGCTGTCGCTGCACCAGCACGAGCCGCCTCGGCACTGGGCGCGCGGCCGGGTGGCGCTGCTGGGCGACGCCTGCCACCCGATGCTGCCGCACGCGGGCCAGGGCGCGGGTATGGGCATCGAGGACGCGGTGGTGCTGGCCCGGGCACTGCATCGGCAGCCGGAAGACCCCGTCGCAGCGCTCGCCGCGTATGGAGCGGCCCGGGGCCCGCGGGTGCGGCGTGTGATGGGCATGGTGCAGGCGCTGGGGGCGCAGTACCGCATCGCCCGCCCGCTGCGCAGGGCCGGCTTCTACGCGATGCTGCGGCTGGTGACCTGGGCGCGGCCCGACGCCTTCCTGCTGCGCAATGCCTGGCTCTACGGCTACGACGCGGCCCGCGATGAGGTCTCAGCGACCGCCCCGCCCGTGCCGGCCGCCTAGCGGCCTGCAGGACAGGGGCGGCGACCCGAGGGCTGCACGATCGGCATCAACGACCGGGCCGCCGCGGGCGGACCCGCCCCGCCAAGCGCGGCACTGGCACACTCGTGCTCCGTGAGCATCCGTCAGGACATCCGCTTCTGCACCACGCCCGACGGCGTGCGGCTGGCCATGGCCCTGTACGGCAGCGGGCCGCCGCTGGTCAGGGTCGCCACCTGGTTCCGTTGCGCGAGGTGGAGTCCATGCACTCGGCCGTGGTCACCGGCGTCATTCCGCTGGGCACGGCGGTGGTGGGGCGCTGGTGCTGCGCCAACGGCCTTCGGCCGGCTTCTGGGCCTGCGCAGTGGCCGGGTGCGCGCTGGTGATGACCTTCGCCGCCTGGAAGGGCGGTGGCCGGCTGGTGGCGGCGGACGGCTGGCTGCTGCTGGCCGTGCTGTCCACCTCCATCGCCTATGTGGCCGGGGCGCGGGTGTCGGGCGCCATCCCGGCGCAGCAGGTCATCTGCTGGGTGGTGGTGGGCTCGCTGCCGCTGACCCTGCCGGCCACGCT
>JBMOJU010000659.1:0-1763 GCA_049315625.1 Paracraurococcus sp.
ACGGCGCTGGCCGCGATGGGGCGGCCGCTGGCATCCGGCATGGGTCTCTCCTCGTCTCTCCCGGCCGCATCCTGGCACGGAAGCCGGGGCCTTGCATCCGTCGCCTGCCGCCCGATACTCGCGCCGCTTCGGGAGAAAACGCTCCATGCCCCTCGGCCGCCGCCTGCTGCTGGCCGCCCCTGCCCTGCTGGCCTCGCCCGCTGCGGCGCAATCCTGGCCAAGCCGGCCGGTCCGGCTGATCGTCCCCTACGCCGCCAGCGGCGGGACCGATCTGCTGGCCCGTGCCCTGGGGGAGGCGCTGCGCCCCGCCCTGCCGCATCCCGTGGTGGTGGAAAACCGCGCCGGTGGCGCCGGCGTCATCGGCTCGGAAATCGTCGCGCGGGCGGAACCGGATGGCCACACGCTGATGGCCGTGGTCTCGACCCATGTCGCCAACCGCTACTTCCTCCCCTCCCTGCCCTACGACCCGATCCGCGATTTCGCGCCGGTGGCGCTGCTGACGCGGAACACCATGGTGCTGGTGACCGGGACCGCGCAGCCGCACGCCGATCTGCGCGGGATGCTGGATTTCGCCCGGCGCAACCCGGGCCGCGTCGGCACCGGCAGCACCGAAAGCCTGTCCTCCTTCATCGGCCAGGAACTGGCGCGGCGGGCGCAGGTGGAGATGCCGGATGTGCAATACCGCTCCGGCGGGCAGTTGATGAACGACATCGTCGCCGGCCACCTGCCGGTCGGCTGGACCAGCACCGCCAGCGTGATGCCGCACATGCAGACCGGCAAGGTGCGGCCGCTGGCGGTCTCTACCGCGACGCGCACGCCCTTCTTCCCGGACGTTGCCACCACACAGGAACAGGGCGTGGCGGCGTTCGACCTCTCCGGCTGGGTCGGGCTCTATGGCCCCGCCGGGCTGCCTGAGGCGGTGGTGCAGCGGTTGCAGGAGGCGTTGGCCCGCGCCTTCGCCGACCCGGTGTTGCAGCAGCGCTTCACCGCCATGGGGATCGAGCCCGATTTGCGCCCAGCCGCCGGGCTGGTGCAGGCGGCCGAACGCGAAGACAAACTCTGGTCTGCGGCCGCCGCCGCGGGTCACATCAAGCGGGAGCAATAGGAACAGCATGGCCGATCCGCGCCTGAAGGCCGCCTTCGCGGCGGGCCGCTTCGTCGTCGCCCCCGGCATCTTCGACATGATCTCCGCGCGGGTCGCGGACGGCATGGGGTTCGAATGTCTCTACGTCACCGGCTTCGGCACGGTGGCCTCCGACCTCGGCGTCGCCGATGCCGGCATCGCCACCTACACCGACATGGTCCGCCGCGTCGGCACCATGGCGCGCGGCAGCCGCACGCCGGTCGTGGCGGACGCCGATACAGGCTATGGCGGGCTGCTCAATGTCCGCCACACGGTGATGGGCTACGAGGCCGCGGGGGTCACCGGCATCCAGCTGGAAGACCAGGAGATGCCGAAGAAGTGCGGCCACACGCCTGGCCGCCGCGTCATCCCGGCCGAGGAGATGGTGCTGAAGATCAAGGTCGCCGTGGAAGCCCGGCGCGACCCGAACATGCTGATCGTGGCGCGGACCGACGCGCGCACGACGCTGGGGCTGGAGGAGGCGATCCGGCGCGGGAAGATGTTCGAGGCGGCCGGCGCCGACGTGATCTTTATCGAAAGCCCGGAGACCGAGGCCGAAATGCAGGCGATCGGCAAGGCGATCACCAAGCCACTGCTGGCCAACATGGTCGAGGGCGGTCGCACGCCGATCCTGCCCGCG
>JBMOJU010000261.1:0-7684 GCA_049315625.1 Paracraurococcus sp.
GCACCTGCACTCGGTCGGCCGCGTGGCGCTGAGCCAAGAGCTCCAGCGAGGGCATCTCGCTGCGGCAGGGCTCGCACCAGCTGGCCCAGAAATTCAGCAGCACCACATGGCCGCGCGCCGTGGCCAGGTCGTCGGGCCGGCGGAAGACCTCGCCAGCCATGCCGAATTGCGTCACCCGGCCTGCCGACAGCGTGGCAACACGGCCGCCGAGCAGCAGCGCCTCGGCCGGCTCGGTCGTCGCATAGACGAAGACGCTGCCGGTCTCGGCGAACAGCTTCGGCAGTTCCTCCCGCAGTTCCTCGCGCAATTTGTAGTCGAGGTTGGCGAGCGGCTCGTCCATCAGCACCAGCGGCGCGCGCTTGACCAGCGCCCGGGCGATCGCGGTGCGCTGCTGCTGGCCGCCGGACAATGCCAGGGGCTTGCGTGCCAGGTAGGGCGTCAGCCGCAGCAGCGCCGCGGCGTCGCGCACCCGCGCCTCGATCTCCGCCTTCGGCAGCCGCGCCACGCGCAGGGGTGCGGCGATGTTCTCGAAGACGGTGAAGGCCGGGTAGTTGATGAATTGCTGGTAGACCATGGCGACGTTGCGCTTCCGCGCATCCAGCCCGGTCACGTCCCGCCCCCCGGCGACCAGCCGCCCCTCGGTCGGGCGGTCCAGCCCGGCCAGCAGCCGCAGCAGCGTGGTCTTGCCGGCGCCGGTCGGGCCCAGCAGCACGTTCGGCAGGCCCGGTGGCAGGTCCAGCGTGACGGGGTGCAGCACCGGCTGCCCCGCCACCGTCAGCCCCAGCCCCTGCAGCACGACGCTCATTCCGCCGCCCTCCGCAGCGGCACCCCGGCCATGAAGACGGCCAGCGCCGCCTGCCCGGCGGCATCGATCCGCAGCCCCAGTTTGCTGCGCCGCCAGAGGATGTCGGCCGGGGCGCGGGCCCATTCCTCGCGCATCTGCCAGGCCACCTCGCGCTCGGTCAGCCCGGCGCCGAAGTCGCGGCCGAGATCGGCCAGGCTGCGCGCATCGCCCAGCACGGAGGCGGCGCGGGTGCCGTATTGCCGCGCCAGGCGGCGGGCCAGCGCGGCGTCGAGGAAGGGGAAGCGCCCGCGCAGCGCCGCCGCCAGGGCGGGCGCGCCATCCCAGGGGAAGTCGCCGCCCGGCAGCGTCGCCGTCGCCGTCCAGGGGGCGCGCATCGCGGGGAAGTGCGGGCCGAGCTTCGCCAGCGCGGCCTCGGCCAGCCGCCGATAGGTGGTGATCTTGCCGCCGAACACGGACAGCAACGGTGCCTCCCCCTCCCGCGCGTCGAGCGTCAGGACATAGTCCCGCGTCGCTTCCTGGGCGCTGCTCGCGCCATCATCATATAGCGGGCGCACCCCCGCATAGCTCCAGACCACATCGGCCGGGGTGACGGGGCGGCGGAAATAGTCACTGACGGCGCGGCAGAGGTAGTCGGTCTCCGACTCGGAGATCGCCGCCGCGCCCGGGTCGCCGGTGAACTCCTCATCCGTGGTGCCGATGAGGGTGAAGTCGTCCTCATAGGGGATGGCGAAGCAGATCCGCCCATCGGCGTTCTGGAAGATGTAGCAGCGGTCGTGGTCGTAGAGCCGGCGGGTGACGATGTGGCTGCCCTTGACCAGCCGCACCTTGGCCGGGGTGTTCTGCCCGGCGACGCCGCCCAATACCTCCGTCACCCAGGGGCCGCCGGCATTGACCAGGCCGCGCGCCGCGACCTCGGCCAACGCGCCGCTGTCCTCGTCGCGCAGCGTCGCCTGCCACAGCCCGCCTTCCCGCCGGGCGGAGACGCAGCGGGTGCGGGTCAGCACCGTGGCGCCCCGATCGGCCGCGTCGCGGGCGTTCAGCACCACCAGCCGCGCATCCTCGACCCAGCAATCGGAATATTCGAAGGCGCGGCGGTACTCCGGCTTCAGCGGCACGCCGGCGGGGTCGCGGCGCATGTCCAGCCCGCGCGTCGGCGGCAGGATGCGCCTGCCACCCAGGTGGTCGTACAGGAACAGGCCGAGCCGCAGCACCGGCCAGGGCCGCAGCCCCTTGTGGTGCGGCAGCACGAAGCGCAGCGGCCACACGATATGCGGCGCCGCGCGCAGCAGCACCTCGCGTTCGATCAGCGCTTCCCGCACCAGGCGGAACTCGCGGTATTCCAGGTAGCGCAGCCCGCCATGGATCAGCTTGGTGGAGGCCGAGGACGTCGCCCCGGCAAGGTCGCCCTTCTCCACCAGGGTCACCGCCAGCCCACGCCCGGCGGCATCGCGGGCGATCCCGCAGCCATTCACCCCGCCACCGATGACGAGGAGATCCTGGACCTGGCCGGTTCCTGGTGCCGACACGCTGTTACCCCTGGACGCCGCGGCATCCTGGCGGCGCCCAAACGCAAGTTCAAGTGAAAAATCCGAACCCCAATCGCGCGTCAGTGGGTTTCGGTTTCCAGGATTCCGCGTTCGTTTGGGGTTTCGCCTTCGGCCGGGCCGGCCAGTTCCAGCTGCGTGCCCGCCGCCCGGCAGGCCGCGGCGAACCCGTCCGGCGGGGCACGGTCCATCACCACGCAATGCAGCTGGGAGACATGGCCGATCCGCACCGGCGCCGAGCGCTCGAACTTCCCGGCATCCGCCACCAGGATCGCCTGCCGCGCATTGTCCAGGATGGCGCGCGCCACCCGCACCTCGCGGTAGTCGTAGTCCAGCAGCCCGCCCGCCTCATCCAGCGCCGAGGCGCCGATCACCGCGAAATCCAGCTTGAACTGGGAGACGAGGTCGACCGTCGCCTCGCCGACGATGCCGCCATCGGCGCGCCGCACCGGCCCGCCGGCGACTACCACCTCCACCCCCTGGCAGGGCAGCAGGATGGAGACGACATGGATGTTGTTGGTCACCACCAGCAGGTTGCGGTGGTTGGCCAGCGCCCGGGCCACCTCCTCGGTCGTCGTGCCGATGTTGAGGAAGAGGCTGGACCCGTCCGGGATCAGCGCGGCGCAGCGGGCGGCGATGCGGCGCTTCTCGGCATGCGCCAGGGCACGGCGGGCGGCATAACCCAGATTCTCGACGCCCGAGGCCAGCATCGCCCCGCCATGCTGCCGCGCCAGCAGCCGGCGGTCGCACAGCGTATTGAGGTCCTTGCGGATGGTCTGCGGGCTGACCGCGAAGCGGGCGGCGAGGTCCTCCACGCCCACGCGGCCGGCGCCGCGCGCCAGGGCGAGGATCGCCTGCTGCCGGTCGGACAGCGCCTCGAGCGGAAGGGTCGGTGCCACGGCGCGACCATGCCGCGCGGCACGCGCCGGTGGAAGGGGCGGGCGGGGCGCCCGGCGCCCATCGGCACGATGGACGCGGCGGGCGGCCACCGCCTAGGCTTTGCCCGCTACAAAAAACCAAACAGCCAATGGGAGAAATCGCCATGAACACCGCACGCCGCCCGCTCGCCCTGGCGGGCGCTGCCGCCCTGCTGCTGGCGCCCCGCCTTGCCGCCGCCCAGGCCGGGGACCAGGCGCAGGTCGCCGCCGCCGTCGAGGCGCTGACCCAGGCGATGATCGCCGTCGACCGCCCGCAATTGGAAAAGCTGGCCTCGCCGGCACTGAGCTACGGCCATTCCGCCGGGCGGATCGAGGACAAGGCGCAGTTCATCGCCAACCTGGAAAGCCGCGCCAACGCCTTCCGCCGGATCGAGCTGTCGGAGCAGACGATCCAGATCACCTCGGACGAGGCGATCGTGCGCCACCTGTTCACCGGTGAGACGGTGAACCCGGCCGGGCAGGCCACGCCGGTGCGGATCGGCGTGCTGCAGGTCTGGAGCAAGGATGGCGGCAGCTGGCGCCTGCTGGCGCGGCAGGCCTACCGCATCTGAGACCCGACGGACGAAGGTCCGACCTGCGGCCCAAAGGGCCGAGGCGCCGAATGGCGCCCGCCGCCTGTGCGGCGAAGCCAAGCCGCGCGGAGGCGCGGCGCCCGGCGTCTGAGGCGCACGAAGGTGAAACCTTCCTGCGCTGGGTATGAGCATCGGCCGGCAGCCCCGCAACCGGGGCCGCCGGGGCGGGCCGGATCAGGCCTTCGCCTTCTTCTTCGCCTTCTTCATGCTGGCCAGGGCGGATTCCTTCAGCGCCGGGCTGGCCTTGAAGCGCACGGTCGCGCCGGCCTTCACCGCCACCTTCTCACCGGTGCGCGGGTTCATCGCGGTGCGCTTCGGCGTCTCCTTGACGACGAAGGAGCCGAAATCGGGCAGGGTGAAACGCCCGGTGGTGGTGATCTCGGTCTTGATCGCCGCGATCAGGTCGGCGGCCAGCCGGTTGGCGGCGATGGCCGGCATCTCGGTCGACTGGACGATGACGTCGGTGAGGAACTTCTTCGACATACGCATGACTCCCTGCAAGTCTTCGCCTCATAGCGAGAAGATTGCGCGGCGTCAGTCGTCTCGTTGCATGCCGCCGCCGGAAATGCGCGCCGGGCGGGGTGCGGACGGCACGACTCGCGGAAATTCCAGGAGTCCACGCAAGCCGGTCGCGGCCGGGGCAACCGGCGCAGGGTCCGGCGCGGGCCGGCAATTCGCCTCCCGGCGCCGCGACTCGGCGCCGCATCACCGCGTTGCAGCCGCATCCGCCCCAGCCCGGAGCCCGCATGAACCCTGATTCCGCCTCGCATCCACCCGCGTCGCCCGGCCGTGCCATCCTGGTGGCGCAGGTCGCCCTCGCGCTCATCCTGCTGCTGCTCGGCCTCTGGACCCTGCGCGGCTTCCTGCCGGCGCTGGCCTGGGCGGTGATCCTGGCGATCGCCACCTGGCCGCTCTACCAGCGGACGCGGCGGCGCATCCCGGTGCAGGGCCACGGCATCCTGCTGCCCGCCCTGTTCGCCACGGCCATCGCGCTGCTGTTCCTGCTGCCGCTCGGCCTGCTCGCGGTCCAGGCGGCGCGGGAGGCCGGCGCGCTGCTGCGGCTGGTGCAGGAAGCCCAGCGCAGCGGCCTGGCGACGCCAGACTGGGTGGCGACGCTCCCCCTGGTCGGCGCCCGGGCCGCCACATGGTGGCAGGAGAACCTGGCCGATCCCGGCGCCGCGGGAGAGATCCTGGCGCGGCTCAACAATGCCGAGGTGATCGGCCTCGGCCGCCAGCTCGGCGCCAACCTGGCGCATCGCGTGGTGCTGTTCGGTTTCACCATCCTGGCGCTGTTCTTCCTGTTCCGGGATGGCGAGACGCTGGTGGCCCAGGTGCTGCGCGCCGGCGCCCGGCTGCTCGGCCCGGCGGGGGAGCGGGTGGCGCGGCAGATGGTGGCCTCCGTGCATGGCACGGTGGACGGGCTGGTGCTGGTCGGGCTGGTGGAGGGCGTGCTGCTGGGCATCGCCTATGCGGTGGCCGGCGTGCCGCACCCGACCCTGCTGGGGGCGGTGACCGCGCTGGCGGCGATGATCCCCTTCGCCGCACCAGTCGTCTTCGGCGCCGCCGCGCTGGTGCTGCTGGCGCAGGGCGCGGTGCTGGCGGGCGGGTTGATCTTCGGCTTCGGCCTGGTGGTGGTCTTCGTCGCCGACCACGTCTTCCGCCCGGCGCTGATCGGCGGGGCGACCCGCCTGCCCTTCCTGCTGGTGCTGCTGGGCATCCTGGGTGGGGTCGAAACCTGGGGGCTGCTGGGCCTCTTTCTCGGCCCGGCGATCATGGCGGCGCTGACGCTGCTCTGGCAGGAATGGACCGCGGAGCGGCCTACCTGATCCGGGTCTTGCCCCAGGCCTCCGCCATGCTGGCCAACGGGTCGAAGGTCAGGTTCAGCCGGGCCGGTGGCCGGCCGGTGACGACTGGCAGCCCGGCGAGGTCGCCCGGCACGTCGCCCCAGCGCCGCACCGGGCCGCTATCCACATGCACGAAGCTGCGGGCCTGATACACGCCGACGCCGCCGCGGCCGAGCAGCATGGCCTGTTCGGCGAAGCCCGCCAGTTGCTCCGGCGCCAGCATCACGTCCACCGCTCCGGCACGCAGGTGCTGGCTGTCCCCCGCCCCGTGCACCGCATAGTTGGTCTGTGGCGTGCGGTAGCCCGAGAGAATGGTGATGTCGCCGCCGAGGCCGGTGCGCCGCACCACCTCCCACAGCACCTCGATCGCCGCGGGGTCGAAGGGCAGCACGGCGCCGGTGCGGGTATCCGCCAGCACCTCGGACAATTCGGCCATCGCCCCCGGATCGGGGAACCGCCCGTCATGCCAGGGCCCGGCGAAGCGGGCACCGGTGGCGGCATGCCGTATCGCCAGCCGCCGCAGGCCCGGCGCCGGCCGCCGCGGCGCGGCGTGGGCAGGCAGGGGGAGAGCGGCGGCGGCCGCAAGCATCAGGGTCCGGCGTCTCATGCACACTCTGCTACGGGGGAGGCGCGCCGGCGGGAACCCGGCCGGGGTCGCATCGCGCGCAGCCGTGTTCTGGGCCGGCACTCATGAACGGGAAGTGAAGGGTCCGGTACGGGGATGAATTCGCCCCGGTTGCGCGGCGGCCGAAGCCGTTCGCCGCTAGGTCTTGCGCATCCGCCGGGCCAGGTTCTCGCCGATCATCACGCAGGTGAAGTGCAGATTCGCCCGGCAATCGGTCGGCATGATCGAGGCATCGGCGACCCGCAGCCCGGTGACGCCGCGCACGCACAGGTCGGGGTCGACCACCCCGCGCGGGTCCTCATAGGCCGTCATGCGGCAGGTGCCGGCGGCGTGCTGGATGTCGCTCGCCTCGGCCAGCATCAGCGCGTCCAGCGCGTCGTCCGGCAGCGCGGCGGCCTCCGGCATCGACAATGCGCTGTCGCCGAAGGTGATGGCGGTGGCAAGGCCGGCGATCTCCGGCCGGGCGCAGAGCGCGGCCAGCCGCCGTACGCCGTCGCGCAGCCGCAGCCGGTCGCGCGCATCGGCCAGCATGTTCTCCTCGACGATCGGCTGCGCCTCCGGATCGGCCGAGGCCAGCGTCACCGCGCCACGCGAGAAGGCATCGTAGAGCGCGACGCCGATGGCACCCGAGGCGGCCGGCCGGTCGCCGGCCAAGCCGCGGTGGTTGTAGGCGATCATGATCATGTCGCGCTCGCCCCCGCCGGCCAGGCCGCTGCTGTAGGTCAGGCAGCAATTGGTGTGGCGCGCGTCGGCGCCCCGAGCCACGTGCTCCGGCCGCAATGCGAGGCTGGCGCGCAGGATCGGGTGGTCCATGAAGTGCTGCCCGACCGCCGGCAGGTCGTGCAGGACCGGGATGCCTAGCGCGGCGAGTGCCGCCGCCGGGCCGATGCCGGAGCGCATCAGGATGGTCGGGCTGTGGATCGCGCCGGCACACAGCACCACCTCGCGCGCCGCGATCTCCTCCCACACGTCGCCGAAGCGCACCCGCACGCCGGTGGCGCGGCGTCCTTCGAACGTCACCCGGTCGACCAGCGCGCCGCCGCGGATCTCCAGGTTCGCGCGGCCGCGCGCGGGTTCCAGGTAGCCGTCATTGGTGGTGACGCGCTGCCCGTTGCGGCTGTTGATCGGGTTGCAGGAGATGCCCTCGCCCTCCGGCGCGTTCAGGTCGGCCTTCCAGGGATGGCCGGCCGCCAGCGCCGCGTCGCGCAACGCCAGGTCCACCGCGCCCCATTCGGCGAAGGGCGCTCGGTAGACCGGAAGCGGGCCGCCGCGGCGGATGCCGGGCGCCGTGCCGGTCTCGGCATCGTCCTCGATGGCGTCGTAGATCGGCAGGACGTCGCGCGCCGCCCAGCCCTC
>JBMOJU010000017.1:0-30968 GCA_049315625.1 Paracraurococcus sp.
CTGCTTCAGCGTCTCGTCGAACCCGCCCAGCCCACGCAGCAGCCCGCTGCGGGCGACGACGGTGGAGGTGCCGACGACGTTCTCGGCGAACAGCTGTGCCAGCCCGTCCTTGCCCAGCACGAAGGATTCCAGCCAGGCGCCATGCCGCGCCCGGAAGCCGGGCCAGTATTCGAAGCAGGTCCCGCGATCCTCCCCGGCCTCGGTCACGTGCCGGTAGTCGGTGAAGGAGAAGCCGAGGCCGGGATGCGCCGCGTGCAGCGCCAGCTGGGCCGAGAGCTTGCCCGGGCGCCACCGGTCATCGGCATCGAGGAAGGCGATCAGCGGCGCGGCCGCCGCCGCCAGCGCCGCGTTGCGGGCCGCCGCGGCGCCGCGCCGGGGCCCCGCCAGCGGCACGATGCGCGGATCGGCCGCGGCCAGCCGGGCCAGGATCGCGGCGGTGCCGTCGGTCGATCCGTCATCGACGACCAGGATCTCCACCGCCGCCTCGGTCCCGATCGAGGCGATCGTCGCCTCCAGCCAGGGCGCCGCGTTGCGGGCGGGGATGACGACGCTGCATTCGGGGCCCTGCGGCATTGCCCGGTATCCTGTCGGTGCGGCAACGGGGCCGCTATGCACCGGCTGCACCGTGAAGGCGAATCGGCTGCCCGATTCGCGGCGCAGGCCGGCGGCGAGCATCACGCCCGCACCGCCACCGGCTGCGGAAAAAACACCCGGACAGCGTCGCGCGCCACCCGCCGGCTCGGCGCGATCGCCAGCGCGCGCAGCCGCAGCAGCAGGGCCGATCGCCGGCGCTCCGCCGCTTCGGCGGCCGCCACCAGCAGCCCGGCCTCGCCGGCCCGGGCCAGGGCCGGGTTCTGCCGGACCGCCGCGGTCCGGTGCTGGGCGGCGATGGCCCGCACCGCCCGCGCCCGCGCCGCGGCCCGGCGCGAGACCGCGCCGGAGCGGTGCATCAGGTAGTCCGCCATCACGGCGGGCACGCAGCCGACCGGCGCCCGCGCCGCCAGCCGCAGCCAGAGGTCCCAGTCCTCCGCCGAGCCCCAGTCGGTACGGAAGCCGCCGACCTCGCGCAGCAGGTCGGTCCGGGCGACGACCGTCGAGGTGCCGACGACGTTCTCGGCGAAGATCTGCGCCAGCGCGTCCGGCCCCAATTCGAAAGCCGGCCCCGCCGCATGCGGCGCGTGCCGGGCGGCGAAGCGGGGCCAGTAGCCGAAGCAGCTGCCGCGGTCCTCGCCCTCCGGCGTCACATGCCGGTAGTCGGTGAAGGAAAACCCGAGCTGAGGATGCCGCCGGTGCAGGTCGAGCTGCCGCTGCAGCTTGCCCGGCCGCCAGCAATCATCGGCGTCGAGGAAGGCGACCAGCGGCGCCCGGGCCGCGGCGAGGCCGATGTTGCGGGCGGCGGAAGGGCCCCGCCCCTCGCCATGCAGGACCCGGATGCGGCCGTCCCGCGCCGCCATCTCCTCCGCCAGGGCAAGGGTGCCGTCGCGCGAGCCGTCATCCACCAGCAGGATCTCCAGCCGCTGCGACGGGCCGATGCTGGCGAGGGCGGACCGCAGGTAGGGCGCGACGTCGCGCATGGGGATGATGATGCTGACGCAGGCCTGGCTGGTCATCCGGCTCTCCTCCTCCGCCCGCGCCCGACGCCCGGGTCGCCGCTCGCGATTTAGCGATGCGATGCCAGGGCGCACAGCAAGCCCCGTGCCGGGCATGCCGCTCCGTCTGCATCGCAGAATGCAAGACCGGCAACTTCCTGGACAGCGGAACCCGAAACAAGGCTAATCGCTCCCACGTTGCCGGGCGCCCTTCGATGCGGCATCCCCCGGCGATCCCCGCCGCGGCCAGAACGGCCGCGCCCCAGGAACCTACGCCATGCCCGACGGAGCCACCGCTGCCACCCCGCCCGTCGCCACGCTGCATGTGCTGGCGGCCTTCCCGGTGCTGTCGGAAACCTTCATCAGCAACGAGATCCGCGCGCTGCGGGCCCGTGGCCACCGCGTCGTGCCGCTGTCGATCACCCCCTACGATGGCCCCTGCCAGCCGGAGGACGAGGCCTTCCGACCGGAGACCGTGATGCTTGGCGACCAGCCGCGGCTCGGCGCGCTGCTGGCCGCCCTGGCCAACCCCGCCGGCCTGGCGCGGGCGCTCGCCTTCTGCCGGGCGCAGACCGCGCTGCCGGTCCGCTCCCTGCTGCTGGCCGGCGCCCGCGCCGCGCTGGTCGCAAGGCGTGAGGGGGTGGAGCATATTCACGCCCACTACGCCCATGGCGCCGGCGCCACCGCCATCGTCGCCGCCCGGCTGGCCGGGCTGCCCTGCAGCTTCATCTCGCATGGCTACGACGTCTACGGCACGCCGACCGACATCCCGCTGAAGCTGGCCTCGGCCGATGCGGTGGTCGCCACCTGCGAGGACATGAAGGCCGATTTCCTGGCGATGACGCCGACCGCCCGGGTCCATGTCATCGCCTGCGGCGTCGATCCGGCCCGCTTCCGCCGCCCGGCCGAGCCGCCGCCGAGCAACGGCCGCATCCTGGCGATCGGCCGGCTCACCGAGCAGAAGGGATACCCGGTGCTGATCGAGGCGCTGGCCCGGCTGCCGGCGGCCGAGCGGCCGGTGGTCGACGCGGTCGGCCCCGGGCCGATGCTGGCGGAATTGCAGGCGTTGGCCGCAAGGTCCGGTGTCGCCGAGCAGATGCGCTTCCTCGGCCCCAAGCCTTCCACCTGGATCGCCGCGCACGGCCCGGCCTATGCCGGCTTCGTCGCGCCCTACGTGATCTGCGCCAATGGCGACCGCGACACCTCCCCGGTCTCGGTGAAGGAGGCGATGGGGATGGAATTGCCGGTGCTGGCCAGCACGGTGACCGGCAACAAGGAGATGGTGACGCCGGAGACCGGCCGGCTGATCCCGCCCGCCGATGCCGCCGCCCTGGCCGAGGGGCTGCGCTGGCTGGCCGGGCTGGCGCCTGAGGACCGCCGTCGCCTCGGCGCCGCCGGGCGGCAACGGCTGCTGGACCGCTTCACCCTCGACTACCAGGCGGAGCGCCTGGGCCAGGTCTTCGCCGCCTGCCGTGGGCGGGGCTGAGCGATGCTGCGCGCCCGCTGGGCCGCCCTGCCGGACGGGCTGCGCGCCACCATCCTCTATGCCGGCGCCACCGGCTGGACCAAGGGCATCGGCCTGCTGCTGCTGCCGCTCATCACGGCGATGCTGCCGGCGGCGGAATTCGGCCGGTTGGAATTGCTGGCCTCGGCCGCCGAGATCGCGGCGGTGCTGGCCGGGGCCGGGCTGGTCGATACGCTGTACCGCTTCGCCAGCCTGCCCGGGGCGGAGGGGAAGCTGGGCGCGGCGCGGGTCACCGGCCTCGCCATCATCGTCACGCTGATCGGGCTGGCCGGCGCCTTCGCCGCGGCGCCGCTCGGTGCCCTGCTGCCGCTGCCGGCGCTGCCGATCGAGGTGATCCTGCTCGGGATTTCCGTGGCGCTGGAGGCGGCGATCGGCGTGCCGCTGGCCTGGCTGCGGATGCAGAACCGTGCCGCCGCCTACGCCTTCATCGTCATCCTGCGGGGGACCTTGCACACCGTGCTGCTCGGCCTGCTGCTGTGGCAGGGATTCGGCATCGCCGGGATGCTGGGCGCCGGCGCCGCGGCCTCGCTGCTCGCGGCCGTCGTGCTGCTGGCCGGCCAGGCGCGCGACACCGGCATCCGGATGCAGCCGGCCGCCTGGCGGCCGCTGCTGGCCTATGGCGTGCCGCTGATCGGCAGCGGCCTCGCCTCCTTCGCGCTCGGCACCGCGGATCGCTGGTTCCTGGCCAGCAACGTCGCCGCGGCGGCGCTGGGCCATTATGCGCTCGCCTCGAAGCTCGCCTTGGCCATGGCCTTCCTGATGCAGCCCTTCGAGTTGTGGTGGTACCCGCGCCGGCTCGGCGTCTGGGCGGCGGAGGACGGGCCGGCGCGTTCGGCGAAGCTGGCCGGCACCGGCGCGGCGGTGACCCTGCTGGCGGCCGCGGTGGCGACGCTCGCCGGGCCGGTGCTGATCCTGCTGGCGACCCCGGTGGCCTACCACCCGGCCGCCGCCATGGTGCCCTTCGTCGTCATCTCGCTCGTGCTGCAGAGCTTCGGCAGCCTGTTCAACATCGGCTGCTACCTGGGCCGCACCGGGCGCATCCCCTTCCTGGTGAACTCGCTGGCCGGGGCCGTGGCGATCGCCGGCTACGCGCTGCTGATCCCGCGCTTCGGCGTGCCGGGGGCGATCGCCGCGACGGTACTGGCGCAGGGCGTGCGGCTGGTGGTCTTCGCCATCCTGTCGCAGCGCCGGGCCCGGGCCGAGTATCCGCATGGCGCGGTCGCCCTGCTGGCGCTGGCGACCGCGGCGGCGGCGGCGATTCCGCAATTCCTGGCGCCCTGGCCGGCGGCCGCGGCGGCCTTGCCGGCCTTCCTGGCCCTCGGCCTGGTGGCGATCCGGCTGGGCCTGCTGCCGGTCCCACCGATCGGCAAGTTTGCACGCAAAATTGCGTGAGCACTGTGCGCCAGCGCACAGCGCGGCACGCCTTGATGCCAGCATAAAGGGGTCGAGGCGTCGTTCCCCTCCGCCTCTCCTCTGGCATTCAAGCCGGCCGCCCTTCGCCGCCCCGTCCAGGGGGAGGCGAAACATGGTCAACAAGTCCAGGATGCATTCCTCGCCGCGGTCGGGCCCCTGCCCCGGCCGCGGCGATGACTTTTTCGGCCACCGCGCCGCGGCGCCTCGCATTCCGCAAGCGCCGCCGCAGAACGCCCTCCTATTCCTTCGGAATCTGCTGCAAACTGCGAGGCGGGACTGGCCCGGCCTTCGCAGGGATGGCCTCGTCCAACCCGGAGCGTGTGCATGTCCCTCTATGTCGTCACCGGTGGCGCCGGCTTCATCGGGTCCCACCTGTCGGACGCGCTGCTCTCGCGCGGCCATACGGTCCGCGTCGTCGACGACCTCTCGACCGGCCATCGCCGCAACCTCGACCCGCGGGTCGAGCTGCTGGTCGGCGACATCGCCGATTCGGCGCTGATGCGCCAGGCGCTTGAGGGTGCCGCCGGGGTCTTCCACCTCGCCGCCATCGCCAGCGTCGCGCGCTCGAACGAGGACTGGACCGGCACCCACCGCGCCAACCTGACCGGGACGATCACCGTGCTGGACCAGGCGCGGGCCGCGGGGCGCATCCCGGTGGTCTATGCGTCCTCCGCCGCCATCTATGGCGACCAGGGCGAGGGCCCGATCGACGAGGGCGCCCTGCCCGCCCCCAACACCGCCTATGGCGCCGACAAGCTGGGGTCGGAGCTGCATGCGCGGGTCGCCTTCACCGTGCACCGGGTGCCGACCATGGGCTTCCGCTTCTTCAACGTCTTCGGCCCGCGGCAGGACCCGGCCTCGCCCTATTCCGGCGTGATCTCGATCTTCGCCGCCCGCATCGCCGCCGGCCAGGCGCTGACCCTGCATGGCGACGGGCTGCAGACCCGCGACTTCGTCTATGTCGAGGACGTGGTGCGCCACCTGCTGGCGGGGATGGAGGTGCTGCACGCCGCGCCGCAGGCCGCCGTCTTCAACGTCTGCACCGGGCGCGCGACCTCGGTGCTGGAGTTGGCGCAGACCCTGGCGCGACTCGATGGCCGGCCGCTGGCCATGACCTTCGGCCCGGCCCGGGCGGGGGATATCCGTGCGTCGCTCGGCAATCCCTCGGCCGCCACGGCGGTGCTGGGGGTGCGGGCGAAGACCAGCCTGGAGACGGGGCTGGTGGCGACGGTGGGGTCGATGGCGACCGTCTGAGAGAAGCACGGGCGGGGGGGGAGGTATCCCCCCGCGCCCCCTTCTATGTTTCTGCGTCCAGACGCGACAGGATGGGCGGGCCGACACGACGGAGCGACCCGCATGCTGCAACTCATCAGCGCCACGCCCAGCCCCTATGCGCGGAAGGTGCGCATCGCGCTGGCCGAGAAGGGCATCCCCTTCGAGCTGGTGACCGAGGTGCCGTGGAACAGCACCACCGCGACGCCGCAGCACAACCCGCTGGAGAAGCTGCCGGTCCTGATCTTCGAGGATGGCAGCAGCGTCTACGAAAGCCGCTACATCCTGGAGGTGATCGAGGCCAAGTGGCCCGAGCCGCCCCTGGTCCCGGCCGAAATCTGGCCGCGCCTCGCCGCCCGCAAGGTCGAGGTCATTGCCGACGGCGTCTGCGACGCGTCCGTCCTGCTGTTCTGGGAACGCCACCGCCCGGCCGACCAGCAGAGCGCCGAATGGATCGCCCGCCAGCGCCGCAAGGTGGATGGCGGCCTGCGCACCCTGGCCGAGACCGCGGGCGACCGCGACTGGGTGGTCGGCGATCGCTTCGGCCTGGCCGACATCGCCACCGGCACGGTGCTGCGCTACCTGGACGTGCGGTTCCCCGAACACCCCTGGCGCAGCCAGTACCCCAACCTGGTCGCCCTCTCGGCCCGGCTGGAGGCGCGGCCGAGCTTCGCCGGGACCGTGCCGGTGCCGCAGGTGATCAGCGACAAGGTGGTCTGAGCCCATGCCGAAGCTGTTCGACCCCTTCGCCCTGAAGGACGTCACGCTGCGCAACCGCATCGCGATCTCGCCGATGACGCAGTATTCCTGCGGCCCGGACGGGGTGGTGACGGATTGGCACCTGGTGCATCTCGGCGCCCGCGCGGTGGGCGGCGCCGGGCTGGTGGTGGTCGAACAGCTCGCGGTCTCGCCCGAGGGCCGCATGACCCCGGGCTGCGCCGGGCTATGGAACGACGACCAGGCCGAGGCGCTGGCGCGCGTCACCCGGTTCCTGAAGGCGCAGGGCGCGGTGCCGGGCGTCCAGCTTGGCCATTCCGGCCGCAAGGGCGGGCTGCGCAAGCCGTGGGAGGGCTACACGCAGCTGGCGGCCGACGACCCGGAGGGCTGGGAATCCATCGGCCCCTCCGACATCCCCTATGGCGGCCGCATCCCGCGCGCCGCGCGGGCGATGACCCGGGACGATATCCGCCGCGTCCAGGCCGACTACGTCGCCGCGGCGAAGCGCGCGCTGGCCGCCGGCTTCGAATGGCTGGAAATCCACTACGCGCACGGCTTCCTCGGCGCGTCGTTCCTCTCACCCATCGCCAATGACCGCACGGACGAATACGGCGGCAACGCCGAGAACCGCGCCCGCTTCCTGGTCGAGACCTTCCAGGCGGTGCGCGGCGCCTGGCCGGAACGCCTGCCGCTGACCGTCCGCATCGGCGCCATCGACTTCCACCCGGATACCCACACGGTGGAGGACAGCATCGCGCTGGTCGAGGCGCTGGCGGTGCGCGGCCTCGACCTGGTCGACATCAGCCTCGGCATGAACACCGACACGGCCGAGGTCCCCTGGACCGAGCGCGGCTTCATGGTGCCGACCGCGTCGCGCATCCGGCGGGAGACGGGGATGCCGGTCGCGGTCTCCTGGAACCTCGGCGACCCGGTGGTGGCGGATCGGCTGATCCGCGACGGGGACGCCGACCTGCTGATGGTCGGTCGCCCGGCGCTGGCCAATCCGCATTGGCCGCTGCTGGCGGCGATGACGCTGGGCGAGCCGGCGCCATTGGGGCTGCTGCCGCCGCAGTACCGGAGCTTCCTGGAGAAGGCGAAGGACAACCCGCATGTGGGCGGGTTCGGGGCGGAGATCGCAAAGGGGGCGCTGCCCATTTTGCACTCCCCCGCCAGGGGTCGGTGACCCCTGGACCGACCTGGGTTAGGCGGCGTCGGCTATCGCCTCGCGGCCGCGGATGAAATCCGCCGCCTTCTCGGCGATCATCATCGTCGTCGCATAGGTGTTGGCGCTCGGCATGCTGGGCATGATCGAGGCGTCGACGATCCGCAGCCCCTGCATGCCATGCACCAGCAAGCGGTCGCTGACCACCGCGCTCGGGTCGGTCTCCGGCCCCATGCGCGCCGTGCCGATCAGATGGTAGGTGGTGCTGCCATTCTTCTTGGCGAAGTCCAGCAGCTCGTCGTCACTCTGCACGTCGGGGCCGGGCAGCGTCTCGGCCTCGACATACTTGCCGAGCTCCGGCGTTCCCAGCATCCGCCGCAGCAGCCGCATGCCGCCGAGATGGACGCGTATATCCATCGGGTCGGAGAGGTAGTTCGGGTTGATCTCCGGATCCTCAAAGACATTGGTGCTGCGGGCGCGCACCCAGCCATGGCTTTCCGGCCGGTGCTGCCAGGCGCCGGCGGTCACGCCGGGGACCTCGTCCAGCACGTAGACCTTTCCCTCGGCATAGCTGCCGGGGGTGAAGACGCATTGCAGGTCGGGTTCGTCGAGGCCCTCGAAGCTCTTCCAGAAGACATGCACATGCGATGGCGCGGTGGCGAGGATGCTCGGCTTGCCCATCGCCCAGCGGGCGATCTGGTTGCCGAGCTTCAGGCCGCGCGACAGCTCGTTCAGCGTCTCCACCCCCGGCCGCGCCCGCATGACGAAGCGGGACGCATAATGGTCGCGGAAATTGGAGCCGACGCCGCGCGATTCGTGCACCACCGGCACGCCGAGCTTGCCCAGCAGCTCGGCCGGGCCGACGCCCGAGACCTGCAGCAGCCGCGCCGTGTTCACCGTGCCGGAGGAGAGGATCACCTCCCGCGCCGCGCGCACCGTCTGCGCCGGCGCGCCGGGCGCGGCGACGTACTGGATGCCGACCGCGCGCTTGCCCTCGAACAGGATGCGGCTGGCGCGTGCGTTCGTACGGACCTCGAGGTTCGGCCGCGACAGCGCCGGCTTCAGGAAGGCGCGTGCGGCGGAGACGCGCCGGCCCTTCTGGATCGCCCGCTGGAAATAGCCGACGCCGGCCTGGTTGCCGGAATTGTAGTCGACGCAGCGCGGAATCCCGATGCCGTTGCAGCCCTTGATGAAGGCTTCCGAGAGCGGATGGATCCAGTCCATGTCGGTAACCGGGATGCCGCCCTCCGACGTGCCGCGGCTCTCGTCGCTGACGCCGATGCGGTTCTCGGAACGGCGGTAGTAGGGCAGGCAATCCGCATAGCCCCAGCCGCGGTTGCCGCGCTGCGCCCAATTGTCGAGGTCGGCCGGCTGGCCGCGGTTGTAGATCATGCCGTTGATCGAGGATGAGCCGCCGAGCGTCCGCCCCTGCACCGTGCTGATCCGCCGGCCGCCCGTCATCGCCAGCGGCTCGGTCTTGAACTGCCAGGTGACGTCGGGGTTGGCCAAGGTCTTGATGAAGCCGGCCGGGATATGGATGAAGGGGTTGCGGTCGGGCGGCCCGGCTTCCAGCACGCAGACCGTCACGGCCGGGTCGGCGGTCAGCCGGTTCGCCAGCACCGAGCCCGCGGCGCCGGAGCCGACGATGACGTAGTCGAAGGTATCGGCGTCGCTCATGCCGCGGGTCTTTCCTGGGGGTCGGTCATTCTACGAAGCGCACGGAGACCGTGCCAAGCCGGCCGAAATCCACCGTGACGGCATCGCCCGGCTGGATCGCCAGCGGCGTGGCGCAGGTGCCGGTGGTGACGAACTGGCCGGCCAGCAGCGTGGTGCCCAGCCGGGTCATCTCGTTCACCATCCAGGTCAGCGCAATGCGCGGGTCGCCGAGCACGTTGGCGCCGATGCCCTCGCGCTCGGTGTGCGTGCCGGCGCGGGCGAGGCATTTCGCCTGCGCCAGGTCCAGCCCGCGCCAATCCGCGGCCGCGGCGCCCAGCACATGCAGCAGCGCGCAGGCATTGTCGGCGATCAGCTGCGGCCCGCCGGCGGCGGTGAAATCCGCGAAGCGGCTATCCGGCACCTCGATGCCGATGCGGAGGTCGGCGACCGCCGCCATCACCTCCTCCTGCGTGTACTCGGCGGCGCGCGGCGCCAGGTCGCGGGCGAAGGTGAAGGCAAACTCGGGTTCCGCCACCAGCATCGCGTTGCCGCGCAGCGAGACCTCGGCGCCGTCCGGCAGCACCATCCCCGCCACGTAGCGCCCGACCAGCGGGCCATCGACGTTGATGTGCCGCTGCCCCGCGACATTGGTCGCGGCGATCTTCCAGCCCAGGATCGCGCCCGGCACCACGCGCGCCTGCACCGCATAGCCCTCGGCCCGGGTCTTCGGCCGGATGGTGGGCGGCAGCGCCGCCATCCGCGTGCGCGCCGCCATGTGCCGCCGCAGCGGCGCCGATGCGGCTTCGATCGCCAGCCCGTCGAGGCTCATGCCGCCCCCCGCAGGTCACGGAAGAAGGCCTGCACCTCGGCCGCCAGCGCCGCCGGCTGTTCCAGCGCGGCGAAATGCCCGCCCTTCGGCATCACCGTCCAGCGGCGGATATCGGTATAGGCGCGCGCCGCCAGGCTGCGCGGCGGCCGCATGATCTCGCGCGGGAATTGCGCGTAGCCGGTCGGCACGTCGACCGTCCGGCCGTCCGGGATCGGCCAGGGCCCGTGCATGCGGGCGTAGTAGGGCCAGAAGGACGCGCCGATGCTGCCGGTGAACCAATAGAGCGCGATGTTGCCCAGCATGCGGTCGCGGTCGATGGCGCTCTCGATCCGCCCGTCATTGTCGCTCCAGGCGTGGAACTTCTCGCCGATCCAGGCAGCGAGGCCGGCGGGGCTGTCGGCAAGCGCCGCGGCGAGCGTCTGCGGCCGCGTGCCCTGGATCCACTGGTAGCCGGTCTCCTCCCGCAGCCAGTGCTCCAGCTCGGCCTTGTAGGCCGTCTCCTCCGCCGACAATTCGCCGACGAAGATTGATGAATCGCGCCGGATGGCCAGCAGGTTGACGTGAATGCCGATGAGCGACGGCGCATGCAGCGCGCCGAGGCAGGCGGCGATCGAGCCGCCCCAGTCGCCGCCCTGCGCGGCGTAGCGCGTGTAGCCCAGCACCCCGGTCATCAGCTCGTTCACGCAGGGGGCGATGTCGTGCACGCCGAAGCGCTTCTGCCCCGGCGCGAAGGACAGCCCGTAGCCGGGCAGCGATGGCGCCACCACCGTGAACGCATCCGCCGGGTCGCCGCCGAAGGCGGCCGGGTCGGTCAGCCGCGGGATGATGTCGAGGAACTCGAAGACCGATCCCGGCCAGCCATGCATCAGCAGCAGCGGCGTCGGGTTCGGCCCCTTGCCCGGCACGTGCAGGTAATGCAGGTCGATCCCGTGCAGCGGCACCTTGTATTGCGGGAAGGCGTTCAGCGCGGCTTCCTGCGCCCGCCAGTCGAAGCCGTCCCGCCAGTACCCCACCAGTTCGGCCAGGTAGTCGACGCTGGTGCCATAGGCCCAAGCGGCGCCCGGCGGCCGGTCGGGCAGCCGGGTCAGCGCCAGCCGGGCCTTGAGGTCGATGAGGTCCTGCTCCGGGACGGCCAGCGTGAAGGGCTGGGGCTGCGGGGCCATGGGTGCGTTCCTCCTGCTTGGGCGGGAGGATGGCGCGGCCCCGGCCGGCGGGGAAGCCTCAGCAGCCGACCTTGTAGAGCGCCGGCACGTAGCGTTCCCGCCGCAGATAGGCCGCCGGCCCGGCCGGCACCCGCCCGTCCAGCCCCAGCAGCTCCAGCGCATCCCAGGCCAGGCTGGCCGAGGTGGTGCCGCGGGCGATCTCCAGCAGCCGCGGCACCCCGCCCGGGCAGGTCGCCACCAGGTCCAGTGCGTCGTTGCCCGGGAAGCCGAGGAAATAGGCGCCGGCCGGCGGCGGCGCGCCGGTGACGCGGCCGGACAGCCCGGCCTCGCGCAGCGCCAGCCGCGAGGTCGCCTCGATCGGGCCGGAGACATGCAGCGTGCGGCCGGCGCTGGCGCCCTGCAGCAGCCCGACCACCTGCGGCACCACCGGCCGCGGCGTCGGGTTGAGGTCCGCGGCCAGCGGCCCCGCCACCGCCAGCCCGGCGATCGCCAGGAAGGCCGGGGCCGGCACCCGCTCCGTCAGCCGGGTCAGGCCGATCGCCAGCACCATCGCCGCCAGGTAGGTCGCCATCGAGAAGTAGCGCGGCTCCGGCGCCAGGGTCAGGACGAAGACCACCACGACATAGACCGCGGCCATCATGATCAGCACGTCGCGCCGCAGCCCCGGCTGCTGCCCGGCGAAGGTGAAGCGCGGCAGCGCCAGCAGGACCAAGGCGGGGATCCAGGTCAGCAACCCGGTCGGGTAGGTGACCAGCCGCAGGAAGGCGTCCACCGTCCAGTGGATGTGCAGCAGCCCCTGGGTGGAGTTCTGCCAGGCGGCGCCGAGCGTCGGGTTGAACAGCGGGTTGCCCTGGGTGAAGGCGCCGCCCGGCAGCGGCTGGCCCTCCACCAGCACGTGCCGCATGTCGATCTGCAGCCGCGCCAGCGGGTCGCCGGTCATCACGGCGTAGAAGATGCATTCCGCCAGCACCGGCAGCGCCGCCACGCCGGCCAGCAGGAAGGCATCGGCGGTGCGCCGGTTCAGCAACAGCGCCAGGCCGAGGCCGATCGCCGCCGCGGCGGAGGTCTGCCGGGTCAGGATCGCCAGGCCCAGCAGGACGCCGGCGGCGACCAGTTGCGCCAGCCCGGCGCCGCCGATCCTTTGCCGCACCAGCCAGAAGGCGGCGCCGGCCAGCAGCAATTCCAGCACCTCGATCTGCAGCCGCCCGGCGATCTGCTGGGTGAAGGCGGCCATGGCCAGCACCGTGGCGAAGGCGACCGCGGCGCGCGGCCCGATCACCGGCCGCGACAGCCGCCAGGACATGACGATCAGCGCCATCCCCAGCACGATGTGCAGCGCCAGGATGGCGGTGGCGGTGGTACCCGTCGCCGCGATCAGCAGGACATAGGGCAGCCGCGTCTCCCAGTGGTTGCGGGCGATGTGCACGCCCTCCGCCAGCCAGGCCTCGGCGCCGGCGATGTAGCGGGCGTCGTCTGAGCCCTGGTAGCCGTTCATGTCGGAGATCAGGATGGCGATCAGGAAGAAGGCCAGCACCAGCGCGATGGCGATGCGCTCGACCGAGAGCGCGACGGTCTCGGCCGGGGTGAGGGCGGGCAGGGTGGCGGCTCGGCGCATGGCGGCGGGGATCCTGGCGGCGGCGGACGGCGGGGTTGTTGCACGCCGCGCGCCAGACGCGAATTGCATCCTGCGTCGCTTCGCGAGAAAGGCGAAGCAGCGGCACGGCATGGGGGTTGCGGGGTGCGGCGGATGAGATGCATCGAGACGCTGGCGCGAACCCCCGCCGGGACCGGCAACACCCCCACCCCAACCCCAACCGTCCCCCGCGAGGTGGGGGTGGTGCTCCGGGCCGGGCTGATCACGCTCGTGGCCCTGGCCCTGGCCCTCGCCCTCATCCCCCCCGCCATGGCCCAGCCCCTGCCCGGTTTCCGCCCCGGCCCCACGCTTCTCGCCCTCGACTCCCCCGGCGACCTCTCCGCGGCGCAGGAGATCGTGCTGGAAGGCGACAACCCCCTGCCCGCCCCGGTCGTCCTCGTCCTGCGGATCGACGATGCGCAATCGACCAGCTACGCCACCCGCTTCGAGCTGGAGCGGACCGTCCTGCCCGGCCCCTTCCGCATCCGCACCACGCCCGGCGCCTGGCGCACCCCCACCGGCCGTTTCCTCGACCCCGCCACGATCCGCCGCATCCTCATCAATACCGGCTACGGCGCCGGCCCGGTCCGCTTCACCGGCCTCCGCGTCGAAACCCCGGTCGCCCTGCCACCCGACGTCGCCGCCCTCTCCTTCGGCCCGAACGACGCCCCGGTCTTCCCCGGCTTCACCCGCGTCCCGGTCGAGGACCCGCGCATCGTCAACGGCGCCAGCCCGCGCGTCCCCATCCGCCGCTCCTCGCAGCAGCCGCTGATCGGCACCGGGCTGCGCGGGGTGGAACGCTTCGAGCTGCCCTGGCCGAATGGCAGATGGGACGTCTCGCTCTGGACCGAGGATCCGGGCGATTGGGAATACGTCCCGCATCCCCGCCAGCGCCGCGTGCTGATCAACGGCGCCGCCCCGGTCTGGTACCTCAAGACGCCCGAGGAATGGCTGCGCCAGGTCTATTTCGCCGGGCGGGAGGGCGAGGAGGTCACCGATCCCTGGACTGCCTTCTACGCCCGCCGCGGCGGCCTGCTGACCCAGACCGTCGAGGTCAAGGACGGCCGCATCGTGGTGGAGCTGGCCGGCAACACGATCGAGGCGACCTACCTGTCCGCCATGCTGGTCGAGCCCGCCGGCACCGGCCTTGCCGCGCTGCGGCTGGTCGAGGCGGCGCGGCGCGAGCGCTTCCTGGAGGCCTGGCCGGTGGTCGGCCCGCGCGCCGGGCCGGTGGCAAAGGCGCTGACGATCGGCCTGCTGCCGCAGGGTGCGCCGGCCCAGGCGGATTGGCAGAAGGGGGACCCCGGCCCGCCCCCCGTTATCGCTCCCGGGACCATCGGCTGGCTGGATGCCATGGTCGCCGCGCCCGAGCCGGATGCCGCGCCGCGCGTCACCCTGCTGCCGCCCAGCCGCAACGGCCGCGCCCTGCCCGCCGAGTTGCGCTGGGGCCATTGGCGCTACACCCGCCACAACCCGGCCGCCGGGCAGCTGACGCTGGAGGCCGAGCAGCTGCGCGGCGAACTGGCGAAGCTGACGCTCCGCCCCGGCCTGCCGCGCCGGCTGAACATCCTGTTCCGGGTGCCGGCGGACGCGGCGCCCGGCCGCTACGAGGGGCGCCTCACCGTCGAGAGCCAGGGCCGCAGCGCCAGCCTCCCGCTGGTGGTCGAGGTGCCGCCCGTCGCGCTGCCCGCGGCCGACCGGCCGATCGGCATCTACCACGACCTGCCGCCCTATGCGCCCTGGTTCCCCGAATTGGCGGCCATGGCCCGGCTCGGCATGGCCTGCGAGTTGCGGACCATGCAGGGCCTCGGCCTGACCGGCCTCGCCCCCGCACTGGCGACGCCGGCGCCGGGCGATATCCAGCGCATCGCCGCCGATCTCGGCCTGGCGCGGGAAGCCGGGTTCGGCATGGACCTGCTGGCCTACACCCCGGTCAAGCGCATGGTGGAATACCGCGGCATCGCCATGCTGCCCGAGCTGATGCAGCAGGTCACCGCCGCCTTCGCCGAACGCGGCCTGGCGCCGCCGGTCTGGAGCATCGCCGACGAGCCGGGCAACCCGGGCTCGATGCCCGCCGACCTGGAACGCCTGCGCGGCGCCATCCGCCTGGGCGACCCGAAGGCCCGCGTCGCCGGCCAGCTGAACCGCCCGGCCGACCGGCAATTGCTCGGCCTGTTCGACGTCGTGCTGCTCAACGCCGGCTTCGGGATCGAGGCGCCGGAGATCCAGCGCTGGCGCAAGACAGGACCCACGCCGTGGTTGTACAACATGCCGGACGTCGAGGCCGCTGCGGGCTTCCACCTGTGGCGGACCGGCGCGGCCGGCTACCTGCAATGGCACGGTCGCGCCATCGGCGCCGATCCCTTCGACCCGACGGATAGCGGGGAGGCCGACGTGCAGCTTTACCCGATGCAGCCCGAGCCCTGCGCCCAGGTGCCCGACCTCGACCTGCGGCTGCTGCAGATCGCCCGCGGCGTGGCCGACCTGCGCTGGATGCTGTGGCTGGAAGGTGTCGCGCCGCGCGACGCCGGGGGGCGCGCCCTGCTGGCCGAGTTGCGGCAGGAAATCCCGGATACCTGGCGGCGCGGCGAGATGCCGGCGCTCGACCTGCCCGGCTGGCGCCGTCGCCTCGGCGCCCTGGCGAACCGGCTGGCGCCCCCCGCACGTCCATGAGGCTCGCCGACGCCGTCACCCACCCGGTCGGCCAGGTCGTCTTCGCCCTGGTGATGACGCTGGCCGTCGCCGGCCTGTGGTTCGCGCTGGGGGACCCCTTCATCGTCGCCGGCCTCTGCCTGGCGCCGGTCGTCGTGATGATCGCGGTGCGCGACCCCTTCCCGCTCTGCCTGGGCTTCATCATCTTCAGCTTCTTCCGGATCCACGAGGCCTATCCGTTCCTGGAGCCCTTCAAGATCCCGAAGATGCTGGCGCTCGGCACCATCTCGGTGCTCGGCCTGCATTTCTTCTTCCGCCGCATCAAGCCCTATTGGCGGCCGGAGCTGAAATGGCTGTGCTGGTTCTTCGCCCACACCACGGTGTCGATGTTCCTCTCGGCCGGGCGGCCGCAGGCGATCGCCTACTGGACCGATACCTTCGTCAAGATCTTCATCATGGTCTTCGCCATCGCCTGGCTGACCACGACGCCGAAGCGCTTCTCCCTGGCCGCCGCCGGCTTCACCCTGGCCGGCATTGCCACCTCCATCGTCGCCATCAGCAACGCGCTGCAGGGCATCGGGCTGGTCGAGGGCTCCCGCGTCACCATCGGGCGGGAGAATGGCTCGGTGCTGGGCGACCCCAACGACCTTTCGCTGGTGCTACTGTTCCCGCTGGCCTTCGCGGTGACGCTGATCTGCACCAAGGGGGTGGGCTTCCTCAACCGGGCGCTCGGCGTCATCGGCTTCGCCGTGATGGTCTGGGCCATTCTCTGTACCCAGAGCCGCGGCGGACTGCTCGGCATCATGGCGATCATGGGGCTGTTCGGCCTCCGGGTGATCAAGTCGAAGGTCGTGCTGATGAGCATCGGCGGCATCGGCGCCATCGGGCTCTTCGCCGCCGCCGGCATCTCCGGCCGCTCCTCCGGCGGCGCCGGCGAAGCCGGCATGGTGGACGAAAGCGCGCAGGGCCGCTTCAACGCCTGGGAATGCGCCTTCTGGATGGCGGTCGACCACCCGCTCTGGGGCGTCGGCATCGAGAATTTCCGGCTGAACTACTACACCTATTCCTCGATGCTCGGGACCTTCGAGGGCATCGCCAAGGCGGTGCACAGCACCTGGTTCGCGGCGCTGTCGGAAGGCGGCTTCGTTGGCTTCTGGCTGTTCATGATGGTGACCGTCAGCACCGTGAAGGCCAGCTTCAAGGTGCTGAAGCGGATGGACATGGCCGTGGCCAAGGGCATGGCCGTACCGCCGGCGGCCTTCGCCATGGCCGCCGCCATGCCGGCCGGCATGCTGAGCTTCATCGCCTCCGGCAGCTTCCTCACCCAGGCCTTCACCTGGCCGCTCTACATCAACGTCGCGCTGACCGTCGCGGTGGCGCATTACGCGACCACGCTCGGCATCGATGTCGATGGGCAGACGCCGGAACAGGTGAAGGCGGGCGGCCTGATGGTGCTGCTCGGGCTGAAGGCGCGGCCGGCCTGACGCGGCCGCGCCGGCTCAATCCTCCCGCAGCATCAGGATCCAGGTGCCGCCATCGCCGGCCGAGAGCAGCCGGACGCGCAGCGCCACATCCCGCTCGCCGCTCGGCAGGTCGCCGATCATGTCGAAGACCACGTCCAGCGTGCCGGCCGCCCGCGCCCGCTCGATCCGCCCGCCGACCTCCGGCCGCTGCATGCAGGGGGCGATCTCGCGGAAGAAATCGCGGCCCACGACCTCCCGGCGATAGCCGGAGATCTGCCGCTCGCGGGCGCTGTAGAAGGCGACGACACCCGCGTCATCCAGCCGGATGGCGCCGAAGGGCAGCGCATCGATCGCCTCCGGCGCCATGGCCGCCAGGCGCGCCGCCAGGTCCGGCGCGTCGATGTCGGGAGGTGTCGAATTCATCGTCGATTCCCTTTTGCCGCGGGGAGTCACCCCGCCGGCACCGCCTGTGTGGTTCCAGGCGCCGCGTCCTCGTGGAATAGCACAACGCCGATCAGGTGCGACACCGCCTCCCCGTCCTCGGACAGCGGCAGGGTCACCCGCTCGAAGCGCAGCGGCGGGCCGTCGCCGAAATCGAAATTCGCCGATTCGTAGACCGGCGCCCGGGTCCGCGCGCTGCGGCGATAGGCCGCCTGCAGCGATCCGGGCACATCCGCAGCATCGCCGTCCGGCCCGATCGGCGTGCCGTCCAGGCCGCGCCCGAGCCGGTCGGTCAGCGCCTGCCCGACCGAGACGAAGCGGAAGCCGGGCTCCGCCCCGGCCAGATCCACCGCGACCAGGGCGCAATGCTCCGCCAGGTCGAGCCGGGCGAGGTCGAGATTGGCCCGGCGCGGCAGCGCCTCACCCGCCAGCCGGGCGGCGTGCCAGGTCAGGTAGGCGGCCCGCAGCGAGGGCGTCCGCAGCCGCCGCAGCAGGGCGATCCCGGGCGGTGCCGCCAGCAGGCTGCGGCGACGCTGCAACAGGTCGAGGATCGCGCCGGCCAGGTCGGCCTCGGCGGCGGGGCGGCGCAGCACCAACTCGCCCGCCAGGGAGGGGCCCGGCTCGAAGGCGGTCAGGAACAGCACCGGCAGCCCGGCGCGGTCCGCCCGCAGCCGGGCGGCAAGGGATGCGCCGTCGGTGGCCGGCAGTTCCATCGCGGTGATCAGCAGGTCGAGCGCGGGCAGCCAATTCGCCCGGCTCTCCGCCGTCTCCGCATCGCCGGCCTCCGCCAGGGTGTAGCCCAGGTCGCGCAGCAGGGTGGCGGTCCTGGCCCGGGTGGGTTCCTCCGGATCGACCAGCAGGATGGCGGCACCGCCATGCAGGCGCGGGTCCAGTGCCTCCGGCGTCTCCGGCACGGCGCGGTCGTCCCGCACCATGGCGCACGGCAGCACGATTTCCATCAGGGTGACTCCTCCCGGCACGCGGTCGATACGACAGGCCCCGCCCGATTGCGCGGCGAAATCCCGCACCATCGCCAGGGCGAGGCCGGAGCCCGGCCCGGGCTCCCCCGGCGCGGGGCCGGCATGGCGCAGGCTGATCGCGACATGGTCGCCCGACCGCAGCCCGCCCGGCGTTTCGCCCGGGCCAAGGTTGCGCGCGGCGATCAGCAGCGATGCACCCTGCGGCAGGGCATCGCGCGCATCGGCCGCGAGGCTCAGCAGGGCCGCTTCCAGCCGGTAGGGGTCGGCCCGCACCGGCCAGAGCCCCTGCGGCAGCTCGACGCCCACGACCAGGTGCCTGCCGACCGTGTAGCCGATCATCTCCCGCACCTCGGCCAGCAGGGGGGGCAGGTCCACCCGCACCGGCCGCAACTCCTCGCGCCGGGCGAATTCCACGAGGCGGCGCATCAGCGTCGCGGCGCGCCCCGCCGCCGAATCGCCCTCGTGGATCAGGTCGAGCAGGGCGGGATCGGTGGTGCGCTGCTCGATGATCCGGTGGCCGCCGACGATGACGGCCAGGGCATTGTTGAAATCATGCGAGACGCGGCCGGCCAGCTGGCCGAGCGCCTGCAGCTTCTGGGCCTGCAGCAGGGTGGCCTGCAATTCCTCCCACCGCTGCACGGCGCCGCGTTCCGCCGCGACGGCGCGGGCGAGGACCCGGTCGCGCTCCGCCACCTGCTGCTCCAGCACCGCCTTCGCGCCGGTCGCCGCCCGGAGCGCGCCGGCCAGCGAGTCCAGCCTGGCGCGCAGCGCGGGCGCGGCGTGGTCCAGCGCCAGCCGCAGCGCATCCAGCTCGGCGACCGACAGGCCGCGTTGCGGCGCGGTTTCAGGCGGCGGCCCCGGCAGGGCAGCGACCTGGTCGCGCAGGCGGAGCAGCCGGCGCCGCATCGCCCAGGCGAGGCCGAGGGCCAGCAGGCCGCCGGTCAGCAGCACCGCCAGCCCGGCGGCCACCCAGGCGAACCCGCGCGACGCTGCCGGCGGTTCCGGTGCGGCGACCAGCAGCGTCCAGCCCGGCATGGCGCCGATGCCGGCGACGGCGAAGACGCGCTCGACCCCGTCGAGCGCCCGCGCGCGGACCGGCGCCGCCGGCAGGCCGGGCCGCAGCGGCGCCGGCGGCAGGTCCACCGCCCCCGCTCCCGCGGCGTCCGAGCGCGCGGCCACCCGGCCCCGGCCATCCATCAGCACCGCGACGACGCCGGGTTCCAGCTCAGGCGCCACCAGCAGCGCCCGCAGCCGGTCCAGCCCGATCGCCGCCGTGGCGGCCACCGCCACCGGCGCCGCCGCCTCGCGCACCGGGACCGCGATGATGATGGCCCGCCCGATGGGGGTGGCGTCCTCCGGATCGCCGACCGCGGCGCGGCCATCGGCGAGCGCCGCCTGCACCGCCTCACTGAGCGGCCGGGTCGATTCACCGCGCGCCACCAGTTCGACCGGCACCCCGAGCTGCGCGGCCAGGCGGCGGCTATGCGCCTCGGCCGACGCCGATTGCGGCAGCAGATCCGGTGCGGTGGCGAAGGCCTGGAGCGCGCCGATCACGCCGGCGACCTCACGGTCCAGGGCCGCGGCGAGAGACGACGCCGCGTGGTTGCGGCGGGCGAAGGACGCGGCCTGCTCCGCCGATTCGACCCGCCGCGCCGACACCGCCAGCGCCAGCAACGCCGGGCAGAGCGCCAGCAGCAGGATCGCCGGCAGCAGCGTGCGCAGGCCCGCCGACCGCCGCGCGGCCTGGCGCGACGTTGCGCGGCCGCTCATGCGATGCGGTCGGTGGCGGAGGGGTTGGACGTGCCGGCCAGACGACCGGCGGGCGGGCGGGAGGATGACATTGGCGTTCTTCGGTTTAAGAATTTTTTGTTTCGTTGCACGTCGCTGTGCTTTTGAACCAAACCTATAGCATCCAAGCGTCGAAGGTGGTGGCGAATTCAACCTGCGACGGTGCGCTTCACCGGCGTCACCATCCGCCGGCACCGCCGCCCCGCTTGTCACCCGAGTGTCCCTGGACAAGCCGCCGGCCGCGGTGCCTGATTCACGCCCCCCAAGCGACCAGCCTCCGGGACCCAAGATGACCGAGACCCACGACGTCGCGATCGAGATCGAGGATATCGGCAGCAACCCGGACCCGCGCCGGCCGATCGGCGTGCTGATCGAGGAACGCCTGTCCCGCCGCGGCCTGCTCGGTGCCGCCGCGCTGCTGCCGGCCCTGCCGGCCTGGGCCCAGGACAGCGGCAACACCCCGAATGGCGGCCCTTCCTCGCTGAACTTTCCCGAGCTCCGCCACCAGATGGCGCAGCGCGACGCGGTGGCCGAGGGGCACGAGATCCAGGTGGTGATCCGCTGGGGCGACCCGATCCTGCCCGGCGCGCCCGAGCACGACCCGCACAAGCCCAGCGTTGCCGCGCAGTCCGGCCAATTCGGCTACAACAACGACTACCTGGATGTCTTCCCGCTGCCGCATGGCAGCGCCAGCGCCGAGCGCGGCCTGCTGGTGGTGAACCACGAATACACCAACACCAACCTGATGTTCCCCGGGCTCGGCACCGGCGCCGAGGCGCGCCGCAACCTCACCGCCGAGCACGCGGCGATCGAGCGCGCCGCCATGGGGCTTTCCGTCGTCGAGATCCGCCGCGAGGCCGGCCGCTGGGGATATGCCCGCGACAGCCGCTGGAACCGCCGCATCACGGTCGAGACGCCGATGCGGATCAGCGGCCCCGCCGCCGGGCATGAGCGGCTGAAGACCGCCGAGGACCCGGCCGGGCTGCGCGTGCGCGGCACCATGAACAACTGCGCCGGCGGCAACACGCCCTGGGGCACGGTCCTCACCTGCGAGGAGAATTTCAACGTCTATTTCGGCGGCGAGGCCGCCACCGCCGGGCCGCAGGCCGCCGCCTACAAGCGCTACGGCATCCAGAAGGAGCCGCCCTATGGCTGGTGGCGCTTCGATGCCCGCTGGAACCTGGACGTCACGCCGAACGAGCCGAACCGCTTCGGCTGGGTGGTCGAATTCGACCCCTACGACCCGGAAAGCGTGCCGGTGAAGCGCACCGCGCTCGGCCGCTTCAAGCATGAGGGCTGCACCCATGCGGTGAACCCGGATGGCCGCGTCGTGCTGTATTCCGGCGACGATGAGCGCTTCGACTATGTCTACAAATTCGTCACCGCCCGGCCCTGGAGTCCGACCGACCGCGCCGCCAACCGCGACCTGCTGGATGACGGCACGCTGTATGTGGCGAAGTTCAACGCCGACGGCACGCTGCGCTGGCTGCCGCTGGTGCAGGGCCAGGGGCCGCTGACCCCGGCCAACGGCTTCGCCACCCAGGGCGACGTGGTGATCGAGGCGCGCCGCGCCGCCGACCTGCTGGGCGCCACGCCGATGGACCGGCCGGAGGATGTCGAGACCAACCCCACCAATGGCCGCGTCTACGTGATGCTGACCAACAATTCCAACCGCACGGCGCAGCAGGTGGACGGCCCCAACCCGCGCCCGCGCAACATCCACGGCCATGTGGTGGAGATCATCCCGCCCGGCGCCGGCACGGCGAAGGTGGAACACGCCGCCGAGGAGGCGCGCTGGGGCGTCTTCCTCGCCGCCGGCAAGCCGGGCATCGATCCCGGCACGCAGTACCACCGCGCCACCTCCGACCAGGGCTGGCTCTCCTGCCCCGACAATTGCGCCTTCGACAGCAAGGGCCGGATCTGGATCGCCACCGATGGCGCGCCGGATGCGGCGGGCATCGCCGATGGCCTCTATGCCGCCGACACCGCCGGCCCGGGCCGCGCGCTGACCCGGCTGTTCTACCAGGCACCGACGGGCGCCGAGGTCTGCGGGCCGAAATTCGCCCCGGACGACCGCACCGTGTTCCTCGCCATCCAGCATCCCGGGGAGGATGCCGGCAGCACCTTCGAGCGGCCCTCCACCCGCTGGCCCGACTTCAAGGATGGGACGCCGCCGCGGCCTTCGGTGATCGCCATCGTGCGGAAGGATGGCGGGGTGATCGGCTGACGCGGGCGCGCAGCGTCACACGGTGAGGCAGGATGACAATTTCGAGAAACCATATTGCCGGAGCGTTTTTTCAGCAACGTGCGGGCGAGTTATCCGTATTGCAGCAACCCCTACCGTGAAAAACTGACAGTCCACTTTCCAGAGCAACATGCCCCGCAGCGTGACCCGCACCCGCACCCGGCAATGTGCCGCCCTGCCGCTTTCGCGCGAGGGCGATGCGATCCGTGTCCTGCTGGTCACCAGCCGGGAGACACGGCGCTGGGTGTTGCCCAAGGGCTGGATCGAGAAGCGGGTCAGCCCCGGCGCCCAGGCGGCGCAGGAAGCCTATGAGGAAGCCGGCATCCGCGGCCGCATCAGCGGGGCGCCGATCGGCCAGTACAGCTACCTGAAGCGCCTGCCGGACGGCACCGGCCAGGACTGCCTGGTCGATGTCTACCGCCTGGAGGTCGAGCGACTGCTCGACCGCTGGCCGGAGATGCATGAGCGAGAGCGCCGCTGGTTCTCGCCGGAGGACGCCGCCGCCGCGGTCGAGGAAGCCGACCTCGGCGAATTGCTGCTGGGGCTGGCCACACCCGCCGCGGCATGAGGATCGATGCGCTGCCGCTGCCCGGCGGCGGCATCCTCGGCATCACCCACCGGCCCGGCCGTGACGCCCCGCTGGCCGCGGACCTCGCCGCCATCCGCGCCTGGGGCGCCGGCGACCTGCTGACCCTGCTGGCCGAACCGGAATGCCCGCCCGGCCTGGGCGAGGCGGCCGCCGCCGCCGGCCTGGCCTGGCACCATATGCCGATCCCCGACATGCAGGTGCCCGGGCCACCGGCGCTGGCCGCCTGGGCCGGCATCGCGCCCAGGCTGGATGCAACCTGGACCGCGGGCGGACGGGTCGTGGTGCACTGCGCCGCCGGGCTCGGGCGCAGCGGCACCGTCGCCGCCTGGCTGCTGGTGCGGCGCGGCATGGCAGCCGGGGCCGCGATCGCCGCGACGCGGGCGGCCCGGCCCGGGGCGATCGAGACTGCGGCGCAGGAAGAATTCATCCGCGATGCGGGCAGCATGAAGACGTAAGATCGGGGAGAAAGCATTCTCCCCGAACCCCTCATCTTTTTTTCTGAGTCTGGCATTCGCCGCTCGGTGAATGCCGACTCTCAAAAAGGAATGGCGGGGTTGGACGCATGCGTCCGACGGGGAGGAAACGGGTTTTCCTCCCCGACCTTCTCTCAAGCCCCCGCGGCATCCAGCACGTGCAGCGAATAGGTGAAGGCGGCGCCGGCGTTCAGTGCGATGGCGACGCCGAGCGCCTCCGCCATCTCCTCCCGCGTCGCCCCGGCATGCTTGGCCTTGCGCACATGCGCGTCGATGCAGCCGTCGCAGCGCGTCGTCACGGCCACCGCCAGGGAGATCAGCTCCCGCGTCTTGGCATCCAGGTGGGTGGTGGTGGCGGCGCCGCGGCTCAGCGCGGCGAACCCCTTCACCAGTTCCGGGTGCAGCGCGTTCAGCGCCTTGCCCTGCTCCCGCGCCGCGGCGTTGTAGGCGTCCCAGTCCTTGATGGCGGACATGCGTCTCTCCCTGGAATTGCGAACGGGCGCGGGGATGACCCCGCGCCCGTCCATGGTGTCCCTGCCCGCGGGGCAGGTCTACTCGATGGTCTCCGGCTCCTTCTCCGCCTCGCCGTCGCCCTCTTCCGGCTTCGGCAGGGCGGGCGCGGCGGCCTCCAGGTACTCGAAGGCAAGCGCCCCGTCCTTCATGCCGACCTTGACCGAACCGCCCTTCACCAGGGCGCCGAACAGCAATTCCTCGGCCAGCGGCTTCTTGACGTATTCCTGGATGACGCGGCCGAGCGGGCGCGCGCCATACAGCGGGTCGAAGCCACGCTCCGCCAGCCATTCCTTGGCCGCCGAGCTGAGCTCGATGGTCACGTTGCGGTCGGCCAGCTGGGCCTCCAGCTGCATGACGAATTTCTCGACCACGCGGCCGACGATCTCCGGCGTCAGGCCGGCGAAGGGCACGATCGCGTCCAGCCGGTTGCGGAATTCCGGCGTGAACATGCGGTTGATCGCCTCGGTGTCCTCGCCGATGCGGACCGTGGCGCCGAAGCCGATCGCGGTCTTGGCCATCTCGGCGGCGCCCGCATTGGTCGTCATGATCAGGATGACGTTGCGGAAATCGACCGTCTTGCCGTTGTGGTCGGTCAGCTTCCCGTGGTCCATGACCTGCAGCAGGATGTTGTAGAGATCCTGGTGCGCCTTCTCGATCTCATCGAGCAGCAGCACGGCATGCGGGTGCTGGTCGACCGCATCGGTCAGCAGGCCGCCCTGGTCGAAGCCGACATAGCCCGGCGGCGCGCCAATCAGGCGGCTGACGCTGTGGCGTTCCATGTACTCGGACATGTCGAAGCGGATCAGCTCGATCCCGAGGGTCTTGGCCAGCTGCTTGGCGACCTCGGTCTTGCCGACGCCGGTCGGGCCGCTGAACAGGTAGTTGCCGATCGGCTTCTCCTGGTCGCGCAGCCCGGCGCGGGACAGCTTGATCGCGGCCGAGAGCGTCTCGATCGCCTTCTCCTGGCCGAAGACCATCGACTTCAGGTCGCGCTCCAGCGTCTTCAGCGTCTCCTTGTCGTCGTTGGAGACGGTCTTGGGTGGGATGCGGGCGATCTTGGCGACGATCTCCTCGACATCCTTCAAGGTCACCGTCTTCCGCCGCTTGCCTTCCGGCAGCAGCATGCGGGAGGCGCCGACCTCGTCGATCACGTCGATCGCCTTGTCCGGCAGCTTGCGGTCGTGGATGTACTTGGCCGAAAGCTCGACCGCGGCGCGGATCGCCTCCGGCGTGTAGCGGACCTTGTGGTGCTTCTCGTAGTTGGTCTTCAGGCCCTGCAGGATCTTGACCGCATCTTCCAGCGTCGGCTCGTTGACGTCGATCTTCTGGAAGCGGCGGACCAGCGCGCGGTCCTTCTCGAAGTAGTTGCGGTATTCCTTGTAGGTGGTGCTGCCGATGCAGCGCAGCGTGCCCTGGGCCAGCGCCGGCTTCAGCAGGTTCGACGCATCCATCGCGCCGCCGCTGGTGGCACCCGCGCCGATCACGGTGTGGATCTCGTCGATGAACAGGATGGAGCCGGGCTGCTGCTCCAGCTCGTTCACCACGGCCTTGAGGCGTTCCTCGAAATCGCCGCGGTAGCGGGTGCCGGCGAGCAGGGACCCCATGTCGAGCGCGAAGATCGTGCTCTTGTGCAGCACCTCCGGCACGTCGCCCTCGATGATCCGCTTGGCCAGGCCTTCGGCGATGGCGGTCTTGCCGACGCCGGGATCGCCGACATAGAGCGGGTTGTTCTTGGTCCGGCGGCAGAGGATCTGGATGGTGCGCTCGATCTCCGAGTCGCGGCCGATCAGCGGATCGATCTTGCCTGCCTGCGCCTTCTTGTTGAGGTTGACGCAGTAGTTCGTCAGCGCGTCCTGGCCGCGGCCACGGGTGGGCTTCTCCTCCTTCTCCGGCTCCTCGTTGTTGGAGGACGCCGTGGTCGGCGTGCCGGTGACCGGGCGGTTCGCGGCGCGGCCCGGGGCCTTGGCGATGCCGTGGGAGATGAAGTTCACCGCGTCGAGCCGCGTCATGTCCTGCAGCTGCAGGAAGTAGACCGCGTGGCTCTCGCGTTCGGAGAACAGGGCGACGAGGACGTTGGCGCCTGTCACCTCATCCCGGCCGGAGGATTGCACATGGATCGCGGCGCGCTGGACGACGCGCTGGAAGCCGGCGGTCGGCTTCGGGTCGCCGGCGCGTTCCGTGACCAGCCCGGCGAGGTCCTTGTCGAGGAATTCGGTCAGGTCGCGCTTGAGCTTATCGGTATCGACCCCGCAGGCGCGGAGTACGGTCGAGGCATCGGTGTCGTCGGTCAGCGCGAGCAGGAGGTGTTCCAGCGTCGCGTATTCGTGCCGGCGTTCATTCGCAAGGCCGAGGGCGCGGTGGAGCGTCTGCTCGAGGTTGCGTGACAGCATGCTAGAGACGCTCCCAATGAGAACCGTCGTGCCGGACAGCGCCGGGAGGCGGTGGGGGGTTTCCCCAGTTGAACATCTTGGCCTGATCGCTCCCTTGGGCATCCCCCCCGTTCGGCGGAGGGGTCAGCACGTGCCGGCCGGGCAAGACCGGGATCATTCCACTCCCGCGCAGCGCGATGCCATCATTCCTGCGTCACCGCGGCGGCGAGGCACCCTCCCGCTACTCCTTCTCGATGGTGCATTGGAGAGGATGCTGGTTCTGCCGCGCCAAGTCCATCACTTGCGTCACTTTCGTTTCAGCGACCTCGTAGGTGTAGACGCCGCAGACCCCGACCCCGCGGCGGTGCACGTGCAGCATGATGCGCGTCGCCTCCTCCCGGTTCTTCTGGAAAAAGCGTTCCAGCACGTGGACGACGAACTCCATCGGCGTGTAGTCGTCGTTCAGCATCAGCACCTTGTACATTGCCGGCTTCTTGGTCCGCGGCCGGGTCTTCACCACCACGCCGGTGTTCGGCGTGCCGTCGCCGGGCGGGGTCCCTCCGTTCGGTCGCTTGTCTTGGTCGCTCATCGAAGTTCCTGGTGGACGGGTGGCTCGCCTGGCGGATGGTCTCCGGGGGCCGGCCGAAGCCTGTCCCGCCCGCAGGATACCGCCGCGCGCGGCGCAAGGTGAAGTGCCACGCGCAGGCACAGCCGAAGATATGGGCGCGCGGCGGCGCGCCGGGAAGCCCGGGCGGCCGGAACGAAAAAGGCCCGGCCAGGCCGCCCCTCCCCCATGCGGGGGAGGCACGACCCGGACCGGGCCTGGTCGGCGCCCCCCGCCGCAGCGGCCGGGGGCGCGAACCGGGTCGCCTGATCAGGCGGCCAGCATCGGCTTGGAGAACGTCTCCACCGCCAGCGTCATCCGGGCGGAGAGCGGAGCAAAGGAGGTCTCGGCGAGCTTCAGCGCGGCTTCCTGCAGCTTGGCGGTCTCGGCCAGGCTCTTCTCCATCGCGGCGCGGGTGTAGGTCGCCTGGATCTCGGCGGCTTCCTTCAGGCTCTTCACGCCACCCATCGCCTTGGCGCCGGCGACCGTGTGATCGGCCAGGCCCTGCACCATCGCCAGGGTCTGCTTGCCCAGGTCCTGCACGCCGGCGACATAGAGCTGCGTCGCCTTGGCCATCGCCTCCATGTTGCCGCGGGAGAACTCGGCCGCCTGTTCCGCCGCCTTCATGAAGCCTTCGGTCGCCTTCGTCGCGTTGTCCATGGTCTTCTCCATCGTCATGCGCGTCTGCCGCGCGGGGTCTGCTGTGATCGTCATGCCGATCTGCGGGGCGGCCGGTTCGGCCACGTCGCGCATCGGCGCCTGCTGTTCGGCTGGCGCGGCGTCTGCCGCGGCCAGGCCGATCCCGGGTTCGGGGGCCGCTGCCGCCGGCTCCGGCGTCACCTCGACCATGGCCTCGATCGCCTTGGCCCTGGTGCGCGCGCGCGGGGCCGGGGTGGAAGCCACCTTCGCCTCGGTCACGTTCGCCATCGCCTTGCTCCTTCGGATTGCCACGATTCGCCTCACCCTCGTTCGGCGCCGGTCGGGGCCTGAAGCCCTTGCCGCGCCGCTTTGCTGCACTGCAACATGAAGGGGTGTACCGCCCGGCAGGCGCGGCCTGCAAGGATTTTTTGCAGTGCACAAGATTTTCCGCAATCACCGATCGCGGCGCTGGGAAACTTTGGCGGCGATCTGTTAACCCGATGCGCGTAGCCTTTAACGCCGGGGTTACGACGCCGCTGCATCGTCATGGGGCAAGTCCCTGCTTCTTCGGGGTTCTTGTTCCATTCCGGTGGACACCCATCGGTGGAACACCGTATCGTGTGGACGATTCGCTGGCGTGCCGGGGGGGTTACGCCGCGTCTCAGGGGGCTGCCATGTTGGGGACCAGCGCATCCTTGCGCTCCAGGGCCATCCGCGCCCTCGTGCTTGCCTGCGGCATCGGCATCGCCACGCCCGCCGCGGCGCAGATCGGCAGTGAACGCTACGCCGCCATCGTGGTGGATGCGCGCAGCGGCTCCACCCTGATCGCCGCCAACCCGGATGAGCGGCGCTACCCCGCCTCCCTGACCAAGATGATGACCGTTTACATGGCGTTCGAGGCATTGCGCGACAACCGCATCGAACTCTCGACCCCGGTCCCGGTCTCCTACTCCGCCGCATCGATGGCGCCCTCCAAGCTCGGCCTCGCCCCGGGCATGAACCTGACGGTGGAGGAAGCGATCCTCGCCCTCGTCACCAAATCCGCCAACGATGCCGCCGCCGCCCTGGGCGAGCTGCTCGGCGGCGGGTCGGAGGACCGCTTCGCCCAGATGATGACCTTGCGCGCCCGCTCCCTCGGCATGCGCAACACCACCTTCCGCAACGCCTCCGGCCTGCCCGACATCGACCAGGTCTCCACCGCCCGCGACATGGCCCTGCTCGGCCAGCGGCTGCTCCGCGACTTCCCCGACCGGTACGGCTTCTTCTCGACGCCACACTTCGTCTTCCGCGGCCGGACCCACTGGAACCACAACCGGCTGCTGCAGGAATATGACGGCGCCGACGGCATCAAGACCGGGTATGTCGACGACAGCGGCTTCAACCTCGTCGCCTCCGCCCAGCGGGAAGGCGTGCGCCTCGTCGCCGCCGTCTTCGGCGGCCGCACCGGGCGGGAGCGCGATCGCCACATGATGGCGCTGCTCGACCAGGGCTTCGCCAGCATGGGCGTCTCGCCGCGCGATCCGCCGATGGCCCGCCGCGCCCTGCCCGGCATGATGGCCGCGGCCCAGGCCGCGCCGGCCGGCCGCGGCGCCTGGCGCCCGGGCAAGCCGCTGGTCGTCGCCGGCCGCGCCACCCCGGCCACGAAATCCGCCGGCCTGCGCACCGCCGAGGCGAAGCCGGCGCTGCTGCGCGTGACCACGACCAAGGCCGGCAAGGCCAATGCCCGGGTCGAGCAGGGCGACACCAACCGCGCCAGCGCCGGCAAGTCGTCGGCCAGCGCCGGCAAGGCGTCGGCCACGAAGCCGGTGAAGCTCGCCACCAACGGCCGCCGCACCGGCTGAGCCACCGCCGGCGGTTCCGGACCCTTCGGGCCGGGCGGCAGCGCCCGGCCGATTTTTGCCTCGGGCGCGGCTCAGCCGCGCGCATCGCCCGCCAGGGCGGGGATGGCGACGCCCCCCGGCCTCACTGCATCGCCCCGCGCGCCGCGACCGGCCACAGGCATTCCACCCGGCCGCCGCGCACCCCGACATACCAGTCGAAGCGGTCGACCGTCGGGTCGCAATGGCCCGGCACCAGGCGCAGCTTCTCGCCGAGCTTCGGCGTCTCGCCATCCTCCACCAGCAGCTTGCCATGCTCATCCGAGGCGCTGGCATAGCGCAGCCCCGGCCGGCCATGGACCAGCGGCATCCCGCTGTCGGTCGGCACCGCCTTGTGCCCGGCATCCACCACCGCGATGCCCGGCAGCGCCCGGCTCATCACCGTCGCCAGCACGAACAGGCTCTGCCGGAAGGGCGGCGGCACGGCGTTGCGCGCATAATCGGCATCCATGAAGGCGTAGGAGCCGGCCTGGATTTCCGTATAGACGCCGCTCGCCGCCTCCAGCGCGAAGGTGCCGGTGCCGCCGCCGCCGACCACCGGGCAGTCCAGCCCGCGCTGGCGGAGCTGTTCCACCGTGCGCCGGGTGACGTCGGCGGCATGGCCGATCGCCGCCGCGCGCTCCTCCGGCGTCCGCTTGTGCTGGGCGCTGCCGTGATAGCTCTGCAGCCCACCGAAGCGGAGATGCCGGCTGGCGGCGATCCGCTCGGCCAGCACCACCGCCTCCGGGCCGGGCGCCACGCCGCAGCGGCCGGCGCCGCAATCGATCTCGACGAGGACGGGGATGCGCACCCCCGCGGCTTCGGCCGCCGCGGCGATCTCGGCGACCTGCACCGGGTCATCGGCGCAGACCGCGATCTCGGCGATGCGCGCCAGTGCCGCCAGCCGCGCCAGCTTGCTGCTGCCCACCACCTGATTGCTGACCAGGATGTCGGGGATGCCGCCCCAGGCCAGCGCCTCGGCCTCCGCCACCTTCTGCACGCATTGGCCGATGGCGCCGCGTGCCATCTGCAGCCGGGCGATCACCGGTGATTTGTGGGTCTTGGCATGCGCCCGCAGCTTCGCCCCGGTCGGCGCCAGCAGCACCGCCATGGCATCCAGATTGGCCTCGAAGGCATCGAGGTCGAGCAGCAGGGCGGGGGTATCGACCTCCTCCTCCCGCATGCCCGGCTCGGCGGGCGGTGGCTGCAGCATGGGCGACTCCGGCGGTACGATGGGATGCGGACAGAACCATCCATGCTGCGGCCGGCGGCCGCAGGCAACGTTTGATCTGGCGCAATGCGCGGGGTCGGTTCATCGCGGCTCCGCCGCGGGGGTGGATCATCACGGCGGCTCCATCGCCGGGGTCAGCCGGCTTCGCCCGCCCATCTCCCGGTGC
>JBMOJU010000262.1:0-7682 GCA_049315625.1 Paracraurococcus sp.
CGCCGGCCGCGCGGAATTCGCGCGTGCCCATGCGGCGGCGCCGGTCCTCGCCCGCTGGCACGAATTCCTCACGCACGTGGAGTCCCGCTGATGTGTGGCCTGGCCGGCCTGGCCCTGCGGCAGGGCCTGACCCCTGACAGCGCCACGCTGGAGGCGCTGACCAGGGCGCTGGCGCATCGCGGCCCGGACGGCGCCGGCCACCACGTGGCGGGCAGCGTCGCGCTGTCCCATACAAGGCTGGCGATCATCGACCTCGTCACCGGGGACCAGCCGCTGTTTGCCGGCCCGGCGGCGCTGGTGGCGAATGGCGAGGTGTACAACTACCGGGAGCTGCGCGAGGCCAACCAGCTCCGCTGCACGACCGGCAGCGATTGCGAGCCGCCGCTTCACCTGTGGCGGCGCGACGGCATCGGCTTCGCCGAGGGGCTGCGCGGCATGTTCGCCATCGCGCTGACCAACCGCGCGGCGCGGCAGGTGGTGCTCGCCCGCGACCCCTTTGGCATCAAGCCGCTCTACACCGCCGAGGTGCCGGGCGGCATCGCCTTCGCCTCCGAACCCCAGGCGCTGATCGCCGCCGGCCTCGTGCAGCCCCGGGTGCGCGCCGCGGCGCGGGCCGAGCTGCTGCAGCTGCAATTCACCACCGGCGCGGAGACGATCTTCGAGGGGATCGCCCGCGTGCTGCCGGGTGAGACCATCGTCATCGCCGACGGCGCCGTGGCCGAGCGCCGCCGCCGCGCCGCGCTGCCGGAGGGCGGGCCGCTGCCGACCGACGCCGCGGCCGCGCTGTCCCGCCTGGATGCGGCGCTGGAGGAGAGCGTGCTGCTGCACCAGCGCAGCGACGTGCCCTACGGCATGTTCCTCTCGGGCGGCATCGACAGCGCCACCGTGCTGGCGATGATGGCGCGGCTGAACGAGCGGCCCGTATTGGCCTTCACCGCCGGCTTCGACGTTCCCGGCGCGGCGGATGAGCGCGCCCAGGCCGCGGCGCTGGCGCAATCGGTCGGTGCGCGGCATGTGACGGTGGCCGTGACCGAGGCCATGGTCTGGCGCGACCTGCCGCGGATCGTGGGTGCCATGGACGACCCGGCGGCCGACTACGCCATCATCCCCACCTGGTTCCTCGCCGAGCGGGCGCGGCAGGAGGTGAAGGTGGTGCTGTCCGGCGAGGGCGGCGACGAGCTGTTCGGCGGCTATGGCCGCTACCGCGCGGCGATGCGGCCCTGGTGGCTGGGTGGCAAGGCGCCGCGCGCCCGTGGCAGCTTCGACCGCGTCGACGTGCTGCGGGAGCCGCCGACCGGCTGGCGGGACGGCATCGCCGCGGCCGAGGCGGCGGCGGCCGGCGGCGGGCGAACCCGGTTGCAGGCGGCGCAGGCGCTGGACGTGGCCGACTGGCTGCCGAACGATTTGCTGATCAAGCTCGACCGCTGCCTGATGGCGCATGGGGTGGAGGGCCGCACGCCGCTGCTGGATGCCGGGGTCGCGGCGGCCGCCTTCCGCCTGCCGGATGCGCTGAAGGTACAGGGCCACAGCGGCAAATGGCTGCTGCGGCAATGGCTGGCGCGGCACATGCCGGCGGCGCAACCCTTCGCGCCGAAGCAGGGCTTCACCGTGCCGGTCGGCGCCTGGATCGAACGGGTCGGCGATAGGCTCGGCCCGCTGGTCGCGGCCCAGGCCGGGGTGGCGGAGATCGCCCGGCCGGACAAGGTGGCGGCGCTGTTCCGCCATGCTGGCGGGGAGAAGCACCGCGGCTTCGCGGCGTGGCACCTGCTGTTCTATGCGCTGTGGCACCGCCGGCACATCGAGGGCCGCGCGGCCGAGGGCGACGTGTTCGAGGCGCTGGCGGGGCGGTAGCGGTTAGGCGGCGCGCGGCGCGGGGAACCAGTCCTCGTTCAGGATCTGGCTGTCCAGGTCGTAGGGCGCCGCCGCGTCGACGGGAAGGCTGGCCGCGAAGCGCCGGGCGGCGGCAGGAGCGTCGTCCTCGAGGTCCTGGACGAACTCGCGCCGGACTTCCCGCCACGCCTTGGCGAACAAGGTCTCGCGTTGCGCCAAAAGGCTGGGGCTTTCCTCGAAAAGCCGGCCCAACGCGTTCCGGAATTCACGGATTTCCTTTCGCCAATGGCCGGCGAATTCGGTCGCCGGGTGGAACTCCAGCTTCAGCGCATGCAGCGCGATCAGCCGCAGGAACGAGGTGATCGCCCGGCTGTCGGATTTCCCCAAGCTTTCGATCTCCTCGGCCACCTCTTCCAGGTCCAGGCCGTTGGGGCGGAGGTGTTCCGGCCAGGCGCGCAGCCGCGCCGCCTGGTCCTGGGTCCAGGCATACCAGTCGCGGTCGTGCAGGGAGGCATCGTCGGGCATGGCGGGCGGGAGTATAGGAAGCGCCGCGGCCGCCACCAAGGAGGAACCCCGCCCATGAACCGCTACGACCTCATCCTCCGCGGCGGCGCCTGCGTCCTGCCCTGGGGCGTCGAGACCACCGATGTCGGCGTGCGGGACGGCCGCATCGCCGCGCTGGGCGACCTGCGCATGGCGGAGGCGGCCGAGAGCATCGATTGCCGAGGCCTGCATGTGCTGCCCGGGCTGATCGACGCGCATGTCCACCTGCGCGATCCGGGCGACCCGGCGGTGGAGGATCTGGAGCACGGCACCCGCGGCGCGCTGCTCGGCGGCCTGACCGCGGTGTTCGACATGCCGAACACCGCGCCCAGCATCACCGACCGTGAGCGGCTGGACTGGAAGCGGGGCTACCTCGATGGCCGGGCCTGGGTCGATGTCGGGATGTATGTCGGCGCCAGCATGAAGAACATCGAGGAATTGGCCGCGCTGGAGCTGGCCGAGAACGTCTGCGCGGTGAAGGTTTTTGCGGGTAGCAGCACCGGCGACCTGCTCGTCGCCGACGACGCCAGCCTGGAAGCCGTGATGCGCAGCGGCCGGCGGCGCATCGCCTATCACTCGGAGGATGAGTACCGCCTGCAGGAGCGGAAGCCGGCCTTCACCAGCGGCATGCCGCACCGCAACCACATGGTCTGGCGGGACGTGGAATGCGCCTTCCTCGGCACGCGGCGGCTGATGGCTTTGGCCCGCAAGACCCAGCGCCCGGCGCATATCCTGCACGTCAGCACCGCCGAGGAACTGGATTACCTGAAGGATTTCCGCGACGTCTGTACGGTGGAGGTCCTGCTCAACCACCTGACCCAGACCGATGAGGCCTACGACCGGCTCGGCGGCTATGCGGTGATGAACCCGCCGATCCGCGATGCGCGGCACATGGCGGCGGCCTGGGCCGCGGTCGCCGACGGCACGGTGGATGTGGTCGGGTCCGACCACGCGCCGCACAGCCGCGCGGCGAAGGAACGCCCCTGGCCGGATTGCGCCGCGGGGCTCACCGGGGTGCAGACCATCGTGCCGCTGATGCTGGACCATGTCAGCGCCGGGCGGCTGTCCCTCTCCCGCCTCGCGGACCTGATGTCCGCCGGCCCGGCGCGGGTCTACGGCGTCACCGGCAAGGGGCGCCTCGCGGCCGGCTACGACGCCGATTTCACGCTGGTGGACATGAAGAAGACCCGCACCATCGAGGAAAGCTGGATCGTCTCGCCCTGCGGCTGGACGCCCTTCGCCGGGCACGCCTGCACCGGCTGGCCGGTCATGGCGATCCTGCGCGGGACGGTGGCGATGCGTGACGATGCGGTGGTCGGCGCGCCGCGCGGCCGCGGCGTCGCCTTCGCGGAGGCGCGGGGCGGCTGATAACTTACGCGATCCGCGTACGACGATCCTTCGGTACGCGTATTGCCTTTGGGTCAAGGATGTCCAGCATGTCAATCAAACCATGCTGCAAAGCTACGAGCCGCGCCTTCGCCAGTTTCAGTTCGGCTTTTAAGGCTGTGACATCCTCCCGCAATGCGTCGATCAAGGGGGCCTTGCCGGGCGGAAAATCGTCTAGGAATGTACCATAGCTGATGCATTCCAATCCTGTAGTACCCCGGCGTAGCAGCAGCTCTCCGATTGCTCGTTGCTCACCGGCGAATACGCGAAGCAATGGTGGGAAGCGATCCGTCTGCCAGACGCTTTGGAGCGTGTCTTGTGTGTACAGGAAGCGCTTGGTAATAGCGTTTTCGCCTAGATCGACGAACTGTAGTTCGCGCCGTGCAAGTTCCGTCCAAGCGAAGTATTGGGCGAAGAGGAAAACGGTGTTCTCCAATGCATAGCGGCTTGACCTAGATTCACCATGATCGAGATAGGCTTCGAGGAAGCCACGGTTCAGGATGTTGTATATCCGGCTCTGTAAGTCATTGGTCGCTCGGGCGAGGGGCTCCGTATACCGCCCGGCACTCCGCTGACGTAGCTGCTCCGCCTCGAGAGCTTTGATGCGTTCCTCATTCGCTTTCGCTCGAAGAGTGGCCCACGCTGAAACGACGACGCCAGTCAACGCGATCAAGCCACTAATCAAGGCGACGGCAAGCTCTAACCTCACGTGCCATCTCTCCGTTCGACGCATCTGTCCATCAAGCGGTGCCTGTGTCCGCTGATTTCGTAAACAGCAACGGATCGGGTGGCGCAAGGTGTCGAAAAGCCGCGTTTGTTTGATTCGACGATGGGCGCTTCGGGCGCCTCGCGCTGCTGTGTTCCGTAGGCGCGGCGCAGCAGTCCAAGCTAGGGACAGAGCGGCGACGCGCCGACCACGTAAAGGGAGATCGAACAGGATGAGCGACACCTACACGGGCGCCTGCTTCTGCGGCGCTGTCGAGATCAGCGTGACCGGCACGCCCAACGCCATGGGCTACTGCCATTGCCGGTCCTGCCGGTCCTGGTCCGGCGGCCCGGTGAACGCCTTCAGCCTCTGGGCGCCCGAGGCGGTCGCGGTGACCAAGGGCGAGGAGCATGTCGCCACCTTCGCCAAGACCGAGCTGAGCCACCGGCAATTCTGCCGGCTGTGCGGCGGCCACCTGATGGCGCGCCACCCGCCCTTGCAGATGGTCGACGTCTTCGCCGCCACCCTGCCGGGGCTGGCCTTCGTGCCCGTGGTACACGTGAACTATGCCGAGACGGTGCTGCCGATGCAGGACGGGCTGCCGAAGCTGAAGGATTTCCCGGCGGAGTTCGGCGGCTCGGGCGAAACCGTGCCGGAGTAGGGCGGGCGGCCCGGCTCAGCGCTCGGCCTCGAACACCAGCACGCCGGAAAGCTCCGTCGCCGTGATCGCCTTCGCGTAGGATGAGACGAAGACGAAGCGGGCATCGCGGAACCCGGCCGCGCGGGCCTGCCCGATGATGTCCCAGCCGGGGATCTGGAAGACCAGCGACCCGCCAGCGGGATCGGCGGGGTTGCCGTGGTATTCGGGCTCGGCCAGGTGCCTGACCTGGCCGTCCTCCAGCACCGCGCGCTGGCTGGTGGCCTCCGCGCCGTAGTTGAAGGGGAAGGTCGCGATCAGCCGCCCGCCCGGCGCCAGGATCCGCGCGGTGTCGCGCAGGGCGGCGTCCAGGTCGGGCACGTGTTCCAGCACCTCGTTGCTCAGCACCGCATCGAAGCGGCCATCCGGCAGGCCCGAGCGGGTGATGTCGATGATCGGGACAGGGAAGAGCCGCTCCGCCGCCGCCGCGTCGGCGGCGTATTCCGAACCGAGGAAGCGTGGATAGCGCCCCCGAAGCAGCAGGCCGAAGGGCGTCACCGCCTCATGCGCGTAGACGCAGAGGCTGTGGACCTCCTGCGCCTTGGGCAGCAGCAGGAAGCGGTCGAGGACGGCGCGCTGGCGGGGGTTGAAGCCGGCGGCAAGCAGGCTCTCGCGCAGGTTGGCATCGGTGACGGTGACCGACCCGGGCGGGATGCGGCCGAGGAACGGGCTTTCGACGCCATGGCGCTGCGCATGGGCGGCGATGCGGCGCGCCTCGGCGTCACTCGCCGCCCGGGGCGTCGCGGCGCGTAACGCCTCCCATTCGGCCTTCGACCGGAGCGAGACCGCGAGATCGGCGGGCTGCGACGCATCCGGTCGCATGCGCCGGCGGGCAGCGCGCGCCAGCCGGCGCAGCACGGCCACGATCGGATTCCCCACCCTGTCACCCCCCGCTTCGGCCGAACCCTACCGTTGCCGTACCAATCGGGCAACGGCGCGTGGGCAGGGAGGATCGGCGCCGGTCAGCCCGGCTTGGCGGCCTTCGCCCGCTCCGCCTCCCGCAGCCAGTCCTCCGTGGTCTTCACCGCCGGCCGCGGCGGGCCGGCATAGGGGTCCACCTGCGACTGCGTCGCCGCGATGGCGCGGCAATCCTCGCACATCTCCAGCACTGCCAGCCGGGCCGGGTCGGCGAACATCCAATGGCCGGAAGCGGTCAGCTTCGCCTTCACCCGGTCGATGCTGCTGCGGGTGCCGAAGGCCTTGGCGCAGACCGTGCAGTGCGCCGGCGGCTCCGCCTTCACCACCGCCGGCTGCGCCGCGGCGGCGGCGAAATTCAGCCGCGGCTCCAGCGTGATGACCTTTTCCGGGCAGGTCGCGGCGCAGAGGCCGCATTGCACGCAGGCTTCCTCCACGAAGCGGAGCGCCGGGCTGTCCGGGTCGGCGGAGAACGCCCCGGTCGGGCAGACCATGGTGCAGGCGAGGCAAAGGGTGCAGCCCGCGGCGGCCACCCGGGCCAGGCCGAAGGGCGCCTTCTCCGGCATCGGCACCAGCTCCGGCGCAGCGCGGCCGGTCGCCTCGTGCAGCGCGCGCAGGGCACGCACCGCGACCTCCCGCGGGGCACCCAGCGGCAGGAATTGCGCCGCATTCCAGCCGGTGCGCAGCGCCATCGCCGGCGCCAGCGCCTCCCCCAGGGTGAAGGGATCGTCGGTCTCGATCGCCGCGGCGCGGGGCAACCCGGCGCCCATGCCGAGGCCCTCCAGCGCCGCGCCCACATACTCCAGGTTGCGGAACAGCCCCTCCGTCCCATGCCCGCGCCGCGCCGGCAGCAGCAGCCGCACGCCGGCCGCGCCCCAGGCGAAGGCGGCGGCGAGGATCGCCAAATCGGCCTGCGTCACCTCGTTCAACCGCAGCGGCAGCACGCGCGCCGGCAGGCCATCGCCATGCCGGGCCAGCGCGTCGATCAGGGGCTCGCCCTGCGCCGCATCGTGCAGCAGCACCACCGGATCGCTGCCGCCGGCCTCGGCATGGCCCAGCAGCAGGGCGCGCAGCCGGGCCAGCGTGGTCGCCGGCGGCGGCAAGGCGTAGGTCGCCGCCCCGGTCGGGCAGACCGCGGCGCAGGCGCCGCAGCCGGCGCAGATCTCGGCCGAGATGACGACATGATCCAGGGTGCGACCCGTCGCGACATCCTTGCCCGGGGCGATCGCGCCGGTCGGACAGAGATCGAGGCAGCGCGTGCAGCCCACCCGCTTGTTGCGGCCATGCGCGCAGAGCCCGGCCTCGAAATTCACGAAGCGCGGCTTGTCGAATTCGCCGACCAGCCCGGCCGCCGTGGCGATCGCCCGCTCCACCGCCGCGGCATCGGCGGGCTCGGCCCGCAGGTAGCCCTGGCGGACCTCGTGCGCCGGAAACAACGGCGCGCCGCCGCTGAGGTCGAGGATGATGTCGCAGCGGCTGGTGGCGCCGTCCCGCGCCGGGCCCCAGCGATAGGCGTCGCGGGAGGCCGGGCTGGGCGCGGCGTAGCCATCCACCACCACCTCGAAGGCGCCGAGCCAGCCGGTGGCGTTGCGTGCCCGGCCGCGC
>JBMOJU010000660.1:0-1748 GCA_049315625.1 Paracraurococcus sp.
CGGCCGGCGGCCGAAGGTGCTGCCGTCAGCCATGGGCGATCCCCCGCCCCGCAAGGAGGGCGCGGCGGCACTGCGTCCGCTCGGCCGGGGACAGCTCGATGGCTGCGAGCGCGGCGTCCACGCCCTGGACGAAGGCCGCGGCTTCCGCGCGGGGCCGGCCGGCGAACCATCCTGTGCAGAACGCGGCGATCAGCGCGCACAGCACCATGAAGTCGGCGAAGGTCATGCGTCGATGTTCCCCTGCGTCACGCTGAAGGTCAGGGCGATGACGTGCGGGTTGTCGCGCCAAGTGGTGCCGGGCTTGCCGTGCAGGCTGTTCCAGAGGTCGGTCCAGCGCCGAAGCGCCTCGTCCACCTCCATCCCGGGATGGCCCGCGGGCACGATGCCTTCCGCTTCAAGGTCCGGCAGCGTGATGTCCTGCAGCCGCTGCACCCGCACGTCGGTCAGCGCCAGGCGGCGAACAGCCCCAGCAGCAGCAGCCCGATCACCGCCTGATCGCGCCGCCGCAGCGGCGGGTCAGTCGGCACCGCCGCCCGCGCCCGCCAGCCGCCCGGCGGCGCCGGCATCTCCACGCCGCGCGTCATGCGCCGCACCCCTTGCCGACCAGGGCGCCATCCGGCCCAGCGGTGAAGTCCTGCCAGGGCACGAAGCGCTCCCGCTCGCCCTCCTCGCACCAGAACCCCCAGTCGCGCACCCGGGCGCCGACCAGGAACAGCGTCCAGCACGGCATCGCCACGCCGGCGGCGTCGCGCATCAGCACCACGCGGTGGCGGTCGGTGGGCGCGCGCTGCACCACGTCGCCGACCAGGCGCTGCCGCACCCCGGCCGGCGTGTGTTCCAGGTAGCCGCCGCGCAGGATGATGCCGATGCTGGGCCACGGGTGGTCGTGCAGCGCGCGGTCGTCATCGTCGCGCGCGAACTGGTGCAGGTAGACCGCCGGGCCGTCGCCGCGCGGCGTGAGGAACCAGCGGCGGAGGTAGGGATCCTCCGGCGCGCCGACGGTGAGGCCATGCGGGGCTTCCGCCGGCGCGTCGCCGATGCGGGCGCGGAGCGCATCGAGGATGATGCCGCACAGCACCGGCGGCAGGATGAAATCGGGCGCGTGCGGCGCGGGGGCGATGGCATCGGTCATGGAGTGGCTCCCCGGCCGAATTCCGCGGCCTTGTCGCGGGCGCGGTCGGCCATCTGCCGCAGCGCGGCGGTGGCGGTGATCATGGAGTTCGGCAGGCTGCCGGCCGCGGCCTCGGCGATCTCCGCCAGGTGCAGCATCTCATCGGCCGGGAAAGCGCTGCGGCCGGCCAGCACGGTGGCGCGGGCCAGCAGGGCATCGAGCCGCACGGCGAAGCTGCCCGGGCCGGCCGGCACCGGCGGGCCGGGGGCGGGCAGTTGCCGCGCCGCGCCGGCCAGCAGGCCGGCGGCGGTGATCAGCCGGTAACGGGCGCCGGCGGTGCCCTCGCCGATCGGGCAGCGGTCGGCCAGGGCGGTGACGCGGCGGTAGAGCGCCTCGCATTCCGTGGCCATGGCGCTGTCCGGGTCGGGCAGGTCCCATTCGGCCGGGTCGTCCAGGCCGGGGATCGGCTGCGCCGGGCGGCCGGGCGGCAGGTCCTCGCTGCCGGGGAAGGCGGCCAGCGCCGCCGCGACATGGGCGGGGGTGGCGGGCAGCGCGGGTTCGACCAGCGCCAGGGCCGTGCGCAACTGCGCGAACGGGGCCAGCAGCACGTCGGTGCCGCCCTTGTCCCAGGCGGCGA
>JBMOJU010000661.1:0-1747 GCA_049315625.1 Paracraurococcus sp.
CCCGCACCCTCACCGCCCTCTACAACACCCGCGGCAGGCCGGAGGGGCAGTGGCTCGACCACCTGCACGCCGCCCTCGATGCCGCCGTCGCCGCCGCCTATGGCTGGCCCGCCGACATCACCGAGGAGGATGCGCTGTCCTGCCTCCTGGCCCTCAACCAGGCCCGCGCCGGCCGCTGATCCCCACGGTGTTTTGCCGGATGCGACCGGCACGGCGCAGGCCTATCGTTGCGTCCGCGGAGTCGGGGTGGCGGGATGGTGGGTCGCTGGCGCTGGGATGTCGCGAAGGACCGGGTCAACCGGCGGAAGCATGGTCTGGACCTTGCCACCGGCGTCGCGGTCCTGGCCGACCCGCTGGCCCTGCACCTGCCCGACCCGCATCCGGACGGCGACCGCTGGCGCGCCATCGGCCGTCCGGGGGCGGGTCTCGTCCTGCTGTTTGTGATATACGCGGAGGCTGCCGAAGGGCGCGACGGCCGTATCATCAGCGTGCGTCGCGCCACGGCCACGGAGCGAAGGGCCTATGAACAAGGTGACACATGACGGCGTCACCCGCCTGGGTGAGCCCCTGACCGAGACGCAGCGGGCCGCGATCGAGGCCGCCGGCCGCCTGCCGGACTCCGCGATCGACGTGACCGACCCGGATGCGCCGGAGGTTGTGGACTGGTCCGGCGCGGTGCGTGGCCGGACGGCGTCCCGTTTCGCGCTGCACGATCCGGTGGTGCTGCGGTCGCGGCTGCGGGCGGAGGGCAAGGACCTGCCGGCCGGCGCCGAGGGCGCGGTCGTGCTGCTGGTGGGCGAGGGCCGCGCCTGCGTCGTGGAATTCTTCGTCCCCTCCCACGCCGTGGTCACCGTCCCGGTGGAGCAATTGGCGCCCCTGGACACCTGACGCACCCCAAACCCAAAGGGGGGCGCGGGGGGCTTCACCCCCGCCTCTTGCTGCCTTTCCTCTTGCTTTTTTTCCTATTTTCCTGTTCTGTTCCCGGCCCCGCCGCCGGCCACGGACCCCGCCCATGCCCCGCCACCCCTACCACCACCGCCTCCCGCCCGGCCTGCTCCCCGAGGCCTTCTTCACCCAGTACGCGCTGGCCGACCGGCGCTACATCGAGGGCCTCACCAACCTCACCCCGGCGCACCCCTGGGCGCCGATGACCGATGCGGAATGGGCGGTGATGCGCCGCTTCCTCCTCCAGCACCGCTGCGGCGTGGCGGAGGCGCCGCGGGCCGGAAGGCCGCTGGCCGATCCGCGCGCCCGGTTGGACGCCATCTTCCGCGCGGTGACGTTGAAGCGACCCTGGTCGAAGGGCGGCGGCCGGGCGACGTGGACCCAGTTGCCGGAAGAATTCGGCAAGTCCGACACCATCTCCCGCACCTATCGGCGCTGGTGCGGGCGGGATCTCTGGATGCGGCTGCTGATGGAGGTGGCGGCGGAGGATTGCCCGCCGGCGCTGGCCGGGCTGCGCTGGCGGATCTGCTGCGCCTTCCGGCGCGGCTTCCGGCAGATGGGCATGCGGGGGATCGTGCTGGCGCGGCGGCTGAAGCTGTACAGCGCGCTGCCGGCGCTGTCGCACCAGCTGCCCGACCCGGATTTGTCCGGGATCTACGTGCCTGCGCTGCTCGCCATCGCCCGCTATGCCGTGGCGAACCGCGGCTGGTGGCCGGGGCCGGGGATTCTCGGCCTGATGAAGCGCCTGCACCGGGAGATGGGCGGGCGAAGCCGGCTGACCCCGGCGATGGAGCCGCCGTGA
>JBMOJU010000018.1:0-30857 GCA_049315625.1 Paracraurococcus sp.
CACCGGCGGCGCCTCGCTCGGCAACCCGGGCACCGCCTGGGCGGTCATCGGCTGAGCCAGGCGGCGAGCACCCGCCGCTCTTCGGGCTCCAGGTTGGTGATGTTGTTGGGCGGCATCGCGTGGCTCATCACCACCTGGGACCGGATGGCCGGCGCGGCGCGGGCGATGTGCTCCGGCGTGTCGAGCCGCACGCCCTTCGGCGCGATGGGGATGCCGGCCCAGACCGGCTCCGCCGCATGGCACATGGAACAGCGGCCGATGACGATATCGACCACCTGCGCCGGCGGCGCCGCAACGCCGTGCGGCAGCGTGGCGGCCGGCGGATCGATCGCCGCCAGCCCCAGCCTTTCCCGCCCGCTCGGCGACGACGTCAGGCTGATCAGCGCCGCCAGCACGATGCAGAGCGCCGCCACGCCCCAGGTCCACCACGGATTCCCACCGGCATGGTGCCGCACGTTGTAGAAGTGCCGGATCATCGCGCCGGCCACCAGGATCAGCCCGACGATGACGAAGGCAAAGGGCGTCGACCAGATGATCGGGTAGTGGTTCGCCAGCATCAGGAACAGCACCGGCAGCGTCAGGTAGTTGTTGTGCGTGCTGCGGGTCTTGCCGGCGCGGCCATAGGCCGGGTCTGGCTCCTGCCCCGCCACCAGCGCGGCGATCGACTTGCGCTGGTTGGGGATGATGATCATCGCCACGTTGCCGGCCATCCAGGTCGCCAGCACTGCGCCGGTGTGGATGATGGCGCCGCGGCCGGAGAAGACCTGCTGGAAGAACAGCGCCAGCAGCATCACGAAGCCGAAGCAGATGCCGGCCAGCAGCACCTCGTTCTGGCCGATCTTCGACTTGCAGAGCTGGTCGTACACCACCCAGCCCAGCACCAGCGCGCCGATGCCGATGCCGGCCGCCGTCGCCGGGCCGATATCGGCCACCGCCGGGTCGATCAGGAACAGGTCGGAGGCGCCGTAATAGACCCAGGCCAGCAGGCAGAAGCCCGACAGCCAGGTCGTATAGGCCTCCCACTTGTGCCAGAGCAGGTCGGGCGGCAGGGAAGACGGCGCGACCAGCCACTTCCGCACCTGGTAGAAGCCGCCGCCATGGACCTCCCACATCTGGCCGCCCTTGCCGCCGGGAATGTCGTGGTCCGCCTTCATCATGGCGTCGATGTGCATGAAGTAGAAGCTGGTGCCGATCCAGGCCATGCCGGCCAGCACGTGCAGCCAGCGCAGCAGCATGCTGCCCCATTCGTGCAGATAAGGGTCCATCAGTGCATCGCCTCCTGCGCCCGCGCCGAGGCGGCCGCATCCGCGGCGGCCGAGCCGGCGCTGCCCATGCCGTTGAAGTAGAGGTTCAGGACCACCGCCATCAGCGCCGAAAGCAGGATCCCCGATTCCAGCAGCGGCGCCAACGCATGCGGCATCGCCTTGAAGAATTGCGGGGCCACCAGCGGGATCAGCCCGAAGCCGATGGAGATGGCGACGACATAGAGGTTGTTGCGGTTGCCCTGGTAGTCGACGCCGGACAGGATGCGCACCCCGGTCGCTGCCACCATGCCGAACATCACGATCCCGGCGCCGCCCAGCACAAAGAGCGGCACGGATTCGACCAGCGCGCCGAGCTTCGGCACCAGCCCCATCGCCAGCATGATCACGCCACCGACCGCGGTGACGTAGCGCGACTTCACGCCCGTGACGCCGACCAGGCCGACATTCTGCGAGAACGAGGTATAGGGGAAGGTATTGAAGATGCCGCCGATGAAGGTGCCGATGCCGTCGGTCCGCAGGCCGCGGGTCAGCGCCGCCTGGTCCACCTTGCGGCCGGTCATCTCCCCCAGCGCCAGGAACATGCCGGAGGATTCGATCATCACCACTACCATGACGATGCTCATGGTGATGATGGCGATCAGGTCGAATTTCGGCATGCCGAAGGCGAAGGGCGTGACCAGGGCGAACCATTCGGCATTCGCCACCTTGGCAAAGCCCATCCTGCCGATGCCCCAGGCGACCGCGCAGCCGGCGACGATGCCGATCAGGACGGAGACATTGGCCAGGAAGCCGCGCCCATACTTGGTGACCAGCAGAATCAGCACGAGCACGCCGGCCGCCATCCCCAGGTGCAGCGGGTCGCCATAGCCCGGCATGGTCGGGGCCGGCGCGCCGGCCGCCCAGTTCACCCCGACCCGCATCAAGGAGATGCCGATCATCAGGATGATCGTGCCGGTGACGACGGAGGGGAAGAGCGGCAGCAGCCGACTGACGAAGGGCGCGATCAGCATCGTCACGATGCCGGCGGCGATGACCGAGCCGAAGATGCCGAGCAGGCCGAGATCCGGGTTGGTCGCCATGGCGACCATCGGACCGACCGCGGCGAAGGTCACGCCCATCATCACCGGCAGGCGGATGCCGAAGGGCCCGATGCCGAGCGACTGGATCAGCGTGGCGATCCCGCAGGCGAACAGGTCCGCATTGACCAGCAGCGCCACCTGGTCCGGCGGCAGCTTGGCCGCCCGGCCGATGATCAGCGGCACCGCAACGGCACCGGCATACATCACCAGCACATGCTGCAGCGCCAATGCCATGAGTTTCGGTGCCGGCGGCACCGTATCAACACTCTGTCCCTGATCCGACAAGTCCGGTCCCCTTTACGCTAGCCGCGCGGGTCCCGGCGCCCTTCCCATGCCTCCCAGTTACCCCCGCGGCTGGCGGAGGAGCAAGAGGCCGTGATCAGGGCTCCAGCTTCACCCCGGTGCGCTGCACCACCACACGGAATTTCTCGACCTCCCGAACCAGGAAGGCGCGGGCCTCGGGCGGGCGGTTCGGCCGGGTCCAGGCCTCCACCCCGGCGGTCAGCAGCCGGGCCTGCAAGGCCGGCTCCGCCAGCGAGGCGTTGAGCGCCTGGTTCAGCGCCGCCTGGATCTCCGCCGGCAGCCCCGGCGGGCCGAGCAGGATGTTCCAGGTCGCCAGATCGTAGCCTGGCACCCCGGCCTCGGCCAAGGTCGGGATCTCCGGGAAGGAGGGAAAGCGCCGGTCGCCGGTAACGGCGATGCCGCGCACCATGCCGTCCCGCACCTGCTGCGCGGCGGAGGCCAGCACGGCGATGCCGAATTTGCCCTCCCCCTGGAAGATCGAGGTCAGCATCTGCCCGCCGCTGCGATAGGGCACATGCACGAAGCGGGTGCCGAGATCGGCCGCCAGCAGCTCCGACGCCAGATGGACGATGGTGCCGACGCCCGACGTCGCATAGGCGATGCTGTCGGGCGGCGCGGCGCGCAGGGTCTGCACCACCGCGGCCGGCGTGCCGCCGGGCAGGTCCTTGTTCACCACCAGGATCAGCGGCGCGGTGCCGATGACGCCGAGATGCGAGAAATCCGCCACCGGGTCGTAGCGCGTGCCGCCGACCAGGGCATTCGGCGCGATGGCGTGGGAGGAGCTCTCGACCAGCATGATGGTGTGGCCATCCGCCGGCTGGCGCCGCAGCCATTCGCTGGCGACGATGCCGCCGGCACCCGGCCGGTTCTCCACCACCACCCGCGCCCCCTGGCCGAGATGGACCGCCAGCCGTTCGGCCAGCAGCCTCGCCGCGATGTCGGTGGACCCGCCCGGGGCGTAGCCGGTGGCCAGCGTGACCGGCCGGTCCGGGAAGGCCCGCGCCATGGGTGCGAGCAGCAGCAGGGCGGCGGCGAGGCCGAGGATGCGGCGCATGGTGTGGCTCTCCGAGGTCAGCGCTGCGGCAGCAGCTCCGGCGGGGTGCGACCGGGGATGGCGCCCATGAGCCCGAGATCGATGGCGGTACGGTAGACGCGGGCGGCGAAGCCCGGTGCGGCGGCCAGCGCCGCCAGCCGCAGCCGGGCCGCCGGCTCCGCCAGCAGCCGGTCCGCCGCCGCCACGTCGTCCGGCAGCGGCAGGCTGGGCAATACAGGGCCGCGTTGCGGCGGGGTGCCCAGCAGGAGCCGCTCCAGCGCCCGGCTGTCAAGCGCGATGGCGGTGCCGCAGGTCAGCGCCAGATCGGCATCCGGCCAGGCCAGCCGCGCGCCGAACAACGCGCCGGGCACGCGGTTGCGGGCCAGGTGGTTGTCCCAGATCACCACCGGCATGGCCTCCGGGAAGGCCTCGGCGGCGACGCCGCCCTCGGCGCGCGGGCCGATGAAGCGGTAGATGCCGTAGCGCGCCCCCGCCAGGGCGTGCAGCAGCCGGGCGGCGTCGCTGCCCGGCTCGGGCGGCTCGGCCCGTTCCTGCCGCTCGATGGCGCGGTGGTGGTCGCCGACGGGGTCGAGCACGCCGAGATCGAACACCGCGGCGAGTTGCATCTCGTCGCCCGGCCGGACCTGCTTGCCGTCCCACAGGCTCAGCGCGCGCGCCTGGCTGGCGACGCTGGCCAGCGGGATGCGCTTCGAGGCGTCGGTCAGCAACTGCCGGCGCAGCACGGCGTAGCGCGCATAGCGCACCGCCGGCGTCGCATCCTCCATCATGTCAGTTCGGCACGGTCACGCCGAGGGCGCGGGCGCAGCGGACAATGCTCTCCCAGGTGTCCGGCTGCAGCGGCACACCGTTCGACAGGCGCTCGGCGCGGAGCCGCGCCTCCTGCTCGCCAGGCGCCAGCACCTCGCCGCCCGGGGTGTCGGCGCGGCAGGACTTCACCCAGGCGACATAGTCCTCGGCGGTTTTCTTGAACTCGGCCGCGGTGCCGAAATGCTGCGGCGAGATGTAGATCGAGAGCATCCCATTGGCGATGCGGCCGCGCGCGTCGATGGGGCCGGAGGTGCCGCCGCCGGTGAAGGCGCCGGCCAGCAGCTCGCACATGAAGGCCAACCCGCTGCCCTTGTGCTCGCCGAAGGCGCGGATGGCGCCGAGGCCGTTCGCCGGGCTGCGCGGCCCGACCTGGTCGTAGGGGCCATAGAGCGTATGCGGGTCGGCGGAGAGCGTGCCGTCCGGCTCGATCAGCGCGCCCTGCGGCAGCGCCTTGCCGCCATTGGAGGCGACGAGGACCTTGCCCTCGGCGACCAGCGAGGTGGCGAAGTCGAGCACCACCGGCGGGTCGGTCGGCACGCCGACGCTGAAGGGAGCGGTGGAGAAGCGGCGCTCGGTGCCGCCGAAGGGCGCCACCAGCACGGATCCGGCGACGTTGACGAAATGGATGGAGATGAGGCCCGCAGCCAGCGCCTGTTCGGAATAGGCGCCGATGCGGCCGACATGGCCGGCATTCTTCAGCGCGATGATGGCGGTGCCGTGCTGCCGGGCGCGTTCGATGCCCAGCGCGCAGGCCTCCGGCGCCACGGTCTGGCCAAAGCCGAACTTGCCGTCGAGCAGGGCGAAGGCGCCGCCATCGGTGACGATCTCGGCCGACTGGCCGGCGACGATGTAGCCGGCCTGCTGCCATTCGACATAGCGCGGCACGCGGACCACGCCATGGCTGTCGTGGCCTGCGAGGTTGGCGCCGAGCAGGTGATGGGAGATGCGCCCAGCCTCCGCCGCGGCGCAGCCGTTGGCGACGAAGATTTTTGCGACGAGGGTGTCGAGCGTGTCGGCGGCGATCAGCACCGGGGTGTAGCTGGCCATGGCAGTTCTTTCGCATGTCACGGTGGGGAGACACCCCCACCCCATTGAACGCTGTGCGTTCAACCCCCCTCAGGCGGGGGCGGGAGTCAGAGGACGCGGTCGGTCTTCGGGTCGATCAGGTGCATGCGGTTCATGTCGATCGCCATGGGGATCCGCACACCAGGTTCGGCGATGACGCCCGGATCGAATTTGGCGCAGATCTCGTGCCCATCCTTCCAGAAATGCAGCAGCGTCTCGGCCCCCATCGGCTCCACCACCTCGGGCGTCGCGTGGAAGCTGGCCAGGCCGGGGCGATGATCGTTCGGGCGGACCTCGGTCATGTGCTCCGGCCGGATCCCGAACAGCAGCTCGCGGCCGGCATGGGCCTGGTAGCGCGCGGTGCGGTCCGCCGGGATCGGCAGCACAATATCGCTGGACAATTCAAGGTTAAGCGCGCCGGAGGCTTCGACCAGCCGCGCCGGGATGAAGTTCATCGCCGGGCTGCCGATGAAGCCGGCGACGAATTTCGTCTGCGGATGGTGATACAGCTCCTGCGGCGGGCCGACCTGCTCGATCACGCCGTGGTTCATCACCACCACGCGGTCGGCCAAGGTCATCGCCTCAACCTGGTCGTGGGTGACGTAGACGGTGGTGGTCTTCACCGTCTGGTGGACCTTCTTGATCTCGGTCCGCATCTGCACGCGCAGCTTGGCATCGAGGTTCGACAGCGGTTCGTCGAACAGGAAGACCTTGGGGTCGCGGACGATGGCGCGGCCCATCGCCACGCGCTGCCGCTGGCCGCCCGAGAGCGCCTTCGGCTTGCGGTCCAGCAGCACGCCGATGTCGAGGATCTTGGCCGCGTTCATGACGCGGCGCTTGATCTCCTCCTTCGGGAATTTCCGCAGCATCAGGCCGAAGGCCATGTTGTCGTAGACCGACATGTGCGGATAGAGCGCGTAGTTCTGGAACACCATGGCGATGTCGCGGTCGCGCGGCGGGATGTCGTTCACCACGCCGCCGCCGATGGCGATCTCGCCGCCGGAAATTTCCTCCAGCCCCGCGATCATCCGCAGGGTTGTCGACTTGCCGCAGCCGGAAGGGCCGACGAGGACGACGAATTCATGGTCGGCGATCTCCAGGTCGATGCCCTTCACCGCCTGCACGCCGCCATCGTACTCCTTGACGACCTTGCGGATGGATACCTGCGCCATCTGTCCCGTCTCTCCCTTGAGCCCTGCCGTCCGATCGCCGCAGGGCCGCAAGGCCCGGGGGCGTGAATCGGCCGGCTCTAACCTTTGGTCGCGCCGGCGGTGAGCCCGGCGATGTAGTAATCCATGAGGAACGCGTAGACGATGACGGGCGGCAGCGCCGCCAGCAGCGCGCCCGCCATCAGCTGGCCCCAGGCGAAGGTGTCGCCGCGGATGAGCTGGGAGACGACGCCGATGGTCAGCGGCATCTCGTCCGGCCTCGTGATGAAGGCCGTGGGATAGACGAAGGCCGCCCAGCTCACGGTGAAGGCGAAGATGGTGGCGGCGATGATGCCGGGCAGCGCCACGGGGATGAAGATCTTCAGCAGCATCTGCGACCAGGAGGCGCCATCGATCAGCGCCGCCTCATCCAGCTCCTTCGGGATGGAGGCGAAGTAGCCGATCATGATCCAGGTGCAGAAGGGCACGGTCAGCGTCGGATAGACCAGCACCAGCCCCCAGATCGAGTTCAGCAGGCCGAGCCCACCGACGATCTGGTACAGCGGGATGAACAGCAGCGTGTCCGGCACCAGGTAGGTGAGGAAGACGCCGGTCGCCAGCACGCCGCTGCCGAAGAACTTCATCCGCGCCAGCGAGAAGGCGGCCAGCACCGAGATCACCATGGTGATGCAGACCACCGCGACGGTGATCTTGATGCTGTTGAAGAAGAAGCCGCGGAACATCGGGTCGCTGATCAGCGCCCAGTAATTGTCCAGCGTCGGGTTGCGGACGATCCAGGGCGTGCCGACCGGGTTGGAGATCTCGGCGCTGGTCTTCAGGCTGGTGATGAGCATGTAGAAGGGGGGCGCCAGCATGACGATGGCGGCGATGACCAGCGACACATAGGCGGTGATCAGCGCCCACCGGCGCTCCTTGCGGAGCGAGCCGATCTTGCGGGCGACGCCGGGCAGGACGGCGGAAGGCGAGGCTGCGGAGGCCGACATCACGCCATCTCCCGGTTGCGCTGGTTGACGCCGCGCAACATGAAGAAGGCGACGGTGGCAAGCAGCGGGAACATGAACAGCGACACCGCGGCGCCGCGCGGGATGTTGCCGGACAGCACGCCGACCTGGAAGGCGTAGCTGGCGAAGACATGCGTCAGGTCGCGCGGCCCGCCATTGGTCAGCACCCGGACGATGTCATAATTGGCGAAGGTGACGATCAGGCTGAACAGCACGGTGATCGAGATGATGTTGCGCATCATCGGCAGGGTCACGAAGCGCAGCCCCTGCCAACCGGTGGCGCCGTCGATCGCCGCCGCCTCATACAGCTGGTCGGGCACCGATTTCAGCGCCGCGAGGTACATGATCATGAAGAAGGGCGTCCCCGCCCAGACATTGACGATGATGACCGAAGCCCGCGCCCAGCCGGGATCGCCCAGCCAGGGGATCGACGGGCCGCCCACCGCATTCAGCAGCCAGTTCAGGCTGGAATAGCTGGGATCGAACATCCACCACCAGCCGAGCGTCGACAGCGCCGGCGGCACCACCCAGGGCAGCAGCAGCATGCCGCGCCAGATCCGCTGCCCCTTGGTCGGGATGTGGTGCAGCATATGCGCCAGCCAGAAGCCGAGCAGCGCCTTCAGCACCACCGCGGTGATGGCGAAGATGCAGCTCTGCCAGATCACCATCCGGAAGGTCTCGGAATCCAGCAGGATCTCGAAATTGCCCAGGCCGATGAAGCTGGTCATGCGGCGGTTCAGGGTGGAGAGGTAGATGGCATAGCCGGCCGGCCAGGCGACCAGCCCGGCGATCACCGCGATCAGCGGCAGCGCCATCAGGAAGGCGATGGTCGAACGGCGCCGCGCGAAGCGCTGCAGCGTCATCCCCGGCTGCGCCGGCGCGACGGGCGGCCCGGCCTCGGTCATGGTGGTGGCATCCAAGGCCATGGCAGCCTCCCCTGCTCAAATGCGAAGAAGGACGGGGCGGCGTCGCGCCGCCCCGCCCGGCAGGATCGCGTCAGCCGCGACGCATATTGTTGATCTCGCGCTCCAGCCAGCCCATCGCCTGGTCGATCGTCTCGCCGCCCTGGGCGACGCGGGCGATGACCTTGGTGTTGAGCGCCTGGATGTACATCTGCGAGGCCAGTTCCGGCGGCGCCGGGTCGAAGGCGATCGAGCTCTTCGCATTGTGGTGCGGCTTGACCGGGTAGTTGGCGATGGTGCCGACCGGCGGGTTCTGGGTCTCCCAGATCTTGAAGTCGGTCATGCTGGCGAAGGGCGGGATGTCGTAGCCGCCGCTGGTGATGGTGGTGAACTCGGCGCTCTCGCGCTGCGACAGGTGCTCCAGCAGCGCCTTCGCCGCGGTCTTGTTCTTGCCGAAGCTCCAGATGCCGGTGGTGAAGGGGATCATGCCGATGAAGCGGCCGGCCGGGCCCGACGGCATCGGGATGGTCCAGCACTTCTCGGCCACCGCGATGTTGTCGCGCTTGGCCACCGCCCAGGCGGAGGGCGGGTTGAAGATCAGCGCCGACTTGCCGGAGATCAGCGCCCGGTTGTTGGACGCATCGTCCCAGGCCCAGACATCGTTCGGCAGGAACTTCGACAGCCGCACGCCGTAGTCGATCGCCTGGCGCAGCTTGTCGTTGCCCTTGATGGTGGGCTCGCCCTTGGCGTTGGTGATGTAGGCGCCGTAGCTGAGGAACATGGCGCCGACCCAGTCGACGGCGTCGGAGAACTGGCCCATCGGCAGGCCGAAGGGCACGCCCGCCTTGTGGCAGGCCTCGGCCGCCTTCAGGAAGGTTTCCCAGTTCCAGGTATCGGCACCAGGGCCGGGCGCGTTCGTCGCCGGCCACATGGCGCGGACGTCGATGCCGGCATGCTGCTCCATCAGGTCGAAGCGCACGCAGGCTGGCTTGTTCTGGCTGCCGGAGGTGGCCGGCACGCCGCGCCACTTGCCGCCATGCACCGCCAGGAACTTGGCGACCTGGTTGATCTGGCCGTATTTGGCCTCCAGGCGCTGGATGACGTCGTCCACCGGCTCCAGCTTGTCGGCATAGGCGCCGACATCCCAGGGCGTCAGCGAGATGCCGTCATGCCCGTTGCCGGACTGCGCCTGCGCCGCGGCGGTCAGCTGCAGCTGGTTGCCGGTGGTGTTGATGAAGTCGAGAGCGACGGTGACGCGGTTCTTCTCGCCCCAATCGGCGGAGAGCTTCTTCAGCGCGTCGTTGCCGCCCGGCACCCAATGGTCCCAGAAGGCGAAGCGGAGCGAACCGCCGGTGCCCTGCGCATGCACCATCGGCGCCGCGAGCGTCCCCGCCGCGACCACCCCGGCACCGGACCGAAGCACGTTGCGCCGGCTCAAGCGATTGGCTGCCATCCTTGGTTCTCCCTGAGCGGCGGAGCGATCCGCCGGACGTCCCGAATGGGCCTGTACCGGCCCCGGCGCGCAACATGGCGCGGCGGCATGACCGTGACAACAGGGTGTCCTTTGTAACTTCATCGCAACCAGCGCGCTGATGCATGACCGGACGGAATGGCCGCGCCGCCGCCATCCTCGGGACCACATCGCTGGATGCGGCACCACGGATGCAGCTTCGGCGCCAATGCCCCGGGCAGCGCCGCGACGCCGGACAGCCCGCCGGCGGTGCATGCCGCTGCGGCGGAGCGCGCCTCGACCGGCGGCGGCGGCCCTGCCCGGCCGGACCCGGGCGCCACCCGGCACCTCCGGCGACCTTGCCGCCGCCCCCGGCGGGGTGGGACGATGGCAGGGTCAGGGTCCATCCCGCCGAGGCCATCGTCACAACCGCAGGGGCAGCATGATGAACAGCACGGTCAGCTTCGCCGATGTTGAGGCCGCGGCGGCACGGCTGCACGGCCGGGTGATCCGCACGCCGCTGCTGCGCCACCCGGTGCTCGATGCGATCGCCGGCGGCATCGTGCTGGTGAAGCCGGAGCCGCTGCAGCGCACCGGCAGCTTCAAGCTGCGCGGCGCCACCAACGCGGCGCTGCTGCTGGACCCGGCGGCCCGCGCGGGCGGGATCGCCACCCACTCCTCCGGCAATCATGGCCAGGCGACGGCCTGCGCGGCGCATCTGCTCGGCCTGAAGGCGGTGGTGGCGATGCCCTCCGATGCGCCGGCCATCAAAGTGGAGAGCACCCGGCGCTGGGGCGCCGAGATCGTCTTCTTCGATCGCCTGACGACGGACCGCGAGACGCTGGCGCAGCGCCTGGCGGCGGAGCGCGGCGCCACCGCCGTGCCGCCCTTCGACCACAAGGACGTCATCGCCGGCCAGGGCACCGTCGCGCTCGAGCTGATCGAGGATGCGCGGGAGGCCGGGCTGACGCTCGACGCGCTGGCGGTCTGCACCGGTGGCGGCGGGCTGATCGCCGGCTGCGCCCTGGCGATGGAAGCGCTTGCCCCCGGCGCCACGACCTGGGCGGTGGAGCCGGAAGGCTGGGACGATACGCGGCAAAGCCTGGTGGCCGGACGGCGCATCGCCGCCGACGGCAAGGGCGAGACCTTCTGCGACGCCTTGCTGTCGAAGCAGCCGGGCGTCCTCACCTTCGCCATCAACCAGCCGCGGCTGGCGGGCGGCATCGTGGTAACGCGGGCCGAGGTGCTGCGCGCCATGCGCTTCGCCTTCGACCACCTGAAGATCGTGGCGGAGCCGGGCGGCGCGGTGGCGCTGGCCGCGGTGCTGGCCGGCAAGCTGGACGCGCGCGGCCGCACCGTCGGCGTGGTGATCAGCGGCGGCAACGTCGATCCCACGGTCTTCGCCGAAGCGCTGGCAGCGGCCTGATGCGGCTCGGCCTCCGCCACCGGCCGATCCTGCTGGCGGCGGCGGCGTTGGGTGCGCTTGTCGTGGCGGCCGGCTGGGGGCTGGGCCTGCCGCTGCAGACCGCGCTGCTGGTCGGCTGGTGCGCGGCGGTGCTGTCCTATATCGGCCCCATGCTGCGCTCCATGCAGCGCGCGACGCCGGTGCAGATGCGCCTCCGGGCGGAGGCGCTGGACGAGGGCGAAGGGGCGATCCTCGCGGCGAGCCTCGCCTCGGCCATCGCCGCGATCGCCGCGGTGGCCTGGTTCCTCGCGTCCAAATCCGGCCCCATGGGCGCGGCCGAGGTGGCGCTGGCGCTGCTCTCGATCGCGCTGTCCTGGGTCTTCGTGCACCTGCTGTTCGCCGTGCGCTACGCGCATGAATTCTGGCAGGCCGGCGGCGGGCTGGACTTCCCGGGCGACGAGGAACCGGCCTTCGGCGACTTCCTGTACTACGCCTTCACCATCGGCATGACCTTCCAGACCGCGGACGTCGCCATTTCCAAGCGGCTGCTGCGCCAGCTGACACTGGTGCATGCGCTGGTCGCCTTCCTGTTCAACGTCGTCATCCTGGCCGCGGCGGTGAACGTCGCGGCCGGGCTGGTCGGGTAGCTGGCTCAGCCGCCAGCGGCGAGCGATGCCTGGAAGCGGGACCAGGCCTCGTCCCCGCCGCTGCGGGCCGGCGGGCCCGGCGGCGCCTCCGGCGCCGGGCTGGCCGGTGCGGCCTGGCCCGCGCCGGCGGTCATCCGCCATGGCCGCTTGCCGGCGAGCAACGCGCGCACCGCGCCGGCGACCCTGCGGCCGGCGGAATGACGATGCCGTCGGAACGGCAGGGCCCTGGGAAGCGCCATCAGCACCCTCCGCCTCCGCCGCCTTGGGTTTCAGCGCTGGCCGGCCATCCGGCCGCGCTCGCCGCAGGCCCAGCCATGCGAGTGCACGAGGCCGTCGTCGAAGGGCTCGGTCTCCTCCGGATGCGCCGACATGGCGGCGGCGATCTCGGCGGCGCGGCGCAGCGGGCCGGCATTGCGGGCGACCGGCTCGGTCGCCCAGCCGTGGGAGTGCACCAGGCCGTCGTCGTAATCGTCGTTGGACATGGGACAATTTCCTTGTGGTTGGAGCCGTGTGACGGGGGGGGCCTTGCGCCGGTTGCCCGGCGCAAGGCGTGCTGCTCAGTGCGCCGGGGCGTGCTCGTCGTGGAACTGCGCCGCCTCGGTGCTGGTCGCCAGCGCGGTGGTGCTGGACTGACCGCCGCCGGCCGCCGTGGCGACCGCGTCGAAGTAGCCGACGCCGACTTCGCGCTGGTGGCGCACCGCGGTGAACCCCTCGGACTCCGCGGCGAACTCGGCCTGCTGCAACTCGGAGTAGGCGCCCATGCCGCGATCCTTGTAGCCGCGCGCCAGCTTGAACATGGACAGGTTCAGGCTGTGGAAGCCGGCCAGGGTCACGAACTGGAACTTGTAGCCCATGGCGCCCAGCTCACGCTGGAACCTGGACGCGGCCTCGATGCCCATCTTGCGCTGCCAGTTGAAGGACGGGCTGCAGTTGTAGGCGAGCATCTTGCCCGGGAATTCCTTCTGGATCGCCTCGGCGAATTCGCGCGCGTCGTTCAGGTCGGGGTCCGACGTCTCCCACCACAGCAGGTCGGCGTAGGGCGCATAGGCCAGGCTGCGGGCGATGGCGTAGGCCTTGCCGCAGCCCGGGCGGATGCGGAAGAAGCCTTCCGGCGTGCGGTCATTGCCGATGAACGGGCGGTCGCGCTCATCCACGTCCGAGGTCAGCAGCTGCGCGCTCTCGGCATCGGTGCGGCAGAGCAGGACGGTCGGCACGCCCTCGACATCGGCCGCGAGGCGGGCGGCGTTGAGCGTCCGGATATGCTGGGCGATCGGCACCAGCACCTTGCCGCCGAGGTGGCCGCACTTCTTCTCCGACGCCAGCTGGTCCTCGAAATGGACGCCCGCCGCGCCGGCATCGATCATCGCCCGCATCAGCTCATAGGCGTTCAGCGCACCACCGAAGCCGGCCTCGGCATCGGCCACGATCGGCGCCATCCAGTTGGTGGTGTCGCCCTTGCCTTCCTGCACCGCGATCTGGTCGGCCCGGCGGAGCGAGTTGTTGATCCGGCGGACCACGTTCGGCACGCTGTCCACGGGATAGAGCGACTGGTCGGGGTACATGGTGCCGGCGGTGTTGGCATCGGCCGCCACCTGCCAGCCGGACAGGTAGATCGCCTTGAGGCCGGCCTTCACCTGCTGCAGCGCCTGCATGCCGGTCAGCGCGCCGAGGGTGGTCACCTGCGGCTCGGTCTTCAGCAGCTGCCACAGCCGGCGGGCGCCCATGTCGGCCAGGGTGTGCTCGATCCGGAAGCTGCCGGACAGCCGCGCGACGTCGGCCGGGCTGTAATCGCGACGGATGCCATCGAACCGGCCGGGTTCAGGACGGTAGCCCCCAAAGCTGCCATCGGGCGCATAGGTGGGGGCGGGTGTCTGGCGCATCACTGTTTTCTCCTGGGCCGGTCAGTCCCGGCGGGCAGGGTCAATAATTCACATTGCAGCGCCAAAGTTCAGCCCCTAAAGCTGTGAAAAGCGGCAAACAGGTTGCCGTTTTAACAGTGTATCCGTGAAAATAGTAAAGGCAGTGAAGATGGCGCGTGCGCTGATCGGCCGGACCGTCCGCCGGCTGCGACAGGAAAAGGGGCTGGCCCAGCAGGCCCTGGCCGCCCGGCTGGGCATCTCCGCCAGCTACCTCAATCTCATCGAGCACGACCAGCGGGCGGTCACCGCCAGCCTGCTGATCAAGCTGACGGAAACGCTCCAGGTCGATATCGGCGTGCTGTCCGGCACGCGGGAGAAGGCGATCGAGACCGGGCTGCGGGAGGTGATGTCCGACCCGCTGCTCGGCCTGGAACAGGTGCCGGAGGACGAGGTGGCAACGCTGGCCGGCAGCGCGCCGAACGCCGCCCGCGCGATGCTGGCGCTGTACCGTGCCTGGCGCGTGGCGCGGGAGGATTCCGGTGGCATCGCGCTGCCGACCGGGCGGCGCATCCTGCTGCCGACCGAGGAGGCGCGCGATTTCTTCCACGATCGCAGCAACCACTTCGCCGAATTGGAACACGCGGCGGAAGCGATTGCCGCCGAGATGGGCATCACCGCGCCATCCGAGATGAACCACGGCGTCGCGCAGCGGCTGCGGCAGAAGCATGGGCTCGTCGTTACCGTCAGCCCGCTGCCCGGCGCGCTGCGGCGCTACGACCCGGTCGGCCGGCGGCTCGACCTGTCGGAGGCGCTGCCACGCGAAAGTCGTGGCTTCCACCTGGCCTTCCAGTTGATGCTGCTGGAAGCCGGCGAGGCGGTGCAGGCAGCGATGGCGGGGTTCGAGCCATCCTCCACCGAGGCCGGCCAGCTGATCCGCATCGGCCTGCTGAACTACGCCGCCGCCGCGCTGCTGATGCCCTATGGCCCGTTCCTGGCGGCGGCCCGCGAGCTGCGGCATGACCTGGAAGCGCTGGCCTCCCGCTTCGGCGTTTCCTTCGAGCAGGCCTGCCACCGGCTGACGACGATGCAGCGCCCGGGGGAGGCGGCGCAGCGCGGCGTGCCGTTCTTCTTCCTGCGGGTCGACCCCGCCGGCAATGTCGGCAAGCGGCTGGCCGCGGCCGGCTTTCCCTTCGCCCGCTTCGGCGGCTCCTGCCCCAAATGGATCGTGCACCAGGCCTTCGGCACGCCGGGCAGCGTGCGGGTGCAGCTGGCGCAATTGCCCGACGGCGGCACCTTCCTGTGCTTCGCCCGCACCGTGCACGGCGTCGCGGCGCATTGGGGGGAGCCGCCGCCGGTCTATGTCGTGGCCATGGGCTGCGACATCGGCCGGGCGAGCGAGGTGGTCTATGGCGACGGGCTGGACCTGGACCGGGCGATGGTCGGCATCGGCCTGTCCTGCCGCCTGTGCGACCGCACCGATTGCCGTAGCCGCGCCTTCCCGCCGCTGGAGCACCGCCTCTCGCTGGACCCCATGGTGGCGAGCGCGTCGCCCTACCGGTTCGAGCCGCCGCGCAGGAAGCTCAGTCCGGCCTGATCGGCGAGATCTTCTGGCCATCCAGCGTCAGCGCCGCCATCAGCCCGGTCTGGCCGAAGGTCACGGCGTAGACATCCTGGCTCATCGTGGTGGAGGTCAGGCTGCCGGCAATCCCGGCATCCAGCGCCACCACGGTCGGGCCGGTACCGATCTCCCAGCCCTGGCTCTTGCGGAAGAACTCCAGCGCAGAATCGGTCATGATGAACATCGCCAGGCCGTAGGCCTGCGCGCCGATCTGCAGGCCGAAGCTGGCACCGGCGATGTTGTAGTAGCCGGCGGTCCCGGCGCCCTCGATCATCGCCCCGGTGCCGTACTGGCCGCCGATGACGAAGCCGCCGCGGACGATGCGCGGGAAGACCAAAATGGCCTTGGCGTTCTCCGCCAGGATGCGGGTGCCGTCCTGCTCCCGCAGCCGGGCCAGCGCCGGGCCGACGGCATCGTCGATCTCACGCTTCGACGCCGCCCGCGCGGGGGCAGGCAGGACCAGCGGCAGCAGGGCAAGCGGGGCGAGGCGGCGGCGGGCGATCGGCATGGGTGTTCCCCCGGAACGGCCCGCCGTTTACCCCCGCCCACGCTACGAGCGCAACATCATGCCCCAGGCGTGATCTTGGTGATCTTGGTGCCGTTCAGCGCCAGCGCCGCCATCAACCCCTGCTGGCCGAAGGTGATGGCGTAGACCGGCTCGGTCAGCGTGGTGCTGGTGGCATTGGCCTGCAGCCCCTTGTCGAGCACGACCACGGTCGGGCCGGTGCCGATCTCCCAGCCATCCGCCTTGCGGAGTGCGGCGATCGCCTCCTCCTGCATGAAGAACATCGCCAGGCCGGCCGACTGGGCGCCGGCCAGCAGGCCGAGCGAGAGGCCGGCGATGGAGTAGTAGCCCTCTGTCACGCTGCCACGCAGCAGGGCGCCCTCGCCGTACTGGCCGCCGACGATGAAGCCGCCGCTGATGATGCGCGGGAAGACCAGCGTGGCGCGGGCCTGGCGCAGCAGCGGCTGGGTGTTCGGCAGTTCGTGCAGCTTGGTCAGGGCGACGCCGACCTCGGTGTCGATCTCGCGGCGGCTGGTGGCGCGGGCGAGGCTGGGCGTGGCGAGCGCACCGGCGGCCAGCGCCAGGCTGGCGAGGTTGCGGCGGGAGAGTGCGGGCATGGGGACCTCCGGTAACATGGTCGCCCACGCAACGTCACCCGCCCCCCAAGGGTTGCTGCCCGACCGCAACTTTAATGCGGGGGCAGCCGAGCTCGCCGACGTGCCCCCCTTACATCCGTCGCGCAGGCGTCGCCCGACGCAGACCCGCGATAGGCTTCAGCCCTTCACATCCATCGCCTGGCGCAGGCCGTCGGCCAGCAGGTTGAAGCAGATGGAGGTCACGAAGATGCACACGCCCGGCAACACTGCCACCCAGGGCTGCACGTAGATCGCGGTGCGCAGCGTGTTGAGCATCAGGCCCCATTCCGGCTCGGGCGGCTTGGTGCCGAGGCCGAGGAAGGACAGGCCGGAGGCGATGATCATGCAGACCGAGATCAACGAGGTCGCATAGACGAAGATCGGTCCGAGCACGTTGCCCAGCACATGCACCCGGACGATGGTGAAGCCGGAAGCGCCCGAAGCCCGCGCCGCATCGACGAAGTCGAGGTTGCGCACCCCCTGCGTCACGCTTTCGGCCACCCGGATGATCTGCGGGATGAAGACCAGCGTCAGCGCCAGGATGGCGTTGAAGATGCCGGCGCCCAGCGCGCCCGAGATAGCGACAGCCAGCAGCACCGAGGGGAAGGCATAGAACACGTCCGTGGTGCGCATGATCGCCATGTTCACGCGGCCACCCACGAAGCCGGCGATGACGCCGAGCGTAGTGCCGATCACGAAGGCGATGACCACCGGCGCGATGCCCATGAACCAGGACAGCCGCCCGCCGACCAGCAGTCGGGTCAGGATATCGCGGCCCAGTTCGTCCGTGCCAAGCAGGTAGTTGGGCGTGCCGATCGGCTTCAGCCGGCGGATCATGCTGCCCTGGTAGGGGTCGTGCGGCGCGATCAGCGGGGCGAAGATGATCGCCAGCAGCATGATCAGCAGGATGGACCCGCAAACGATGGTGACCGGGTCGCGCCGCACACGCCGCCACACCCCGGCCCAGTAGCCGACCGATTTCGCCTGCGCCTGGCGGGCCTGGACGGCAAGCTCGGCCTCGGCGGCCGTCGGCGTCGTCGCTGTGCTCATGACGAACTCCTCAAGCGCGCTTGATGCGGGGGTCGAGCGCCGTCTGGATCAGATCGACGCAGAGGTTGAGCGCGACGAAGAACATCGCCAGGACCAGGATCGTGCCCTGCAGCACCGGCAGGTCGCGCTGGAAGATGGCGCTGTTCAGCAGCAGGCCGGTGCCCGGCCAGGAGAACACGGTCTCCACCAGGATGGAGCCGCCCATCAGGTAGCCGAGCTGCAGGCCCATCACCGCCAGCGCGTTCGGCGCGGCGTTCTTCACCACGTGCAGGAAGACACCCCAGCGGGTCAGCCCCTTGCCGCGGAGTGCTACGACGAATTCCTGGTTCATGATCTCGGCGACGATGCCGCGCACGGTGCGCGTCACGATGCCCATCGGGATGACCGAGAGCGTCACCATCGGCAGCACCAGATGGCGCATGTGCTCCCAGTCCCAGGACCAGTCGGAGGAGCCGCCGGGCCCCGCCCCCATGGCCGGCAGCCAGTTGAGCTGCACCGAGAAGATCACGACCATCACCATGCCGAGCCAGTAATGCGGCACCGAGACGCCGGCGACCGCGACGCCGACCGCGGTACGGTCCAGGGCCGAGCCACGGAAGGTGCCGGCCAGCCCGCCAAGCACGCAGCCCAGCACGAACCCGAGCGTGGAGGCGGCGAAGGCCAAGGTCAGCGTATTGCCGATGGCGGATTGGAGATCGGCCCAGACCGGCCGCCCGGTGGCGAGCGAGCGCCCCAGATCGCCGACCACGACCTTCGAGATCCAGAGCCCGAACTGCACCGGCAGCGGCTTGTCCAGGCCGTAATCCTTGCGGACCTGTTCCACCACGTCGGCCGGCGCATCCGGCGGGACGATGGCGTTGATCGGGTCACCCGGGGCGATCTGCACCAGCATGAAGCAGACGAAGCCGACCGCCAGCGCGATCGGCACCGCGTAGAGGATCCGGCGAAGCAGATACAGAAGCATCGGGAATCCCCTGTTCGATTACTGGATGTAGGGCAGGCGGAGGTCGACGAACCAGCTCTGCGGCTGGACGAAGCCCTTGACGCGCGGCGACATGGCGCGCGGCGAGACGTCGTGCGCGATCCAGATGAAGAGCGCCTCGTCCACCCCGGCGGCGTGCAGCTTCGCCAGCGCCGCGTCGCGCGCGGCGGGCTCGAAGGTGGTGCGGGCCTCGCGGATCATCGCATCGAAGCGCGGATCGCCGAACATGCCCCAATTGTTGGAGACAGGCGCGGCCATCTTGCTGTCGTAGAACCGCACCATGGCGAAGAACGGGTCCATGGTGGAAATCGAGACGTTGATCGCGTGCGCCCCGCGTGCCGACGCCGCGGTGCACCCCTGCCGCCAATTGGTGAACAGCGTGTTCCAGTCGACCACGTCGAAGTCGACATTGACGCCGATGGTCTTCAGGTCCTGCTGCAGGAATTCGTTCATCGGCAGCGGCTGCATCTGGCCGGACCCGCTGGCGCTGATCTGGACCTTGAGATTGAGCGGCTTGCCCGGGCCATAGCCGGCCTCGGCCAGCAGGCGCTTCGCCTCCGCCTTGTCGGTGCGGATGCGGAAATCGGGGTTGCCCCACCAGGGATGGCCGGGGCCGACCGTGCCGATCGACGGCTCCATGAAGCCGCCAAGCAACTGCTTCAGGCCGTCGCGGTCGATCGCCAGGTTCAGCGCCCGGCGGACCCGGACATCCTTCAGCGGGCTGTCGCCGGCGAAGCAGGGCTGCCAGGGCCAGAAATGCGGCTGCAGGTTCTGGCTGATCACCATGCCGCGCGCCTTGATCTGCGGCACGCTGTCGGGCGCCGGCGCCTCGATCCAGTCGACCTGGCCGGAGAGCAGCGCGGCGGTGCGGGCATTCGCCTCCGGGATCGGCAGCAGGATGATCCGCTCGGCCTTGGCCTTCTCGCCCCAATAGGCCTCGTTGCGGGTGTATTCGGCCCGCTCGCGCGGCACGAAGCGGGTCATGCGGAAGGCGCCGGTGCCGGAGGGGCTGGCGGCGAAGGCGTTCCAGGCGGCCTCGGCGCTCGGCGCCGCCGCGCGCAGCCTCTCCCACTGCGCCGGGCTGGCCATGAACAGGTTGGTCAGGTTGATCGGCAGGAAGCTGTCCGGCTCGCTGGTGATCAGCGCCACGGTCAGGTCGTCGACCTTCTCCGCCCGGCGCAGCGCCGGCATCCGCGTCGCGGTCAGGCCGACCTGGCGCGGGTCGAAGTGCGGTGCCTCGCGGTCCAGCACCTTGCGGACGTTCCAGACCACCGCATCGGCGGTGAAGTCGGAGCCGTCATGGAATTTCACCCCCGGCCGCAGCTTGAAGATCCAGCGGGTCTTGTCGGCCTCATCCACCGCCCAGGAGAGCGCGAGGTTCGCCACCAGCGGCGTCGGCCGGTCGCCGCGCGACAGGTCCCAGGCGGTCAGCGCATCGAATAGCGGGATGCCGGTGAAGCGGTTGCCCTCGAAGCCCTGGTCGGGCTGGCCGTGGGTCAGCGGGATGTCCGCCGCGGTCATGCCGATGCGGATGGTGCCCTGCGCCTGGACGGCGCCAGGCACGGCAGCGACCAGGGCAGCGAGGAGTAGGCGGCGAAGGCTCATGGGGGGCGCGTCTCCCGGTGGGACGTTGTTGCGGCGCGCGCGGCGCCGGTCCCGGGGGGTTCGCAAGCCTCGTGCCACGCCATGGCCCGGTCCGGCGGGGCCGTCGGCATGGTTGCTGCCCAAGGCCGCGGCAGACTGCCCGCGCCGATGGCGCAGCCGGCATTAGAACGCGCTTAAGCCCGGCCAGGCCAGGATGGCCGCGGCGCGGGCGGCGCGGGGGCATTGGCGGGCGGTGGCAGGCAGGGGCAAGGGCGGGCGCAACGGGGCGCCGACCATCGTCCTGAAGCGCGAAGAAGCCGGCGGGGACGGGCACCATGGCGGTGCCTGGAAGGTCGCCTATGCCGATTTCGTCACCGCGATGATGGCCTTCTTCCTGCTCATGTGGCTGCTGAACGCCACCTCGGACGACCAGCGCCGCGGCCTGGCGGATTACTTCGCCCCCTCCAACGCGCTCGGTCGCAGCGCCACCGGCTCGGGTGATCCGTTCGGCGGCAGCTCGCCGAATTCCGACGGCGCCATGGTCTCCGACAATGGCGCGATCCGGCTGGAACAGGGCCGCGCGCCGGTGCGGCTGGACATCGAGGATGACGGGTCATCCGACGCCCCGCCGGAGACCGCCGCGCCGAAGCCGCCGCAGCCGCCGGGCGATGCCGCGCCGCAGGCCTCGGGCGCCCTGGCACTGGACGGCAAGGCGCCCCCCGCCCCCAACGCCGCCGCGCTGCGGGAGGAGGCGCTGCGCGCCGAGCTGGCGAAGCGGGAGGCCCGGGCCTTCGACCAGGCCGCCGCCGAGATCCGCGCCGCGGTGCAGGACGACCCGGCGCTGGCCGACCTCGCCCGCCAGCTCATCGTCGAACAGGTGCCGGAAGGGCTGCGCATCCAGCTGCTGGACGCGGAGCGCCAGGCGATGTTCCCGGTCGGCAGCACCGCGCCGAACGAACGCGCACGGGCGCTGCTGGCCAAGGTGGCGATGGTCGCCGCACGGCTGCCGAATGGCCTCGCCATCGCCGGCCATACCGATGCCACGCCGTTCCGCGGCGGCGAGCGTTCGAATTGGGAACTCTCGGCCGAGCGCGCCAACGCGGTGCGCCGCCTGCTGCTCGACGCCGGCATCGCCGAGCCGCGGCTGCAGAGCGTCGCCGGCCATGCCGACCGCATGCCGTTGTTGCCGGCCGAACCGCTTGCCGCCGGCAACCGCCGCGTCGCCATCACCCTGCTGCGCGCGGTGCCCGCCCCACCATGACGACGATCGGCGGCCTGGTCTTCCTGCTCGCCTGCGTCTTCGGCGGCTACGTGCTGGCGGGCGGCAAGTTCGACATCATCCTGCACGCCCTGCCGCATGAGATGCTGACCATCGGCGGCGCCGCCATCGGCGCCTTCGTCATGGCCAACAGCATCGGCGACATCAAGCATGTCGCCGGCGGCTTCGGCAAGATCCTGAAGGGCGCCCGCTACCGCAAGGCCGACTACGTCGAGATGCTGAGCCTGCTGTATTTCTTCGTCCGGCTCGCGCAGACCAAGGGCGCCATGGCGCTCGAGCCGCATATCGAGAAGCCGTCGGAAAGCAGCGCCTTCGGCAAATTCCCGAAGATCCAGCAGGACCACCACGGCGTCGCGCTGATCTGCGACTACCTGCGCATGGTCGGCATGAACGCCGACGACCCGCACCAGATCGAGGACGTGATGGCGCGCGAGCTGAAGAAGATCCTGGTCGAGGAGCTGCACCCCTCCCACGCGCTGCAATCGGTGGCGGATGCGCTACCGGCGCTCGGCATCGTCGCCGCCGTGCTCGGCGTCATCAAGACCATGGCCAGCATCGACCAGCCGCCGGCGATCCTCGGCGGCATGATCGGCGGCGCGCTGGTCGGCACCTTCATGGGCGTGCTGCTGGCCTATGGCATGGTCGGGCCGATGGCCGCCCGGCTGAAGGGCGTGGTGGAGGAGGAGGCCAAGTACTACGAGGTCATCCGCGCCGTCCTGGTCGCCCACCTGCACGGCAACGCGCCCCAGGTGGCGGTCGAAACCGGCCGCAAGATGGCCCCCACCGCCCTGATGCCGAGCTTCCAGGAGCTGGAGGCGGCGCTGCAGGACCTGCAGATCGCTTGACGCAACGGGACGGCGCGGGCAGGCAGCCGGCATGGATTTCCCGCACTCCCACTCGCCCTTCCACGCGCATCTCGGCGTGCAGGTCGCGGAATGGCGCGACGGCTATGCCAAGCTCGTCTGCGACACCGTGGCGCATCACGCCAATCGCTCCGGCATCGTCCACGGCGGCGTGCTGCTGTCGATGATCGACCAGGCGGCGGCCTTCGCCGGATTGTTCTGCCCAGACCCGGCGCGGGTACGGCGCGCCGTCACCCTCGACCTCGATTGCCGCTTCACCGGCCAGGCGCCGATCGGCGGGCGGCTGACCGCGGAGGGCCGGGTGGTGACCGCCGGCCGCAACGTCTTCTTCTGCCGGACCGAGGTGTTCGACGCGGCCCGCACGCTGATCGCCTTCGGCGCCTCCACCCACCGCTACCGCGCCGGCAGCGGCGACCCGATGGGCGTCCCGGTCGAGAGCTGATCTCGCAGCACGGCCATCGCCGCCTCCGGCCCCGCCAGGATCTCGATGCTGCGGGCGAGGTCCACCGGCTGCAGCCCGGCCGGGTTCCGCGCCTGCTGGCCGAGGACGCCGAGGCTGGCGGTGAGGTCGCGCAGCGCGCGGTCATAGGCCGGCGCGCCGCCCAGCTTCCGCCCGGCGGAGTCCAGCGTCCGCAGCCGCCGCGCCCCGTCCTCGATCGCCGCGACCTCCGCATCCGAGACCGCCGGCGCGGCGGCCAGCTTCAGCGTCGGTGCGACCAATTGCCGCTCGGCGGCAGCCAGGAAGCCGGCGCGGCAGGCCTCGTCCGCCGCGCGGCGGCAGGCCTGCACCTGGCGCTGCCGCTCGGCGCCCAGCAGGGCGCAATGCTCCAGATCGTCCAGCCGGTGCGCCGTCAGCAGCGCCAGGTCCGCGGCGGCCAGCGGGTCCAGCGTGGCGAAGGGCGGCGGCGGCGCCTCCAGCACCTGCTCCAGCGCTTGCAGCGCGACCGTCCGCGCCGTCGCATCCATCCCGGCGGCAAGCTGCGCCACGGCGCCCGGCTCGCTCGCCCGCAGCAGCAGCGTCGCCAGCGCCGCGGCCAGCGGCCCGGGGCCGGCCGGCGCCACCGCCTGCAGCGCCGCCCGCACCAGCTCCGTCGGCGGGCCGCTGCCGGACGCCGCCAGCGCGGCCCAGATCGCCGGGCCCGCCTGGAACAGCGGCCGGCACAGCGCGGCGATCGGCGCGTAGTCGGCCACGGCGAGGCCGGTCTGCGCCCAGCCGGCCGGTGGCCTTTCGGGCAGCGCCATCGCCGCCGCGGGCCAGAGCCGGCCGCCCAGGGCGGCCACGGCATCGGTATCGGTCGTCACGTGCGGCGCGCAGCCGGCGGCGATCGCCGCGCCCTCCGGCCCCAGCGCCGCCTGCACCGCGGCGGCCAGCATCGGCAGCGCGCTGCGCGGCACCGCCGGCGCGCCGCGGCTCCAGCGCGAGGGCGGCAGGATGGCGCCGTCGAGCGGCAGGAACAGCAGCCGCGGCAGGCCGAGCGGTCGCTTCAGGCCGAGCGCCCGCAGCCGCGGCCGCACCGGGTCCAGCACCCGGTCGGCCTCGCCGCGGTCGGGCAGGCGGTCCAGCATGGCAACCAGGCGGGCGACCGCGGCATCGTCCGCCACCGCGGCCGCCTGGCCGAGCTGGCGCAACTCGCGCAGCGCGCCGCCCGCGCCGCTCATGGGCACTGCGCCCGCAGCATCTCGTTGCGCGCGGTCAGGTCCAGCATGCGGCCGGTGACCCAGTCCTGGTTCGGCTGCACCGTGCGCCGCCATTGCCGGAGGCCGGAGCGGTGCGCCTCCATCGTTCCCGGCGCGTCGAAGCCGACCCAGTCGCCGACCTCGCCCGGGATGACCGGCACCAGCGCCGCCATGTCGAGCAGCGCCGCGGCCCGCTGATGATCGGCAGCCGCGCGCCAGAGGCCGCAGATCAGCTCCCAGCCATCCAGCAGCCATTCGGGGCGGGCGGCCAGCGCCGAGATCGCCTCCGGCGCCAGGCGCCAGCGCTGCACCAGGGTCCAGAGATCGCCGAGCAGGTCGTGCACCTCCTTCAGGGCGGTGCGGAAGCAGCGGTGGGTCAGCGCGGCGCCGTCCGACAGCAGGCGGATACAGCTGCGCTCTGCCGGCCCGGCCAATTCGGCCCAGCGGGCGAGATCCTGGATGACCGCGGCGATCTCCCCCGCCAGTTGCGGCAGCCTGGCCCGGGTCGGGTCGCGCGGCAGGCCGCAGGGCTCGAACACCTCGGCCAGTTCGGACAATGCCTCGAATGCCGAGGCGGGGCTGAGGCTGGTGTCGGTGCGGCGGGAGACGAGCACCGCGCGGGCCCGCTGTTCCAGCGCCGTCAGGTCGCCGGGGACGAGCGCCGCCCCATGCCCCTGCGGATCGCCCTGCCGCACCAGGTCGAGCAGCAGGTGGTAATGGGTGAAGGTGCAGGCATCGCGCGTCGCCTTCTCGGCCTCCGCCGCGGCGCGGGCGGCGGCACGGCCGGCCAGCCCCTCCGCCGCCACGGCGCGGGTCGCCTGGCGGACGGCGCGGGGCGTCAGGATGGCCAGTTGGGAGACCCGGCCCCACAGCGCCCGGTCGTGCAGGGTCGGCGTGCAGATATCCGGCATCGCCGCCCAGGGCACGATGTAGACGCCCTCCGCCCCCGCCGGGTTGGCCAGCACCAGTTCCGGCGCCTTGCGGACACCCGGGCGGATGCGCCCGCCCAGCAGCGCGGGCGTGGTGAAGGGCAGCACCACCCCGCGTTCGAGGAAGGTGACCGGCTGGTATTTCCCGGCCTCGAACCGGGCGAGCCAGGGAAGGGTCTCTGCGGCGGCCATGGCGCCAGACTGCGCCCGGCACATGAAGAAAGGGTTCCGACGCCGGCGACGCTGGAGCATGCTGCGCCCGCTTCCGCTTCCTGGGCAAGCCATGGTCTGGATCGCGGGATCCAACGTTCGCGGCGATTCCGCCGCAACGCATCCCGCGCTATTCCAGCTTCAGCGCCGCCCGCAGCTCGGCATGGCCGTCCGGGTCGGCCAGCACCGCGAGCCGCGCCGCCGCCACCCGGGCGTAACGCTGCAGCAGCGCCTTGCGCCGGGGCGCGGCCAGCGGGTGTGACGGCGCCTCCCGCAGCAGGGCGGTCTCCGCATCCGCCGCCACCACGAGGCCGACGTCCTCAGGGATCAGCGCCTGCGGAAAATCAACGTCGACGGCGAAGTAGAGGCGGTCGCAGAACTCCCGGTACTCCGGCCACTTATCATCTGTGAGGTAATCCCGCGCACAGGACTTCACCTCGATGATGACAAAACCGCCATCCGGCAGCAGGGCCAACAGGTCGGCGCGCCGGCCGTTCGGCAAGGGCATTTCCGCCACCGCCACCCAGCCGCGCAGGGCGCAGAAGCGGCTGGCGGCGCGGCAGACCATGCGCGTCCGGTCGGCAGGTGCGGCCGTCCCGCCACGGCCGGGCGAAAAAAGCATACCTAACCGCTCCGCGCACGCCGCCCCCCTGTTCATTCCCCAGGGAGCCTGTCAAATGTCACCCACCGCACATTCCTGGACATGATTGCAACACGATTCTCCGTCGCTCTCCATATTCTGCTCCTCATCGCCGCCGATTCCGACGGCGATTCCACCAGTGCGCGGCTGGCCTGGAGCATCGGCACGAACCCTGTGGTGGTGCGCCGCATCGCCGGACAACTGTCGCGGGCGGGGCTCATCGCCGTCCAGCGCGGACCCGGCGGCGCGTCGCTCGCCCGACCCGCCAATCAGATCACCTTGCGTGAGGTCTGGCGGGCGATCCATCCGGAAAAGGAAAGACTGGTCGGCGTGCACCGCAAGACCAACGCGGAATGCCCGATCGGCCGGCAGGTCCCCGCGCTGCTGACCCACCGGTTCGCCCAGGCGGAGGCCGCCCTGCTGGCCGATTTCAGCACCACCACGATCGCCCAGCTTGCGGCGAGCCTGGACACCGACGCCTCCCGGGCGGTGGCCGAGTAGGACCGCGACGCAGCGTCCACCCGTCCCGTTCGCGGCCCGCACAGCCGCCGTGGTCGGGCGGGCGAAGCGCGCCGCGGCGGCAGGGCTCGGGCGACGGGCCGCAGCGCCGGGGCGGAACCTCGCCCGGGTCAGCTGTTTGCGCGGCAGCGCCACGCCGCCAGGCGGTCCCGCCCCGCCCCGCGGCGATCGGCGTTACCCCAGCAGCGCGTCGATCGACCGGGCGAGCCGGACATCCCGCTCGGACAGCCCACCGGCGTCATGCGTACTCAGCACGATCTCCACCCGGTTCCAGACATTGGACCATTCCGGATGATGGTCCTGCGCCTCGGCCAGGAGCGCCACCCGCGCCATGAAGCCCCAGGCCGCGGAGAAGTCGCGGAAGCGGAATTCGCGGCGGATCGCGTCCCGCCCCACCACCATGGCCCAATCCGGCAGCGCCGCCGCCAGCCCCGCCCGAGCCGTCGCGTCCAGTTGCTCGACCATCCCGCCCTCCCCCATCGCTGATCCGGCTTGACGCCGCGCGCGGCACGGCTTCCGGTGGCGCCATGCGCCACGGCACCCCACCCAGCCTCGACGACATCCTCGATATGGCGGAGACGGCGCTCGCCGCCATCCCCGCCCCGTTGCGCGACCTCGTGCGCGGCACCGCCATCGTGGTGGAAGAGACGCCGGACGACGAGACCCTGGCGGAGATGGGGATCGACAATCCCTGGGACCTGACGGGCCTTTATCGCGGCGTGCCGCTGACCGAGAAGAGCGTGCTCGACGTGCCGCAGGCGCCCGACACCATCCTGCTGTACCGGGAGCCGATCCTGCTGGAATGGATCGAGACCGGGGAGGAATTGTTCGGCCTCGTGCGCAACGTGCTGATCCACGAGATCGGCCACCATTTCGGCCTCTCGGACGAGGATATCGACCGGCTGGAAAGCGAGGGCGACTGACGCCGATCGCCGCAGGGCGGAGCGGCCCGGCGGCGGGAATCCGCTTTACAGACAATGGCTAGGGCAGCTGCACCGAGCCAGCGGGGACGGCCTGGCCGAGCGCCACCTCGACCTGCACGTTCGAGACCACGCCGGCGATGCCCCAGCGCCCGTCCGGCCCCTGCGCCAGCAGCGGCGCGCCGCTGGCGCCGCGCGTGCCGGCGCAATCATGCATCAGCATCGGCGCCCCTTCCCGCACCCCGGACAGGCCGAGCAGCCGGCAGCCGGTATCGGCCACCAGCCTCTCCGGCCGGTCCTGCTGGTAGCCGCCCAGCAGCAGCGGGGTGCGCGGCAGCGGCGCGGTCCGCAGCAGCGGCAGCACGCGCTCCGGCGCGCCGATCGGCTGGTCCAGCGTCAGCACCGCCCAGTCGCTCGCCGCCGGGCCGACCGGATCGGCGCGGAAGCCGGGACCGACGCGGTAGCCGACCACCCTCGCATGCGCCACCGCCTCCCCCCGGTCGTAGCCCAGCATGAAATGCACGGTGCCGGGCTGCACCAGGCTGCGGGCCCGGTGGCTGACCAGGCAATGCGCCGCCGTCAGCACGAGGCGCGGGCCGATCAGCGCGCCGGTGCAACGGCCGCCGGTCTCCAATTGCACCCGGCCGACCGCCCGCCAGGGCGCCTGCCCCGGGTCGACCGGCCGGCGCGGATCGGCGGCACCGATCCCCGGCAGGACGGAGCGCGGGATGCGCGGCTGCTCCTGCGCCGCGGCCGGGTCGTGCCACAGGGCCAGCAGCGCGGCCAGCAGCGCGGCGCGGCATCGAAGCGGGGTCATCCGCGGCACGATAGCGGAAAACGCGAATGATAGGCCCGCCATTCAGCCGAGGCGCGCGACGGCCGCCGCCCTCAATGCCCGTGCGGCATCGGCCCGCGCGCCCCGGCCGGCTGCACCGCCAGCATCACCGGCACCTCCCCGGCGCGCTCGAAGCGCAGCGTCACCGGCACCGCCTGGCCCTGGATCAGCGGCTCCTTCAGCCCGATCAGCATCAGGTGAAAGCCGCCCGGCTGCAGGGTGACGGTCTGGCCGGCGGGAATCTCGATGGCCTCGACCGGGCGCATGCGGAGGATGTCGCCCTCCCGCACATGGGTGTGGATCTCGGTCACCCGGGCGATCGGGGCGCTGGCACCGATCAGCCGATCCGCGGCGCGGCCGGCATTGCCGATGCCGAGGAAGCCGGCGCCGGTGCCGTTCTGGCCGGCGGCGCGGGTCCAGGGGCGGGTGATCGTGAGCTCGCCCGTCGGCTGGGCGGAGGCCGGCAGGGCCAGCAGGAACGGGGCGGCGAACAGGCTGCGGCGGTGCATCACCGGGCTCCTCAACGCGGCGTCAGGCGGATGGCGGGCGCCGGGCGGGGCAGGTCGTGCGCCGCCTGGCCGGCGGCGGGGATCTCCCCCCAGCGGTCGGCCTTGCCGCCCTCGCAGCCCTGCTCGACCGGCAGATACAGGGTCCCGCCCGGCTCGTTCGGCGCCTGCAGCAGCACGACGAACTCCTCGTACTGCGCATCCGGCAGCGGCCCGCCCTCCCAGGTGATGCGGCCGACCTCCTCCTCCAGCTCACGCCCATGCGGGCTGCGCACGGCCTGGGCCAGGCGGCGGCGCTCGATGGTCAGAGTCCAGCCGGGCTTGGGGCTGGGCTTGGCCGCATAGATCCCCTCCGGCAGCACGAGGCTGATGCGGGTGGTGGCGGCGCCGGCGCAGCCATGCGGCACGCGGAGCGCGGCGCGGACATAGCTGCCGGCCGGGGCGGCGGCCGGATCGACGGTGACATGGGCGTGGGCCGGGGCGGGAGCGAAGGCCGGCACGGCGCAGAGGGCGCCGGCGGCCGCAAGGGCGAAACGCATGGGATTCTCCTGAGGGTTCGTAGGATGGGAACGCTCAGGCGGCCGGCGGGGCGCGGGCCTGTTCCGGCGGCAGCGCGGCCGGCGCCGGGTGCGGCGCGACGCAGGCAGCCCAGGGGAGGCCGATCGAAGCGGGGTGGCGCAGCCCGGCGGGCGGCACCGGCAGCGCCGGCGGCGCGGCCAGGCAGGCATCGCAATGCGCATGCGCCGGGGTCGCCGGGGCCAGCGGGTCCGGCACGTGGCGGATGCCGCCCTCGGCGGCGCAGATGGCGATGGTGGCGACCGGCGGCGCCGACCAGGCGCCGAGCGGGGCGAGCAGCAGCGCCAGCGCGAGCCATGCCCGCGCCGCCGCCTCAGGCCAGCTCGTACTCCACCTCCGGCACATAGACCGCCGCTTCCTTGCCGAGGCGGGAGGAATACAGCGTGAAATGCTCCACCGCCATCGGTGGCAGGCGGAACAGGTTGTGGGCCTGCACATAGCCGACCAGCTTCTCCGGCGCGGCGCGGTCGGTGCGCGCCAGCGTCACGTGCGGAGCGAAGCGCTTGCGCTCCGGCTCCAGGCCGATCCGCTGCAGGGCGGTCTCCACCTTGGCCTGGAGGAAGCCGAGCTGTTCGGTCTTCTCGACGCCGACCCAGAGGCTGCCGATCCGCCCGGCCTTCTCGAACAGCCCGACCCCGCGCAGCGAGAGCTCGAACGGCCGGGCGCGGATATTGGCCAGCGCCTCATCCACCTCCTCGGCCCGCCAGCTCTCGACCTCCCCGATGAAGCGCAGCGTCAGGTGGTAATTCTCGGGCGGGACCCATTTCGCGCCGGGAATGCCCCCGGACAGCATCGCCAGCTGCGCCTTGATGGCGGCCGGCAGGGTCAGGGCGACGAAGAGGCGGAGCATGACGATGTCTCCTCATCCGGCGGGCGGGCGCGGCACCCGCTCCAGCAAGGTCTCGACCGCGGGCAGCAGGCGGCGGAGGATCTCCGCCAGGCCCCTTTCATTGGGATGAATCCCGTCGGGCTGGTTCAGCGCGGGGTCGCCGGCCACGCCTTCCAGGAAGAAGGGGTAGAAGACCAGCTCCGGCCGCGCCCGGACCAGGTCGGTGAAGACCGCGGCGAATTCCCGGCCGTACTCGGCGCCGAGGTTGGGCGGCGCCAGCATCCCCGCCAGCAGAACCGGAATGCCGCGCGCACGCAGCCGGTCGAGGATGGTGGTGAGGTTGGCGCGGCTCTGGGCCGGCGGCAGGCCGCGCAGCCCGTCATTGCCGCCGAGTTCGACGATCGCCGCCTGCGGGTTGTCGGCCAGCGACCAGTCGAGCCGGGCGAGCCCGCCCGCGGTGGTGTCGCCGGAAACGCCGGCATCGATCACCCGCACCGACCGCCCCCGCGCCGCCAGCGCCGCCTGCAACTGCGGCACGAAGCCGCGGCCGGGCGGCAGGCCATAGCCGGCGGTCAGGCTGTCACCGAGGGCGAGCAGGCGGACGGGGTCCGCCGCGGCGGCGCGGCGAAACACTCCGATACCCGCCAGGGCTGTTCCCAATGCGGCGCGACGGCCATATCCAGCGGCACCAAGG